>CAYTWE010000047.1:0-17629 GCA_964440985.1 uncultured Lentisphaeraceae bacterium | reverse complement strand
TTCCGCGTCAGAGAAAAGTCTGCGCAGATGATAGGCGATATTCGGCACCTCAACCGCAGACGATTTCTGCGGCTCAAGATCCCATTTCCCCTTGTCTTTCCGCTTTGCCATGTCATACGCGCACAGAATCGCCATATGTGAAGGCTGAAAAAAGCGCCAAACTAAAAATGAGTTTTTTTTTTGCCCTATTGAATGTAAATGCGCAATATGCTACCATCACTGGCATCTGTCTCAAGGAGGGATTCTGATGACACCAAAGATCGCACCGAAAAGCATCGCCACATGGCTGTCTGTCGGCCTGACATTCGTCTTGCCGCGCATATACGCCGCAGATGTTTCATGGACTGGACAAGACGGCGGCGAGTGGACTGAACCCGCCAACTGGTCTTCCGGCAATCCACCGACGACCGATGACATCGTGACATTCGATCCCGGCAGCGCCGAATCCTACACCGTCAACGTCTCCGCCATCGGCCGGTGCGGCGGCCTCCGGTTTCTGAGCGGCGGCAAGTTCCTGCTGAACATCGCCTCCGATACACGCATCTTTCTGAAGAACGACATCGTTGACATTCATGTTGCAGACGGCGTGAACCTGAACATATCGAACGCCCTTGTCTCGTCGACCCACTACATGACCACCTTGCGAAAGACGGGGAGCGGTTCTCTTCTTTTCACCGCCACGAACGGCGACGGAATGTCCGGCACGTTCTGGGGATTCTTCAAGGCATGGGATTTCGCCGGCGGCACAACCGAATTCATTCCGCCGATGCCCTGTCCCATCCGCTCGCCGGTCACCATCCGCAGCGGCGCCACACTCAAGTCGGCGTCGAACTATCTTTTCGCAAATAACACGCCGGTTCATCTCGAAGATGGCGCACTGCTGGATCTCAAGGGCGCCACGACGACATACCTCGACGGCTTTTCCGGCGGCGGCACGATAACCAACATCTGGGACATGAACTCCATTTCGCTCACGAACGGGCCTTACCTGTTCTCCGGCCGTGTTCATGGCGACTACGAACGCGACGACGGCGCCCGTAAATACTTCGCAAGACTGTCATTCGCAGCCCAAAACGATACGCCGTCCGAGAAGTTCAAGTTCATTCTCGGCTCGTCTACCACATTCACAAACGTCATCGCATCCTACAAGGATGCGTCTGTCGCCCCCATCTCGTTCGCGCCGGGAATAGGCAACTTCCACCTCTACCGCATCATTCCGGAAGGCGACGCGGCATTGCATCTCAACGACACGGACGGCAAACCGGTCACCCTTTACTCCGATTGCCAAAACACATCCCGGTTGCGCCTTTCGGGCTCCGGACAATTCTGCTTCGACAGAGGAGGCGAACGCACTCTCACGGCATCGTCTCTCCCGATCCTGGACGGCTTCATCGGCGAGCTTGGCGTGCGCGACGCCCGGCTGGCACTGGGTGACGGCACGGAAAACGGCTGGCCGACAAACCTGCCGACCAGCGTCACCTTGAGATCCACCTTCAAGGGCGACGGAACATGGGAAGGCCTCCGCATCAATGCGCCGGCAAATCAGACAATGGAGATCGGAAGCCGCATCACCGGCGACGGTGGCGTCACGCTCCTCGGAAAGGTACGACTGCTGAACGCCAACCTTGAAGGCGGCGCTATGCACATCGGAACCAACGAGAACGGCGGCTCTGATGTCACCCTTAGCGGCGGAGACTGTCATTTAGGACGATACTACGTCTACTTCTACAACGACTCCGTGCTGACGGTCGAGAACGGCGCATATCTCGGCGGGACAAACGTTTCTACCAGAGCACACTATGGACAACCGCTTCGCCATGACCAAGTCATCATCTACAACGGCGATTCCTATACGAACCGGACGCTGAACGTACGCACAGGCGGCACCGTCTGCTGGGGTCAGGGAATCCCCGAAAAGGTAACGGTCTCCGATGGCGGCGTGTTCGAATCTCACAGAGGCGTCTCGGCCTCGCCACGTGCAAAGACGTTCATCTGGAACGGCGGCGTGTTCAGGGCACTCGACTACGTCTCTATGTTCAACATGAACCTCGACGGCGGAAACGGATTGATCACGCATTGCATCGGAGAAAAAGGCATGACGCTCGACATACGGTGCAGGGACTACCCCTATGACGGCGGCTACCACAAGATCCTTTTCTCCAAGGCCTTTGAAACCGCCCCTGGCACGGCTTCAGACGGCGGCGTCAGGCGAATCGGAGCCGGACTCCTGCTGTTCAAGGAACCGCTTGCAATCAATGGGCTTTTCGACAACACGGACGGAACGCTCGTCATCGGAAACTATCCGGCGATGCTCACCGGCGAGGAGCCGCTTTTCGGAACCCGCGACTTCCGCCTCGGAAACGGCCGCATCGAAGTGTCAGAATCTATCAACAAAGACTTCGGCGTGAAAACGAATATCACGGCGAAAATCGGCACAGGCGGGAACTTCCGCTACAACGGCGCGGGACTGGTCTGCGTCCGCCTCCGAAACGAGGACATCGTGCACTCGTATGAACTCGGAGCACCCGTGCGCGAAGATCGCGGCACACTGTTCTTCTCCGATGCTGCATCGACATTCGAGGGGAAGGTCACCTTCACGACGGCGCCGGACACCGCATCGGACGGACGCATCATCGAGCCGATGTTCGTCACAACGTCAGGCCAGATCGACTTCGCCTCCTATGCCAATGACAAAATTGCACCGTACAGCGGATACGCCGCACTCGCGAACGGCGGAACCGCCACATCAGCCGTCCGCGTCGATTCGCTCACCACCGTTTCGGCGGACACGTCTGTTCCGGCCCTCAAGATCAAAGGCAGCAGCTCCACCGAAACCTCGGCCACCTCCGGCCGTTCGGTGCTTACGATTTCGCAAGGGGCTACACTCCACGTCGGCGACGGCGTGAACCCCGCGCCTATCCTGCTAAACAACGGCGGCTATATGGGTGCGGCGTCAATCGGCGGCGAAGGAACGCTTGATTTCGGAACATCTGAAGGCGTCGTCGTCGGCTGCTGGTTGGGCAACGGACAGTATGCAGCCCGGATTGAAGCCAAGATAACTGGTTCGGGCGGACTTTCACTCGTCGCGCCACCCTCATTCGACATCAGTGGCATGGTGCTGGAACTCGACGGCGCAAACACCTACTCCGGCGAGACCGTCATCAACGGCGTACAGGCCATTCCGGGGAATGACGCGGCGTTCTCGTCCGGACCGATCCGCATCGGCGGAGGTGCGCTGGCCGGCGGCTGCATCCGGTTCGAAAAGCCCGGCGTCAAGATCGCAAACAGCATCAAGGCCTCCGGATGCGGCTCGCGCTTCCATCCGGCGGGCGGCATGACATTCAAAAACTGCCTCGGCGCATTCCTGTTCACGTCCAACGGAGAGGTCGCGGGCGAAGTGGAGGTTACGGCGCCGATGCGCATCACGGCGTATGGCGCGGATGTTGAAGGCGCTTTCTCGAACGTGATCTCCGGTGATGCAATCGAGATCGGATCCTCGTCCGAGGGATCGACGTTCACGCCCGGCAAGATCGTCTTCTCGGCCTGCAACACCTACACCGGCGGCACTGAGGTAATAAAGTCCACGCTCGTCCTGAAGGGCGACGGCACGGCCGGAACCGGCGGCATCATGCTGAACGAGGCGACGCTTGAGATTGCAAACGCCGAGCGCAAGACCGTACAGAACGCCATCACCGGTTTCGGCTCAATCCGGTTGAACGGCGATGCAACGGTCGAATTCACGAACCTTCGCTCCGATGACGCTGCGGGATTTTCGCTGTCGCTCGCCAAGCGGGCAAACTTCATCGCTTCGCTCGACGGCTTCTCGTCAATCACGACGCCACGCACCGGAATCACGAAACTCGTCGTCGAAGACGGTTCGCACCTCACATTCACAGGGAGCGTCCCGGCAAACGTGATTCTCATGACGCCGGAGGAGTTCAGCAAGCCAGGCTTCACCGTGATCTTGCGATAGCCGCCCGTCCCCGACTGTCCACCGCCAATCAATCAACAAACACATAACCACGCCAAACACATGAACAAGCTGACAACGATCGCAATCGCCGCATTCGCGGCTTGCTCGGCCAATGCCTACAATCTCCATTCAAAGGCGCTGACGCCCATCACGCTCTCCGCGACGCCAGCCGGCGTACCGATGTCGTTCGTCGAAAACGGCGTGCCGGCCTTCTCGGTCGAGGGTGACTTGACGAACGCTGACGTGAAATGGGGCGTAGCACTCATCGAAAAATGCGTTGAAAAGACGGTGGGGCGTCCACCGCTCAAGGAAGGTGCGAAGTTCAGGATTTCATTTGAGCCAGCATCCGATTCGACGTGCCAGAAGATTGCGATGCGAACGACGTCGACGGGCATCGTCCTCGGCGGCAATGCGCGCTATGCCGCGCTCGACTTCGCCGAGCGCGTGTTGGGCGTGAGATGGTACTTCCCCGGCGAAATCGGGACAATCTACCCTGCCATCTCGAATCTCACGGTCAGCCCATTTGCGTACGAGGACGAGGCGTGGTTCAAGAAGCGCGGCGACAAGTACTACGTGTACACGTCAGCGGAGAACAAGGCCCGCATCGACCATTGGCGACCCTACATGGGCGAGATCAGCACACATGAGGCACGGAACTTCGTCGACTTCTGGAAGGACGGCGGTGTCGCGTGTCCGGGCGGATCGCACTCGCCGACGCCTGAAGCGATGGCCAAGAACCATCCGGACAAGCTCAAGACGATCTTCTACACCTCCCCGTCTGGCAAGTTCTGGCACAATCCGTTCGCCCATATAGGCAACGCCTGGAACGTGGTCGACCTCTCGTTCGCCGATCTGCTGATCGACGACTGGAAACTCTACTATTCGTCCAACGGCAAAATCGACAACGGCAACTACCGCCGCGAGTTCTCCCCGACCACCTGCTCGTTCGGGGTCTGCGACACGTACCTTCAGCGTTCGGAGTTCACCGGGAATCCGACCGTAGAGAAGCTGGGGCTGATCAATCCGGCGGATGACAGGCGCGGCCCTGACGCCTGGGCGTGCAACATCTATGCGCGGTTCTATCAGCATCTCGGCAACCGGCTGAAGCGCGAAATGCCGGACAAGCGCCTGTTCCTGCTCATCTACTACCAGGCGCTCCATGCGCCGTCCGACAAGCGATTCACGCTTCCCGACAACGTCGAAGTCAACGTGTGCGTCGGCGATCTGCCTGCAAAGACGCGCAATCCGGAAGCCGCCGCCAACGCCGTCCGGATCTTTCGCGAATGGTACGACGCCCTCGGCGGCAGGCCGGCGCTCAAGGCCTGGCTGTACACCGACCGAAACGACCGCTTCGCCCGCGCGATCATTCCCGAATTCGTCGGCGATGTGCCGAAGCTGCTCGGAAAATACCTTAGCCGCGAAGGCGGCCTCTTTTACGACTTCGACGGCGGACATGACATGTGGCACTACTTCTGGTCTGCCTACGGCGTCTGGCGGGCAGAATGGAACCCGGACTACAATCCCGACGAGGCGATTCCGGAGATCATGCGAGACTGCCTCGGCGAAAAGGCCGGCGCCGAGATGGCGGAGTTCCACCGCATCCTGAAGAAAGCCTATCTCGACGTGGTTGTTCAAGGCAAAGGCCGATCCGGTGCATTGTCCGTCGATGCAATCGGAGAACTTGAATCGTGTGTCGCGGCGGCGCAGAAAGCCGTTGCACCGGGTTCTGCGGAGGCGAGACGCCTGGCGCTGATGACTGACTACTGGATCGAGACGTTCAAGACACACCGGGCGCTGGCGGCATACGAGCCGCCCGTCTACGACGTCAAGCGCTGGACAGGCAATCTCGACTGGTCGACCGTTCCGCCGATGCCGCTTCTGATTACCACGACGGGAGCAAAGGCAAAGACTCCGACCGCGATTCGGCTCGCCTGGGACGAAAACGGACTTCACGGACGTATTGACGCTCCGTACGCGCCAAAGGCGGATCGAGCAAAGGACATGTGGGCCAACGACTCCGTAGAGCTTCTTTTCATGCCCGGACTCGGCAAGGAGCAGGAGTATCAGTTTGCGTTTGACTGCCTTGACCGCGACTATCTCAGCAAGCAGCGTCATCTGCCGATCGTGCAGCCCGCCGACGCCAACTATCGCGTCCCCGGCTTCCGTCACGTCTCGAAAATCAAGGGCGGCGGCTGGCAGGCCGAGTTCTTCGTCCCCTGGAGCGCATTCGACGAAGGTGCACCAAAGGTCTACGACCAGTGGAACGCGAATATCGTAAGCAACCGGCGCGGCGGTGTGCGCGAATCGAACGGAAACGCATTCACGATGGGCAACAACCACAACCGTGACATGTTCGGAATCCTCCGTTTCGTTGGACTGGGAGACTGACCGCCATGGGAGTTTCAATCAAGTTCATCACGACCTGCGCCGTTTCCGCAGCACTGCCGTTTCTGTGCGCAGCGGCGATCTCCGTGGACATCCGCGAACCGCATGCGCTTCGCAAGGAGCTGTCGCTCGAACGCACAGCCACCCTTGCCAACGGCAAGGCGTCCTGGATCCTCTCGTTCCGCAATGTCCGCGCACACAACGGCAAGCCGCGCCATTTCGCGTTCAGCGCAAGCAATGGATCAGGACACAACCAGTCGTTCACGAAGGTCTACGACAGCCATGGCGTATGCGGACTGATCGATGCCGTCAAGCTCACCGTGAACGGCATTCCGTGGAGCCGGCTGCAGCTGCGTCCTGACGCGCTGCGCAAGTTCACGGATGGCGAGGCCGCAGGCATCGAGGCGCATTTCAACTTCGACGGTGCCTCCGTGAGATTCCGGACATGGCTCGAACCGGAGTCGCCTCTTCTGAAGTTCGAGGTTGCGCCGACAGCGGAATCACTGCGCCCGGCCACCGGCATGGTTGTGCACGTCAGCGCAATTCCATCCTTCCTCGACTACGGGCCGGGAAAGAAGACGAAGTTCAAGGGGTATCGCAGGCAGACCCGGAGCGACCTGCGGTTCTATCCGCCGCGTCCGAACGAACGCATCACGCTGCGCGGCGACGAACGCCTGTTCGCGCTTGAGGACGCGGACTACGACGGCTCGGCGGACGGCAAGGGCATGGGGCCGAGCGGAATCGTCCTCGATGAGCCGTGTCCGGCGACACTCGGACTCAACGAATGGTGGACAACCGACCTGTACTTCTCTCCCGCGCCGTCCAAGCCGTTCAGGTTCTCGATACTGGAGTTCCCGACCGTCCGCACATCGAACGACGACTTCTTCAAGGCTTTGCGGTCGTACTGAACCGGAATGCGCAAACCGTCATCTCATGCGCGTGATATGAAGAACACCGCCGCGAGGATGCAGACCATGGCAATGCCATAGTTCCAGGATATCGGCTGCTTCATTATCAGTATCGAGAACGGGATGAAGATCAGCAGGGATACGGCCTCCTGCGTTATCTTAAGCTGTTCAAGGCTCATCGTCCGAGCCCCGATGCGGTTTGCCGGCACCGCAAAGCAGTATTCGGCGAGCGCGATCGCCCAAGAGGACACTATTGCAATCCACAGCGGCGCACTTCCGAGGTTGCGGAGATGCCCGTACCATGCGATGCACATGATGAAGTTGGAGATTGCAAGCAATCCTACAGTGGTCAGACTTATGTTTCCCATGGAATCGGCATTATACCACATCGCACATCAGCGCAGAGCATTCATCCATCGGCTGAAATGAAAAATGGCGAGATTGTGTGCGCACTCAACGATTGGAACCGGCAGCGGAAACCGGATATATGCAGATGAACGATGGTGCGCTCCATGTGCTCGTCGCCGTCTTGGCGAAGCAGGCAACATCTATGCGGTTTGTCAAGTTGCGGCAATCCACCGAAAGATGTACAGAACCGTTCTGTCCTGGGGTGATCACAACCCTCTCTGCATCGCCATGCACCGTGCGCCATGCGTACGTCAGCCCCGAACCGGAGGCTGCAAACGGGCGGAACGTGAAATCAAGTTCGCGTTCGAGGTCTGTGGACTTCACCGGCACAAACGACGAAAGCGGCAGAATCGCAGGAGGTATTGATTCCGGCGTAAGCCCATGCGCCATCTCAACCATTCGCCCGACGTCAAGCGACTCCCGGTCGAATGCCGTAGGATGCGCCTTTTCCGTAAGGTAATCGGCATCGCTCTCCACACCTCTGCGCGTACGCCTGAATAAATGCTGCATAAGCGGTCCAAAGGCCTTCTTGGAGAGTACAGCCGCCTTGGTTTCAGTCCGCAACGCCGCTGATGCGGCCAATGCCGCACGGACGAAATACCTGTCCGACCCGCTTGAGCCTACCGACTGCAACGCGCACGGCGTTACGCCCATGTAGCGGTCAATCCCCTTTTCCGGCACAAAATCCTTGTGGGCGGGAAACACCCAGAACTGGTTGTCGAGATAGCACTGCTGAAGAGCGAGCAGCGCGGCGGGATCCTGCATCGCCATGCGCACGAGCGAACAGGAATCGTTTGTCGAATTGATTGCAAGCGATGCGTTTCCGACGACCGCAGCACCGGGGTAGAGCGCATTCGGCAAAGCCTTGTCAACGTTCTTCCGTCTCGCCTCTGCCTCAAAGCAGAGCTCCGAAAGCAGCGGAAACGCATCCGTCTTTATGCGGGAATGGTTGCCGTCACGGTTCACGTACAGATCGCCGCCGTTGCCAGAAGCCGTTCCGTCTGCTATCCATGCCGCCAGCACATCCTTGGCCGGACCGTCGTACAGAGCGGCCCGCGCCTCGGCGGATTCACTGACGCCCCGCAGGAACTTGAAGTTTGCGACATAAAGACCACGGTCAAAATCCCAAATGAGATTCTGCTTTGTGAGAACGAGTTTCGTACCCTGTGTCAACCTTGCCGTCTTGGGATACGGCATCCCCGGAACGGGAAGATTCGCGGTATCCCGCGCCTCCTGCACAATCGCCTTGAATCGCGCCGTGGAGGCGATGCGCTTCAGGTCGTTGTCGGCCTCGATTGCCGCCGCATTGCGGAAACCGGCCTTGACGGCCTTGTCAAGCGCATCAAGCGCAGCATCCGGCGTGGCGCGGTATGCAAGCGCACACGCCAGATTGTACTGCCATGTGGCATCCCCCGGCATAAGCTCAAGCCCCTGCCGGCAGATTGCCTCCATGTTCGTTATGTTGCCGGCGCGTACAGCATTCATCAGCTGTACGCGCAAGAGCGTCTGCGGCACATGAAGCCTGGGATAGTCGTACAACCCAACCTGATCGGCGGCGAAGGACGCAACGCTCAGCGCCGCAAATCCCGCGACAGCCGCCAGTCTCACAATACCGCACCGCATACTACGGCTCACACGCGGATCTGTCCGCTCTTCGCGAGCATCTTCGCCTCGACGGACTGGATTTCCGCAAATCCCTGTGAAGAATGCGGATTGAGACCGTCAGAGGCCTCCATCGAGCTGTCCGCCTCGTTGTAGATAGTGGCCTTGAGACCCTTGAGGGACTCAAAGTAGATGTTGCCCTTGTAGAGACCGAGCGTGATTTCAGCCGTGGCCTTGTCTGCCCACACCTGGATTGCGGAGCGAGCCGCCTGGGTTGCGGGATCGAACCAGCGGCCATCGTAGATCTGGTCTGCGACAAACTTGGAAAGCTGCTGGAAAAGGAGGGTCGAACGGCGATCCATGATGCCTTCGTAGATGTACTTGAGCCCCCAGGAAAGCACCTCCATGCCGGGCGCCTCGTACACACCACGGCTCTTCGTGCCGATGATGCGGTTCTCAAGCGCGTGCTTCATGCCGATGCCGTTGCGTCCGCCGACCTTGTTCAGGAGGAGCATGACCTTGTACGGATCCATCTTCTTGCCGTTGACGGCAACGCAACGTCCCTTCTCGAACTTGAGGACAATCTTCTCAACCTTGTCGGGAGCATCCTCCGGCCACACACCCATCGTGGGCTTCACGATGCGCATGGACGTCTCCATAGACTCCAGATCCTCGGCCTCGTGCGAGAGTCCGGCGAGGTTCGCGTCGGTGGAGTACTTCTTTTTCGTGCCGACAAACGCCACGATGCCGCGCTCGGCGAGGAAATCCACCATCTCCGTGCGGCCGGGGAACTTCTTGAGAAGTTCAGAGTCGCGCCAGGGGGCATACACGCCGAAATCGGGATCGAGCACATTGGTGTAGCGCTCAAAGCGCATCTGATCGTTGCCGCGTCCCGTAGCTCCGTGCACGAGAGCCACGCAGCCGGCCTTCTTCATCGCAGGCAGGAGCTTCTGGACAGTGACGGCGCGGGCGATGCCCGTGGAGTTCCAGTAGCCGCCGTCATACATGGCCTGACACTTGACCGTCTCGAAGCAGATGTCCGCCATCTCCTTTGTGACGTCCACGATCTCGGTCTTGACGCCTGTAGGCGCCATGCGCTTCTTGATGTCGTTGATGTTCTTTTCGTCAGGCTGTCCGACATTGGCGGAGAACGCCTTCACCTTGACGCCCGCGTCCAGCAGGACGCAGCATATCGTTTTGGAATCGAGACCGCCCGACACACATACGCCGACGGTCTTGCCTTTCAACTCTTCCAGCTTCATTTGTTTTTCCTCGTTGTGGCTTTCTTTCAGAAATCACAGTTCAGCGAACTCCGGCGGCGGCCTGTCGCCTGCATATATCGCATGGGACTGAAGTATCGCCAGAAGTGCGAATGCCGCGATCATCATCTCGCCGCCCTCCTCGAATGCGGTGCAGAATGCAGCGAACGAATCGGCAAGATCCATCTTTGCCAGACCGCACGAATGCCTGTACCACGCGGGCAGCCTGTCAAACACCTGCACCATCACACCTGAGACGCCGAAAAAGCACATCGTCCAGGCGACGGGATGAAGCCTGAAGAACCCCTTCACCAAACGCGGGAAGAAGTACGCAAGCATGGCCGCAAACACACCGAACAGAAGCACAAAGTACGAAACCGCAATCAACTTTGCGCCGAAAGGCGCACCGCCATTCGTGAGAAAACGCATCTTGAACGGTGTGCCGGTGAGCGGAGTTCCGTCAGGCTTCATGAGACCGCACACACCGCCATCCGAATTGATGATGTCGGGATAGAGATGCCGCATGAAGACAAGATGCAGATCAAGCTCCTTGACGACCGCCATCGCCGCGATGCAGGAGACGCCTGCGCAAAGGAGAACCTTGCGCTTCGTCGATCCGCCAAACGGACAGCACAGCCACACGAGCGGGACTATCAGCGCATAGAACGGAACGGTCAGTGTCTCGAAGAACGAATATCCGGCCGCATCAAACGCCGTACGCAGAGCCTGCGGCTCCATGACCGCCCAAGTGACGGCAAGCGCGGACAACGACAGCAGAAACATGACAGGCGCAAGCATCCACGACTTTTTCGATACGAGCATATTCATGGCATCTCCATTGTCAGAGCATCATTCCGCAGCTTGACTCCGGCGTCACTCGTCAAGCATCCCCTTGTACGCGACGCGACGCACCTTCTGGATGGATGTGCGCTCAAGCGGCTCGTGGAGGACAAGTATCTTGCGCGGGCGCTTGTAGTCGGCAAGCTTCTGGCAGCGCGTACGGATACCGATGCGCGCAACCTTCTCCATCTCCTCCCACGACATCGGATTGCCGCCGTTGCGGATTGCAAGGGCATCCTCGTCCGGATGGACAATCACGCCGACATGCTCACCGGGATCGCGACCGACGCGGTATCCGACCACCACACAGTCGGAAATGAGCGGATCTCCGGCGATTACGTTCTCCACCTCTTCCGGATAGATGTTCTTGCCTTCGCGGTTTACGATGAGAGCCTTCTTGCGTCCTCTTATCGTGATAAGCCCCTGCTCGTCCACGGAGGCGAGGTCGCCGGTCCTGAGCCATTCGCCATCAAACGCCTCTTGTGTGGCCGCCGGATTGTTGAAGTATCCGCGCATCACGATCGGACCCTTGACCTGAAGTTCGCCAACGCCCGCTTCATTCGGATCGGCGATCCTGATCTCGATGTTGGGAAGCTTATGGCCTATCGTGCCGATCTTGGCAAGCCTCGGCCCTGCCACAGACACAACCGGAGAGCATTCCGTGAGTCCGTATCCCTCAAGCATCTTGATTCCGAGATCCTTGAAGCCTTTGAGCACATGGACCGGACACGGAGCGCCGCCCACGACCACGAAGCGCAGGTTCGGGTCGAGTGCCTTCTTCACGCCGGAGTTGACGACGGTTCCAAGCCCAACCGCCTTCATGAACCTGGCGGCCTTCGACTTTGCGAGCTTATCCGATATCTTGTCGTACACCTTCTCGACGAGAAGCGGCACCGCAATTAGAATCGTAGGCTTAAGTTCCTTTAGGTCTTCCGATATCGTGCGCAGCGAACGCATGAGATACGCCGACGAACCGAGCATGATAGGCAGCGTGAAGTTCACGAGGAACGAGAACGCATGGAAGAACGGAAGCACAACGTAGAACGAATCCGTGCTGTCGATCCGTTCGCCGAACGCAGCCAAGCCACCCTTCGCGTCTTCAATGAAGTTCGAGTGCGTGAGCATCGCGCCTTTCGGCTTGCCGGTCGTCCCGGATGTGTAGATGATGCTCGCAACGTCATCGCCGGAGCAGACGTTCTTCGCATACCATCCGCATGAGCAGGAGCCGCGCTTCAGCTCGGCAAGGTCGTAGACCGGGACAGATCCGATTGCGGCGTAAGACGGCGCACCGCCGTCCACGATGACAATGGCCCTGAGCTTAGGCAGTTCGGCGGCAATCTGCTGCATCATCGGAATGTGCTGCCGGTCAGTCGTGACGACGACCGCGCCTGAATCGCGGAGGATGTACAGCACCTCTTCGCTGTGCAGCTTCGGATCGAGCGGCACCACGGAAACGCCGGCGCCGGAGCAGGCAAGATACACATCCATCCATTCGGGGCCGTTCGCAAGTATCTGCGCAACGTTCTCTTCACGCGGCTTCAGCCCGAATTTCGAACCGTATGCCTCGGCCGTGGACGTCACGTCCGCAAGAAACTCTCCGTATGTCCGCCGAATCCACTCCTTGCCGCGATTGAACACCTGTGCGACATGATCCGGATTCTTGGATGCGAACTCCTCAAGCGCTGAACGTATGGTCATTCCAAGTCCTCTCGTTAACTACTGACCGTAGATTATCATATCCCGTCCCGGTTTTCAAGGTGCACGGGACGGGGGGAAAGCATCGGCGAAATCAGCCGAACAACTCTCTCAACTTCTCAAGCTGCGCAACCTTCTCCCTGTTCTCGGCGAGCTTGCGGCGAGCCTCCTCGACAATGGCTGCCGGAGCATGATCCGTGAACTGCGTATTTGAGAGCTTAGCCTCGGACGACTTGATGAACCCAGCAAGCTTTGCGAGTTCGCCCTCGATGCGCTTGCGCTCCGCCGCCTTGTCGACAAGCCCCTCGAGCGACAGATACACCGTCCCGAACGCCGTCAGCCTGCTCGGCATCGCAAGATCGCTGCCGGCCTTGACGAACTCTACGCTCTCCGCCCGCATCGCCCGCTTCAGCGCATCGCGCTCGGCAGGGGCGCGGACGTCGTCGGTGGCCACAGTCACCTTCACAAACGTCGATGGCGGCACCTTGTATTCGGCACGGAGCGCACGAAGCGCGGTGATCGCCTCACGCTTGGCGTTGACGAAATCGTACGTCTCCTGCGAAAGCCCCCATGCGGCCTTCTCTTCGTCCGTGTAGCCGGTAGGGTACGGTGCGCGCATGATCGTCTCGCCGTCCGCAAGGTAGCCGAGCTGGTGGGCGATTTCCTCCGTCACGAACGGCATGTACGGATGAAGCAGGCGCAGAGCCTTCCAGTACACGTCGCGGAGGATTGCGAACGCAACGGATCTGTCCGGCGCGTCCTTCGCGTACTCCACGTACCAGTCGCATATCTGTGTCCAGAAGAAATCGTATATCGCAAGGGCTCCATCCTGGATGCGATAGCGTTCAAGGATGTCGTTCATCTTGCGGCACGCCATGTCGCAGGCCCACAGGATGTGCTTGTCGTCCGCACTGAGCGAACGTCCGGTGAGCGATGCATCGAGCGCAACGCGCTCCACGCCGGAATCCTCCTGCATCTGCATGAAGCGGGCCGCGTTCCAGATTTTCGTCGCGAAGTTGCGCCCGATCTCGAACTTCTCCTTGTTGACCTTCGTATCGCAGTCGAGCGACGTTATGAGGGCGATCGAGAAGCGGAGGGCATCTGCGGAATACGTTTCGATCAGTTCAAGAGGATCGAGCGAATTTCCGAGGCTCTTGGACATCTTGCGTCCCTGCGAATCGCGCACAATGCCGTGGATCACTATGTTCTTGAACGGCGGACGCTTCATGAAATGTATGCCGGCCATCATCATGCGAGCCACCCAGAAGAAGATGATGTCCTGGGCCGTGACGAGATCGGTCGTGGGATAGTAGTAGTCAAGGTCGGCGGTCTTCTCCGGCCAGCCAAGCGTGGAGAACGGCCAAAGCCAGGAGCTGAACCACGTATCCAGCACATCTTCATCCTGCTTCAGATCCGCCGCGACGATGTTCTCGCAGCCCGGAATCCTCCTCGCCTGCTCAAGCGCCTCCTCTGCGGATGGCGCAACGACGTACTGAGGCTCTTCGTCGCCCCTCTGCGGAAGATAGTACGCCGGAATGCGATGCCCCCACCAGAGCTGACGCGATATGCACCAGTCTTGAATGTTCTCCATCCAATTGAAGTAGATGTTCTCCCAGCGCTTCGGCACGAAACGCACTTCGCCGCTCTTCACCGCCTCCATGGCGGGTTCTGCCAACGGCTTCATCTTCACGAACCACTGCTTCGAGAGGCGGCTCTCCACCACCTCGTGGCAACGGTAGCAGTGTCCAACCTGATTGTCGTAATCCTCGATATGATCGAGGAATCCACCGGACTCAAGATCCTCGACAATCGCCTCGCGGCACTTGAACCTGTCCATGCCGACGTATCTGCCGCCGGCAAGTTCGTTCATGCGGCCATCGTCGGTCATCACGTTGATCTCTTCAAGACCATGACGCTTGCCGACGAGGAAGTCGTTCGGATCGTGCGCAGGCGTGATCTTCACGATGCCCGTACCGAACTCCTTTTCAACGTAGTCGTCCGCCAAAACGGGTATCTCGCGTCCGGAAAGCGGCAGCACCACTGTCTTGCCGATGAGGTGCGCATAGCGCTCGTCCTTTGGATTCACCGCAACGGCGGTATCGCCGGGAAGCGTCTCAGGACGCGTTGTCGCAACCATGACGTAATCCCTGTACGGTTCGCCCGAAACGCCCTTGGCGCTTCCGACAACCGGATACCTGATGTACCAGAGATGTCCATGGTTGGCCTCGTGTTCAACCTCGTCGTTCGCCAGCGCAGTTCCGCAGCGCGGACACCAGTTCACGATGTAGTTGCCCTTGTAGATGAGACCTTCATTGTACAGGTCGCAGAACACCTTCGTGACGGCGGTCGAACATCCTTCGTCGAACGTGAACCTCTCGCGCCTCCAGTCCGTAGAGTTGCCGAGCATCCGCTGCTGATGGACGATTGTGCCGCCGTACTGCTTCTTCCACTCCCACACACGGGCGACGAACGCCTCGCGTCCGAGATCCTGACGGCGCTTCCCCTCCTTCTTGAGGGATTTCTCCACGACGTTCTGCGTGGCGATTCCGGCATGATCTGTGCCAGGGAGCCACAGCGTGTTGTAGCCGCTCATCCTGCGCCAGCGCACAAGGATATCCTGAATCGTCTGGTTGAGCGCATGACCCATGTGCAGGATTCCCGTGACGTTCGGCGGCGGAATCACAACCGAATAGGGCTTGCCTTTGCCGGGTTCGTCATGAAAGCACCCGTTGCTCTCCCAAAACGGATACCACTTGGCCTCCGCTGCCTTGGAATCGTATCTTTTCTCCATCGCCATCTGTCTTCTCCATCAAAAAAGAGCGTGAATTATACCAAATCTC
This sequence comes from uncultured Lentisphaeraceae bacterium, assembly GCA_964440985.1. GTDB lineage: Bacteria > Verrucomicrobiota > Kiritimatiellia > RFP12 > UBA1067 > UBA1731. The sequence continues at coordinate 1,719 of CAYTWE010000047.1, read as the reverse complement.
CACAGAACAGAGTACTTGGCACACTACATTCCGGCATTTTGCCGTCTCAACTCCGCATATTTCTACTTTTTGGTTACGGACTGACCGTCCTTGGAATCCTTGACGAGCCACCCTGCTGCAGCAATCTCGTCACGCAGACGGTCGCTCTCCGCCCAATTCTTTGCCTTGCGGGCTTCGGCGCGTTTGTCAAGCAGCGACTGGATCTCCGGCGGAACCGCCTCTTTACCGGCCTTTCCGAAGAAGATGACGCCCAGAACGGAATCCATCCGCCTGAAGACGCCAAGAACAGCCTCAGCCTGTCCAGGCTGGACATCGCCGCCCTGAACCCATGCATTGGCATGACGGACAAGTTCAAACAGCGCGGCAAACGCCTTGGGGGTGTTGAGGTCGTCGTTGACGGCGGCCGTAAATTCGTCCAAAGCCTTCCGGGCAAACTCCGGCGGCACAGATTCGCCGCCGCTCGCCAGTCCCTCAAGGGCATCAACGCAGGTGTCAATCCGCGAAAGCGAACGACGGGCGTCCTCAAGGGCGCTGAACGCAAAGTTGAGTCCCTGCCGGTAATGCGCATTCACAAGCACATAGCGTATCTCTCGTCCGCTCCACCCCTTTTCGATCAGGTCGCGGAGGGTGAAGAAGTTTCCTGCGGACTTGCTCATCTTCTCGCCGTTCACCTTGAGGTGGGCGCAGTGCATCCAAGTCTTCACAAATTCCTTGCCTGTCGCGGCTTCCGCCTGGGCAATCTCGTTTTCGTGGTGCGGGAAAAGGTTGTCTATGCCGCCTGTATGCAGGTCGAACGTCTCGCCGAGGTACTTCATGGACATCGCCGAGCACTCGATGTGCCATCCAGGGCGCCCACGTCCCCACGGCGAATCCCAACCCACGGGGCCGTCGGACTCCTCCCACGCCTTCCAGAGCGCGAAATCACCGACATTCTCCTTGTCGTACTCGTCAGCGGCGCAGCGGGCGCCTGTCCTCTGGCTGTCGAAATCGATGTGGGCAAGCTTTCCGTATCCAGGGAACTTCGTGACGGAGAAATAGACGCTGCCGTCATCACTCCTGTATGCCACACCCTTCTCGACAAGCGCGTTGACAAGTGCAATCATCTCCGGGATGTGGTCGGTCGCAGCCGGGTACATCTCGGCAGGCTGTATGTTGAGCTTCTTCAGGTCTGCGAAAAACGCATCCTTGTACGTCCTGGTGTAGTCGGTGAGCGCAACGCCGGCAGCGTTTGCGCCGCGTATCGTCTTGTCGTCAACATCGGTGAGGTTCATCACTTGCCGCACCTTCATTCCGTTGAACTGGATCACGCGGCGCAGTATGTCCTCGAAAGCATAGGCGCGAAAGTTCCCTATGTGGGCAAAATTGTACACCGTGGGGCCGCAGGTGTACATCCGAACCGTATTCTCAGCGATCGGCGCAAGAGGTTCCTCGCGCCTTGTGAGCGAATTGAAGACTTTCATTTCCATGGGGCGGTATTATAGCATATCGCCCACATGGACGGCGGAACGGACGCAACCCCTCATTACAGCCCGACAACCACGCTGTCGCGAGGCGGAACGACAGTGCCGTCCGGAAGCGTGAATGGAGTGTCTCCAAAGTTCGCCGTCACCGTCACGCCATTGGCGAACACGCTCTGCTGGACGCGCCGGTCCACCGAGAGGATACGGTGGTCGACCATTTCGCTGTAGCCGGTCTTGCGCGCGACGGGCGAGGTCAGCT
>CAYTWE010000046.1:0-17711 GCA_964440985.1 uncultured Lentisphaeraceae bacterium | reverse complement strand
CTCGTTCGATTCCAAGACGCGCCGTCTCGTGGACGCCGCCGCCGAACGCCTGTAGTGGCGGAGCAGGTGCAAGGTCGCATCGCGTAGTGGCTGTACAGGCAAGGTTGGGTGGGGCATTGAAGATCCTGAAAGATCGGTGACTCGAAGAATCTCTCCGTGTCGGGTGCAGTTCGCTTTCGATGTGTGGCCGTTGTTGAGAACGTGCGTTGTTGAATCGTCAAATGCGGTTTGATATAATTTGCGCATCATGAGAAGTTGCATACTTGCGGTGTTTGTTGTTGCGGTTGTCGCCGGTTGCGGGAAGGATGACGGGACGGCCGATTTCGAGCGGGGAACGGCGGCATACGCCGCCCACGACCTTAGTGCGGCGGTGGACTGCTTCAAGTCCGCTGCGGACAAGAATCCCACGAACGCCGTGGCGCGCATCAGGCTTGCGGTTGCCAACATGGAGCTTGGCGATCTCGATGCGGCAAGGACAGCCGTGGATTCCGCCATTGAAATCATGCCGGAATCCGCCGAAGCGAGGTTTGTCGACGGGCAGATCGCATATTTTGCTAAAGACTATGTCCGGGCGAAAAGGGATTTTGACGACATTGCCGGAGCGGCAGGCCTGCCCGCCGACATCCGTTCGCGCGCCCTGTCGGCGCGTGCCGTAATGGAGATATCCGAAAATCGTTTCGACCATGCGCGATTGACGCTTTGGCGGGCCTTGCGCCTTCACTACGGCAATGCCGCCGCAAGATACCATCTTGGACATCTCTACCGCGACACATACCGCTTTGAGGACGCAGCGCAGGAGCAGTTCGAAATGGCGGGACGCCTGATGAGGGATCCTATCCGTGCGAAGGCGATTGTGCATGAGGTTATCCCCGCACTGCGCGAATCGCTTCGCGCAAGGATGGCATCCAAGCCCGGGGCGACATCGAGAGATCCAGCCGCTGCGGCCAAGCTTGTGGCGGAAGGTGAGGCATTGGCGAAAACAGATGCGAAGAAGTCCGCGGATAGATTCGTCGAGGCGTATGCCAAGGATCCGCTTTCGTATGCCGCAGCGTTCAACTGCGCCAAGTCAATCTGCGCAAGGGCGAAGACCGGTTCCGAAATCGACAAGGCCATGGCGGCGTTTCAGGATGCAATCGATCAGCGTCCGAACTCCCAGGAAACATACCGCACCGCGGCTCGCGCAGCGCTCAATTGCAGACGTCCGATACGCGCCGAGAAATTTTTGAGCCAGGCGTTGGCACACGATTCCGGGTGCAAGCCCACATTGGAGCTGTATGTGCAGACGCTCCGCCGCCTCGGAAAGTCCACCGAGGCGAAGCTGTACTCCGCATATCTCAGCGAGCTGAAGTAAGTGGAACTCACGGCGTTAGATTGGGTGCTGTTCGCCGTTGCGGCGTTCTTCGCCGTTGCAGGGCTGTTCCGGGGCTTTTCGGGACAGCTTGGTTCGCTTTCTGGAATCGTCGCCGCCCTCGTGGTTGGGTATCTGGCATTCTCTCCGCTTCATGAGATGGTCGCGACGGGGAACTGGGTGACCGGACAGGCTGCTCAGAGGAGCATGGCGGCCGTCGCCGATTTCATTGTTGCGCTGATCGTGTTCGGGCTGACGCGGCGCATAGTGGCGAGATTCGTGTCATTCCTCGTTCCGCAGCCGATGGATGCGATAGCCGGTGCGATCGTCGGGCTGCTGAAGGGTGCAATCATCGTCGGGCTGCTGACCGGCACCGGACTCGTTCAGACCGGCAGGTTCTCCGACGGCTTCTTTGCCGCCCACTCATCTTTCGTGAAGATTGTCGGCAGTCTTGCGGATTCGTATGTGCAAGGCGCGTCGAATTGATTCGTACAACAAAACAACAACCTATGAAGAACCAGATAAATCTGCTCAACCAGCTGCAGGAGCTTGTCCTGACACGCGATGAACACCACCAGACGGGCGACGGATCCCACATGGATGCGCTTTCGGATTCGATCGACGCACTCGTCGAGAAGCTCGATCCGCAGCCAAAAGCGCTCTATGAGCGTCTGTACAAGAAGGATCACCTGGTGATGGCGCCCATGTCGAACGGGTGCTGTGCGGTGTGCGGCATGAGGCTGCCGATCTCGCAGGTGCAGCAGGTTCGCCTTGCGAAGACGATACAGGCCTGCTCGTCCTGCGGGCGGATGCTGTTCAACGCCGAGGAGGACGCTCCCAAGTACATCGGCGGCAAGCCGGTGCGGGGCGAACCCCGCAAGACGGGCATAAGCCGCTTCTCCGCCGAGGAACTGATGGTTTCCGCCCTGAAGTCCGACACTCCGAAAGACGCAATCGCGGAGTTGGCGGCGGCGATGTCTGAGAACCATTTCGTCTCCAACCCGGAATCGCTCGTGAAATCCGCGATGGAGCGCGAGAGCGTGCTTTCCACGGCCATGGGTGAGGGTCTTGCGTTTCCGCACGTGCGTGGCGTGGAGGGGGGCGGGCTTACGCTTGCGCTCGGCGTTTCCGAAAAGGGGATAGTCTGGGACGCCGACGGCTCAAAGGTGCATGTTGTGGTGTTCAGCGTGATTCCTGTTGCGGTGAGCGCGTTCTATCTGCGGCTTGTCGCCATGCTGTGCGAATCCTTCAGAAAGAAGGAGAGCCTTGCGGCGATTGTCGGATCGAAGAATCCTGCAGACCTTTGGAAGAACCTCGTGAAGGCGACGCGCTACTCGGTCAAGTGACGGTCTGCCGCCATTCCCGCGGACATTTCTGAATGTGGTGGAGCGGAGCGTACTTGAGACATGGTTGCCCGGGGGGGATTCGAACCTCCTCAAGCGGCATCAAAAGCCGCTGTGCTGACCATTACACAACCGGGCAAAAACGGGGCGCATTATACCATATGCGCCCCCTTGCGTCCATACCCGTTTTTTGGTATATTATGCGTCTTTCAAAGGATTTTACACACTGGTTTTTTTAGAGATGAAACGCAGAAACGATGAACTGATGCTGTTTTCGGGAACGGCGAACCTGCCGCTCGCGAAAAAGGTTGCCGAGTATCTTGATCGCCCTCTGAACAAGATCGACATCAAGCACTTCCCTGACGGTGAGACGTTCTGTCAGGTGCAGGAGGGCGTCCGTGGCCGCGATGTGTTCGTGATACAGTCCGGGTCGCCTTCGCCGAATGAGGCGTACATGGAGCTGTTCGTGATCATGGATGCGCTCAAGCGCGGCAGCGCCGCCCGTGTCACCGCAGTGCTTCCGTACTACGGGTACGCACGTCAGGATCGCAAGGATCAGCCGCGTGTGCCGATCACGGCGCGTCTCGTCGCGAACCTGCTTGAGACGGCTGGCGCCGACCGCGTTCTCACGATGGATCTTCACGCGAACCAGATTCAGGGTTTCTTCGACATTCCGCTGGATCATCTTCACGCCGAGCCCGTCATTCTCCAGTACATCCGCTCCTGCGGGTTCGCCAAGCCGATCGTCGTTGCGCCTGACACGGGCGGTGCGAAGACGGCGTACGGGTACAGCCGCAAGCTCGGAACCGGTCTTGCGATTGTCGCGAAGCAGCGCACAGGGGACAGCGACGTGGATGCGTTCTCCGTGGTTGGTGACGTGAACGGATGCGATGTTGTGATGATTGACGACATGACCGCGACAGGCGGAACGCTTAGTGCGGCGGCGCGGCTTCTCAAGGCGCAGGGCGCGAGAAGCGTCCATGCGTTCGTGTCGCATTTCCCGCTTACGCCGCGCGGCATGGAGAGGCTTGTGGAGGAGCGTCAGCTTGACGAGCTTGTGGTGACGGACTCCATCGCCATCCGTGAGGGCTTCGACGTGAACGCGCTTCCGTTCAAGTTCACGGTGCTTTCCGTCGCGCCGCTCATCGGCGAGGCGATAAGGCGCATACACGAGGATGAAAGCGTCAATTCGCTCTTCACGGAGCCGGGCGGACGCTGAGAGACGCAATGAATTTCCCGCCTGGGGTAGCGCGTGTGCGCGAGAGAAGGCGGAAGCAAGAAAAGAAAGATACAACATGGATCAGGTAAAGATCAAGGCGGAGGTGCGTACCGAGCAGGGTACGGGGGCTGTCCGCCGTCTGCGCCGGCAGGGACTCGTTCCCGGATCGGTGATGAAGATGGACAAGAGCGGGGTTGAACTCATCAAGTTCTCCAAGCACGAGTTCATGATGGCGATGCGTGGACACACGAGCAAACAGCTCCTCGTCACGCTTGAGATGGAAGGTCGCGATGTGCCGGCGCTCATGCGCGAAGTCCAGAACGATGTGATTGCGGGAACCCCGATACACGCCGACTTCAGCGAAGTGTCGCTCACGAACAAGGTGAGAGTGGTTGTGCCCGTCTACCTCGTGGGCGAACCCAAGGGTGTGAAGATCGGCGGCGGTGTGCTTGAGCAGGTTCTCCGCTCCGTTGAGGTTGAGTGCCTCCCCACCGACATCGCGGAGAAGTTCAACGTGGACGTCACGAACCTCGATCTCGACCAGACGCTCTTCGTGCGCGATCTCAGCCTTGGCGACAAGTTCACCACCGTGACGCGCGGCGAACTCGCCGTGGCGGTGATCAAGGCTCCGGACGATGACGGTTCGGCGAAGCCCGGTGCTGTGGCTGATGGCGCCAAGACGCCTGAGGTCATCAAGAAGGGCAAGGAGGATGCCGCAGCATCCAAGACCGAAGATAAGAAGTAAGGAGAAACCTGAACATGAAAAAGTATGACGGTCTTTACATCTTCGCCGGAAACGCCAAGGACGACGTCCTTGAGGGCAGCCTCGCGAAGGCTGTTGCGGAGATTGAGCGTTTCGGCGGCAAGATCGAGTCGCAGGACATCCTCGGCAAGCGCACGTTCGCCCGGCCGATGCACAAGCGCGAGAACGGCGTGTACGCACTTGTCCGCTTTGAGATGGATCCGCTCAATGTCAAGGAGCTTGTCAACCGCTACCGGCTCGTGGAAGAGGTCTTCCGCGTCCAGATCCTTGCGGTGGACGACCGCCGCGAGGCGAAGCTTGCCGCTCAGCGCGAGGCAGCCGCCAAGCGTGCGGAACTCAAGGCCCGCAAGGAGAACGAGGCAGCTGCCGCGTCTGCGGAATAAAGGAGCGCATCCATGCCATCCTTCAACAGAGTCATAGTGATGGGCAACCTGACGCGAGACCCCGACGTCAGGGAGGTCGGAATGAACGCCGTAAAGGTGTGCCGGTTCTCCCTTGCGCTCAATGAGCGGCGGAAGGATCGCAACGGGAACGTCATCGACATTCCGACGTTCGTTGATGTCGATGCGTGGGACAAGCTTGGCGAGCTTTGCGGGCAGTACCTCAAGAAGGGACGCTCCGTACTCGTCGAGGGCCGTCTCCAGTCCGACTCGTGGGAAAAGGATGGTCAGAAGCATCAGAAGCTGAAGATCCGCGCCGCGACCGTGAAGTTCATGCCGCAGCCTGCGCCGAACCAGAGCCGCCTCACCGGTGAGGCTCTGCGTCCGCAGGAGGCAGACCCCTCCGGCTACGACGAAGACGATCAGCAGTTCTGACCCGTAAACAAGTTTAAAGGAACAAGACAATGGCTTACCAGAAGAGAGAACGCACCGACCGCGAGGAGTTCGCGCGTCGCCGTCCGGCGATTCCCGCCGCAGACAAGATCGACCTTAACGATGTCGAGGTTCTTAAGAACTACGTCACCGAGTACGGAAAGATCATCCCTGCCCGCGTCACGGGCGTAACATCGATGCAGCAGCGTCAGATCAAGAAGGGCATCCGCCGCGCTCGCAACATGGGCCTCATGGCCTGATTGGAGGAGATATACCATGCAGACAGCAGAAGTTATGCTCATGGCTGACGTCAAGTTTCTCGGCAAGGCCGGGGAAATCGTCAAGGTCGCTCCGGGCTACGCCCGCAACAAGCTCCTTCCGCAGGGGCTTGCGGCGCCCGTGACCGAGGCATCCCGCCGCCGTCTCAAGAAGCTTGAGGAGCAGCGTGCCGCCGAGCGCGCCGCCCGCAAGGCCGAGGCGGAGAAGGTCGCCGAGAAGCTCACTGGTCTTTCCGTGACGGTCTCCGCGCAGGTCAAGGAGGACGGCAAGTCCCTCTACGGCAGCGTGAAGGTCGCAGACCTGCTCGCGCCCATCGAGGCCGACCGTGGCGTGAAGATCGAGCGTGCTCAGCTTGACCTCCCCGACCAGCTCAAGGAAGTCGGGCAGTACGATGCGAAGATCGATCTTGGCGAAGGCGTGTTCGTGCCGTTCAAGGTCTGGATCGTTGCGGAGAACAAGACCGAGGAGTGATCCAGGTCTGTCACCGACAGGAAAGGCCGTCCCATGCCGGGACGGCCTTTCGTCTTTTTTATGCGCCGTGTGGTATAATAGCAGTCATGACGATTCCAAACCATTTGTCGGCGCTGTGCCTTGCGTTCTGCCTTTCTGCGTTGGCCGTGTGCGCCGCCGAGCCGCCGCCGTACCCCGGTATCGAGAGTTGGGGATTCCGCAGGGAGCTGGCCATGCCTGAACGGCTGAAGACCGTATCCACCAGCGATGTTGAATTCGTGCGCGGAAAGGTTTCCGGGTACGAAAGCTACCGGATAGACGTTAGGCCAGACGGCAAGGTCACGATCACGACGGAGGATGACGAGGGATTGCGTCGAGCCGTGTACCACTATCAGGATCGCGTCCGTGCCGGTGACCTGAAAAGTTGCGTCCGCAAGCCATGGGTGCGCAACAGAATATCGCGCTGCTTCTTCGGTCCGATAAAGCGTCCGCCGCTCAACCACGACGAGTTGATGGATGACGTGGACTACTACCCTGAGGCGTATCTCGACCGTCTTGCGCACGAGGGGATAAACGGACTGTGGCTTACGGTCGAGTGGCGTGACCTTGCGGAGACGTCGTTCACGAAGCGCTCTCCGGACGCGGCAAGGCGTCTTGCAAAGCTGCGCAGGACTGTCGACCGGTGCCTGAAGTACGGAATCAAGACATGGATATTCTGCATAGAGCCGAAGGCCGTCAAGACAGACGATCCCCTGTACCGCGAACATCCGGAGATGTTCGGCACGGAGTTGGGATGGGGCGGTGCGGTTCTTTGCACTGCAACGCCGGAGGCGAGGCAGTACATAGAGGAGTCCGTTCGGGACATATTTACGAAAGTGCCGCGTCTTGGCGGCATGATGATGATCGCACACGGAGAGCGTCCGACGACCTGCCTCTCGCAGATAGACTGCGTGACCGGGGTTCGCGGCAGCGGGCGCAGCAGCTGCAGACGCTGCGCATCGCTTGAGCCGTGGCAGATATACCGGAACACGACAGACGCAATCATGCGAGGAATCAGATCCGCCGGGTCGGACGCGGAGTACATAAGCTGGTTCTATCAGCCGCAGGTGCAGCAGGAGCGGGCGGCATGGGTCGCGGAGTGCGCGAGGAATGTTCCCGATGGCGTCGTGTTTGCGTACAACTTCGAGTCCGGCGCGGTGAAGGAGCAGGTCGGCCGCTGCCGCAACGGAGGCGACTACTGGCTGTCGTATGTTGGGCCGGCCGAGGGGTTCAAGGCGGTGGCGGATGCCGGAAGACAGTCCGGATGCCGCATCGGCGCGAAGATACAGGTCGGCAACTCGCATGAAGTCGCGACAGTGCCGTTCGTTCCGGTGCCTGGGCTTCTGTACCGCAAGTACAGGGCGATGAAGGAGGCCGGTGTATCGACCGTGCTGCAGTGCTGGTACTTCGGGAACTATCCCGGCGTGATGAACATGGCGGCCGGTGAGCTGTCGTTCAATGATTTCTCCGATGACGAGACGACGTTCCTGAAAAAACTTGCCGCACCGTACTGGGGCGATGACGCTGCACTCGTTGCCGACATATGGAAAAGGTTCTCAGATGCATATGCGGAGTATCCGCTCTCGAACGACATGCAGTACTACGGCCCGTTCCATGCCGGGCCTGCGTGGCCTCTGTATGCGGATGTGAGGATGCTTCCGCTTGGGCGTACGTGGAAGCCGCAGGACGCACCGAGCGGCGACACGATCGGTGAGGCTCTCGAAAACCACACCATCAGCGAGGCGGTGATTCTCGCCGGACGCATGGCGCGGGGTGTCCGCATACGGGACGCGAAAGGAAATGACGTTCTTGACGGCCTTGCGGAGCGGTGGAGCGGCGACCGCGAACGCATGCGGGACATAGGCGTGATGAAGGCGCTGGAGCTTCAGTTCGTGAGCGGCTACAACATTCTCAAGTTCTACGCCGAACGGGCGAAGGCTCTGTACGAGAGCCGGGTGCGCGGAAATCCCGAAGCGGCACTCGCATCTCTGCGTCGCATGGATTCCATCGTCTCCGACGAAGAACGGATAACGACGGCGCTCATTCCTCTTGCGAAGGACGATTCCCGCCTCGGATTCCATTCGGAGGCGGAGGCGCACCAGTACCACCCCGCGAAGCTCGAATGGAGGCTTGGCGAACTAAAGGACACCCGTTTGCAGATTTCGCGCATCATGTCCGCAGTTGAATCCGGCAGACCGTATCCCGATTCCTCATTTGAAAATGCTGCGCCATCATGTCGCACCGGCGAATGGACGGAGATGAAAAATGGCCTGCGGTTCAGGATGACAGACGAGGAAAACGGCGACATGACCGTGGAGCTGGCGTTCGGGAAGTGGATGGGGGCGGTTAGCATGTTCACGATCGACTCCGCCGGCGCGAGCTGGTACAAGGGCGTTGCTATTTGGCCGGACGGCAGGGTCGCGCCAGTAGACTGGCGCAACCGCGTATCTCCGGATCACGAGGTTGTGTCGTCATCTGTACGAAAGGATGCCAACGGATCTGCGACGGTGACGTTTACGCTTTCTGCATCGGCGTGGGGGGCAACGGACGCGATGCGTCCGGCCTGGGTGGGATTTTTCGGCAGCGCCGCCGCCTACGGCGAGCCTCTGTGGCCTGGATTGAAGACGGATAAGGAGCCACGCCTAAATCTTGGCGCGTTGTACGCAAATCTCTTCGGGCGGATTGTGCGCGGACCGAAAACTTCACAGTCCACAGCTGTCGGCAAATGAATTCAATCTCAACATAACGGGAGACTCCAGACCATGAACACATCATTGATATCGGCGAAAGCGGTTGCCGTTGCGACATTCTGCTTTGCGGCAATTGCGGAAATCCATGCTGCAGTGCCGTCCGCTCCGCCTTTCGTCAAGCAGAGCAGGTCGCGCATTGCGGAGTTGGCGGCGATGCTTCCGGAAGAGCCGGCGGCGCCGGGGGCGCGGATATCCGACCGTGCGGCATGGGAGCGGCTGGCTGCGACTGCACAGGGGAAGGCTGTGCTGAAGCGCGCCGAAGGAATCATGTCCAAGCCAGTTCCGGAGTGCCCCGATGCGCTCTATCTTGAGTTCTCCACGCCGGGCAACGGCAACCGCACGAATTACGAAAAGCCGTACGGCGCCCGCGTCAAGCAGCTTACGGATCTGGTGTTCGGCGAATGTCTCGAAAACAAGGGACGCTTCCTGCCGAAGATCGTCGAGTACATGGATGCCATATGCTCGGAGCGGAGCTGGGTCATGCCGGCTCACGACTATCATCAGCAGACGTTTCTCGGAAAGGGCATGATCGTGGATCTTGGTGCGGCGCACCGTGCTGCGGCTTGCGCATGGGCGGTTTCGGCGCTCAAAGGCGTTTTGCCGGCTGACGTGTCATCGAGGATGTGCGCCGAGCTTGAGAGGCGCGTGTTCGCGCCCATGCGCCGCGTCTGCGCGGCGGCGGACCGTCAGGGGTGCAATCCGATGTGGTGGTTCCAGAATCTGAGCAACTGGACGGCGGTGTGCCATTCGTGCGTGACGCGGGCTGCGCTGTCGGTCATTGAGGATCGCATGGATCGCGCAGTGTTCGTGGAGGGTGCGGAACGATCCGTTCCGGGGTTCCTGATGGGATTCTACGACGATGGGTACTGCACGGAGGGAATAGGATACTGGAACTACGGCTACGGGAACTTTCTGACGCTTGCGCTTGCGGTGCGTGAGGCGACCGGCGGCAAGGTCGACTTCTGCGCATCCGAAAAGGCGAAGAAGGTGATGGAATACGGGACCGGCATATTGATCGCCGGGATGGACGGCGCACCGATCGCCGACGGCGGCGGCAGGCTCTCGCCGGTTGTACAGCAGCTTGGTCATCTCATCTGGCCGGAGATGCCGCTTGCGGATGCGTCGAGGGTGCGCAGACCGTTTTTCGGAGACGTGGCGGAGGTGACGCTGCTTGATTTCGGACAATGGGAACGGATTCCGCCGGCACCGGCCGCAGAGTACCCGGAGAGGTCTGCGTTCCCCATAGCGCAGATGTACGTAATGCGTCCCGGCAAGAGCGAAATGCCGTTCCGGCTTGGCGTGAAGGGTGGGGACAACGGTGAGTTCCACAACCACAACGACGTCGGCACGTATGCGCTCTTCATCGGCGACAGGCAGCTTTCCGGCGATCCCGGCGGCACGGTGTACACGGCGCAGACCTTCAGTCCCCGCCGGTACGAAAACAAGATAATCAACTCCTACGGACATCCCGTCCCCGTGTTGAACGGTGCGTTGCAGAAGGAGGGCGGGAAGTTCGGCGGGAAGATGCGCGAAACGCTATTTTCACGGGACTGCGACACGGTTATCCTTGACATCCTCGGCGCGTACGACATGAGCGAAGCGAAGACGAAGAGTCTGACGCGTACATTTACGTACGACCGGGCGGCGAAGCGTGTCTCCGTCACGGACAAGGTTGAGTTTGAAGGCGTCGGCAAATTCTCCGTGCCGGTGATCACCGCTGGTACTCTCACGAAGGTTGCCGACGGGACATACAGGCTCGCCGTTCCGCAGAAGGACGGAACGGTGCTTACGGCAAAAGTCGAGATCTCAGTGAAGGGAGCGGGTTGGCGAATCGAGGAGGAGCGCATCGACAACCCCAACCGCGTATCGCCCAACAGGTACGCAATCACGCTTTTCGAACCTGTCGCATCCGCCGAAGTCTCGGTAGTGTACGGCGTATGGACGGATGGCGCGAAATGACGGCGGCGCGTGACCGGATTGGCGGAAGGAAAGGTATGGAAGAGAAGTGCCATTTGAGCAGGCGCGTGTGGGTAGAGGTGGATCTCGGCAGTCTGCGCGCCAACTACCGTCGCATTGCGGAGGCCGTGAAGCCGGCCAAGGTGATGTGCGTGCTGAAGGCGAACGCATATGGTCTGGGCGTAGAGCGCTATGCCGCCGCGCTCGCGGAGACTGATTGCGTCGGATTCGGCGTGGCGGAGCCGCATGAGGCCGTGCAGCTTCTTCCGTTCGGCAAGCCGGTGCAGATGCTGTCCTCGGTGCTGCCAGACGAGATCGAGCCGATGGTCGCCGCTGGCGTGACGCTGCCGGTCATCGATGTGGCGACGGCAAGGCTGATCGACGCGGCGGCGGGAAAGTTGAGACGCAGGGCAAAGGTGCATTTCAAGATAGACACCGGAATGGGGCGGCTCGGCATACTGGCGGCGGATGCGCCGCGTGTGATACGAGAGGTCTGGTCGTTCAGGAATCTTGATTGCGAGGGCGTCTTTTCGCATTGCCCGACAGCATACGACCCGGCGGACGGCTTTGCCGATGACCAGATCGCAGCCTTCAAGGCGATCCTGAAGGATGTGGCCCGAGACGGAATCTCGTTCCGAAAGGTGCACATCGCCGCGTCCGACGCAATAAACAACTTCCCCGCCGCAAGGAAGCCGCCGTTCAACGTCGTGCGCACCGGCATCAACCTGCACGGCAGTTTCGACCCGAACGGACGGCGAGCGCTGAAGCTTGAATCCGTGCTCACCCTCAAGACACGTGTCGCGCAGGTGCGTCTTCTCCCTGCCGGCACCACGCTCGGCTACGGGCGCACATGGTGTCTTGCGAAGCCGACGAAAGTGGCGACGATATCGGCGGGCTATGCGGACGGTCTGCCGCTTGCGTTGACTAACCGTGGCCATGTGCTCATAAACGGAAAGCCGTGTCCGGTGATAGGGCGCATATCCATGGACTACACGACGGTGGACGTATCGAAGGCCGGCGAGGTGAATCCCGGCGACGAGGTCGTAGCCCTCGGCGGAAGCGGCAGGTTCGCGGTGACGCCGGACGACTGGGCCGCACTCAAGGGCACCCATGCGTACGACATCATCTGTTCCTTCGGAAACCGCGTGGAGCGCACATACCGCTGATTCGGTTTATGGTATAATTGCGGCATGACACGTAAGGAGAAAACGATGGGCTACATCAACGACGATTTCCTGCTTTCGACAAAGGCGGCAAAGGAACTTTACCATGGCTATGCGGAGAAGATGCCTATCATCGACTACCATTGCCATCTTCCGCCTGCGGAGATCGCCGAGGATAAGCGCTGGGAGAACATCGCGCAGGTCTGGCTCGGCGGCGACCACTACAAGTGGCGGCAGATGCGCTCCAACGGGGTTGACGAGAAGTACGTGACCGGCAACGGATCCTGGCACGACAAGTTCGTCAAGTTTGCGGAGACAATGGAGGTGCTCGTCAAGAATCCGCTCTTCGACTGGTCTCATCTTGAGCTGAAGCGGTACTTTGGCGTAGGCGACCGGCTCTGCGGCGCGACTGCCGAGAAGATATGGAAGAAGTGCAACGCGAGGATGTCGAAGCCGGACTTCTCGGCGCGTGGCCTGATGAAGAAGTCCAATGTCCGCGTCGTCTGCACGACTGACGATCCCGTCGATTCGCTGGAGCATCACATTGCAATAGCGAAGAAGCCGTTCGGGACGAAGATTCTTCCTGCATGGCGTTCGGACAAGGCTGCGAAGGTCGAGGACGTGAAGGCTTGGAACGCATGGATCGACAGACTTTCCGCCGCCGCCGGGATGCCGGTCAGGACGTACGACGATTTCGCGGAGGCGATGGCGAAGCGCCATGCGTTCTTCGAGAAGGCCGGATGCGTGATATCCGACTACGGATTGACTGAAGTGTTTGCGGCGCCGTACACGGAGGCCGAACTCCGCAGGATATTCAGGAAGATGCGCGGAGGCAAGGCGGCTACGCCGGAGGAGGCTCTCAAGTTCAAGAGCGCATGGCTCTTCGAGGGCCTGAAGGCGGACGCAAGGTCCAACTGGACCGCTCAGCTGCATTACTGCTGTCTTCGCGACAACAACACGAGGATGTTCAGGCTCATCGGGCCGGATACAGGATTCGACTGCATCGGCGACTGGTCGGTCACGGCTTCGCTTTCGCGCCTCTTTGACCGTCTTGAGCAGGAGGATGCGCTTCCGCGCACGGTGCTGTATTCGCTCAATCCGAAGGACACCGAAATGCTCGCCACGCTGATGGGGTGTTTCCAGAAGGGACCCGACAGGGGCAAGCTTCAGCTTGGCAGCGCATGGTGGTTCCTCGATCAGAAGGACGGCATGAAAAAGCAGATTGAGGCTCTTTCTGCCCTTGGCTGCCTCGGAAACTTCGTCGGTATGCTTACGGATTCGAGGTCATTCCTTTCGTACACGCGCCACGAATATTTCCGCCGCATCCTCTGCGCCAAGATTGGGGATGAGGTCGCACGCGGCGAAATTCCGAACGACATGGAATGGCTGGGCAAGATCGTTTCGGACATCTCTTTCAACAACGCGAACCGCTATTTCTTCGGCGGCAAGGCGTAATTTGAACACAGGAAAACTCTACGCAGGGGGAAACAATGGCTGAGAAGAAGGAAAAGACGGCGCCGGAAGCGGTGAAGAAGACAAACACGGCGCTTGACGCGGTGCTTTCGCAGATACGCAAGGAGTTCGGCGAGCTATCGATAATGAAGCTTGGCGACCATGCCCATGCCGACATTCCGGTGATATCGACAGGTGCGCTTTCGCTTGATCTGGCGCTTGGCGTCGGCGGGCTTCCACGTGGCCGCATCGTGGAGTGCTACGGGCAGGAATCGAGCGGAAAGACCACGCTTGCGCTTCATGTGGTGGCGAATGCCCAGAAGAACGGCGGCACTGCGGCGTTCATCGACGCGGAACACGCACTTGATCCGGGCTACGCGAAGAAGATAGGCGTGAACCTTGATGAGCTTATCGTCTCGCAGCCCAACTCCGGCGAAGAGGCCCTCTCGATCTGCGAGCAGCTGTGCAAGAGCGGAGCGCTTGACGTGATTGTCGTGGACTCCGTTGCGGCGCTTACGCCCCAGGCGGAGATAGACGGCAACATGGGCGATTCGCACATGGGGCTTCAGGCGCGCCTGATGTCCCAGGCGATGCGCAAGCTCACCGGTGTGCTTTCAAGCACGAAGACGCTGTGCATCTTCACGAACCAGGTGCGCGAGAAGATAGGAATCATGTTCGGCAACCCTGAAACGACACCGGGCGGAAAGGCTCTCAAGTTCTACGCCTCCTGCCGTCTGCAGGTGCAGCGCATCGGCGCAATCAAGGATGCCGGCGGGACTGTGATCGGCAATCGCACCCGCGTGAAGGTTGTGAAGAACAAGGTTGCGCCGCCGTTCACGGAGGCGGAGTTCGACATTCTCTACACGTGCGGCATATCGTGGGAAGGGTCAGTCCTTGACGCAGCCCTTGCGCGTGGCGTCGTGGAGAAGCGCGGGAGCTGGATATCCTACGGGACGGAACAGCTTGGACAGGGTACGATGGCTACCATGGAGTTCCTGAAAGCCCATCCGGAAGTGACCGCCGAGATAGTCGAAAAGGTGAAGGTTGCCCCGCTTCTGCCGGGCAGTGCGAGGAAAAGATGACAATTGAAGAACAGGTAGAGGTCGCAAAGACCGCACTTGCCGACAAGAAGGCAGTGGACGTAAAGGCTTACGACGTGCGCGGAACGTCCGGTTTCGCGGATGCGTTCGTCATCGCAACCGGTACGGCTGCACCGCACCTGAAGGCCCTCGTCGCCGGCGTACAGGCCGCGATGAGGGATGCCGGGGTGGCGTCGTACCGCGTGAGCGGAGATCCGGCGAGCGGATGGATTGTAGTGGACTACGTGGACATCGTGGTGCATGTGTTCCTGCCGGAGGCGCGGGCGTACTACGCGCTTGAAAGGCTTTGGACGGACGCGAAGCCGCTTTGATGCGGAGGCCGTCAACGATGGCCGAAGCGTCACACGATACGGTAGACGGCACGGTGACGGGCATCGTGTTCAGGAATGCCGACACCGGGTATTCCGTTCTCAAGGTATCGTGCGGCGATGACGGAAAGTTCCGTGTCAAGCCCAAGGAGATAGTCGTTGTCGGAACTTGCGGCGCGGTGTGGGAAGGCGAAGAGCTCCATGCCACCGGCGAGTGGGTGATGGATCCGCATCACGGACGTCAGTTCAAGGCTGCCTCCATCGTATGCGCCACGCCACATTCAGATGTCGGCATTGAGCGCTATCTCGCGTCCGGCGTGATATCCGGAATCGGTCCGGAATTTGCAAAGCGCATAGTCGCGAAGTTCGGGGTGGACACGCTTGACATCCTCGACAGGTTCTCGGCGCGTCTGACGGAGGTGCCGGGAATCGGAAGGACGCGCGCAGAGCGGATCAAGAATGGCTGGGTGGAAGGCCGCGCAATGCGTGAGATCATGATCTTCACGCAGACGTACGGCATATCCGTATCCAAAACAATCAACATATACCGCAGGTACGGGCAGGATTCGATAGCGATCATAAGATCCGATCCGTATCGTCTGTGCCGTGACATATGGGGAATCGGGTTCGCGACGGCGGACAGGATAGCGATGTCCGTTGGCATGGCGAAGGATGCTCCAAAAAGGGCGCGGGCTGCGCTCATACACACGCTTCGGACGGAGGCGGACGACGGCGGACACTGCTGGACGTCTGAACCTGAACTTCTGCTCCACGCCAACGAGCTGGTGGACATCCCGGTTGAGAGGCTTGCTGCGGCGCTCAAGGACGAAGAGGTTGAGATGCGCATCGTCGCTGAACATCCGGGCGGCGAAGCGGAGGCTCCGCGCAGGATCTACCTTTCAGACCTTTACCGTGCAGAGCGCAATGTCGCCGCAAAGGTGCTGGAGGTGCTGAGGGAACAGCAGTCGTTCGATGCGATAGATCCGGATCGTGCAATAGCCTGGTGGGAGAATAAAACCGGATTCCGCCTTGCGCCTGCGCAGGAACGCGCAGTGCGCACTTCGCTGATGAACAAGGTGAGCATCATCACCGGCGGACCGGGCGTAGGCAAGACGACGATTGTCCGGGCGCTGGTGGACATATACCACGCAAGGAGGGCCTATGGCTGCAGACCGCTGATCCGCGTCATCGCCGCCGCACCGACTGGAAGGGCGGCGAAACGGCTTTCCGAATCCACGGGAATGCAGGCGCAGACGTTGCATCGGATGCTCAAGTACAATCCCCAAACGCGCGAATTCACGTACAACGCCTCGAACAGACTTGTCGGAGACGTGTTTGTGTTTGACGAGACGTCAATGATCGACATAAGGCTTATGGAGAACGTGATGCTTGCGCTTCCGTCGCGGGCGACGGTGATCATCGTCGGCGACACCGACCAGCTGCCGAGCGTCGGGCCAGGAAACGTGCTTCGCGACCTCATCGCATCCGGTGCAGTCGCCTGTTCACGTCTGACAGAGATATTCCGTCAGGACAACTCCGGGTACATAGTCAGGAATGCGCACCACGTCAACGCCGGAGAGGGCTTTGAACTGCCGCCAGCAGGCGACGACAGCGACTTCTACTTCATCCCGCAGCGCGACCCGGAAAAGGCTCTCGCCTTTGTTCTCGATTTCATGACCACGCGCATTCCGAGAAAGTTCGGCATGGATCCGATGACGGACGTGCAGGTGCTTTCACCGATGCGCAAGAACGTGCTTGGCACTGAAAACCTGAATGCGCTCATCCAGAAACGGCTGAATCCCGATGGGCAGGCGGTGCAGAGGGGCGGAACGTTTTTCCGCAAGGGCGACAGGGTGATGCAGCTCAGGAACAACTACGACAAGGATGTGTTCAACGGTGATGTCGGATTTGTGGCGTCCGTTTCGCCGGAAGACCGCAAACTCGTAGTCCTGTTTGACGGGCGTCCTGTCGAATATTCGTCCGCCGACCTTGACGAACTGACCCTCGCCTACGCCACTACGATACACAAGTCGCAGGGAAGCGAGTATCCCGCCGTGATAGTGCTGATCCACAATCAGCACTACATGCTTCTTCAGCGCAATCTTCTGTACACGGCGATCACTCGCGGCAGGAAGCTTGTGCTTGTGATTGGTTCGGAGTGGGCGGCATCGAAGGCGATTGCGACGAACACGGTGAATGCCCGCCGCACCGCGCTTGCCGAACGCATAGCCGCCGGCATCGCCTGAATTCTGCCGTTCTCCTGTCTCCAACGGCTGTTTCGCCTATTGTCTTTCGCTTTCTGTAGACCATTTTGTCTTCGCAACATAAGGCAGAAATGCAGGTAAAAAAAAAACAATATTGCCTCATATAGTATTGTGGCAAAAAAAAAATGATGCTATAATTGGCGCATAAAAGAAGGAGAGGTCTGAAATGGGAATGTCTCATAGAATGTCTCGTACTTCACTTTTGTGCGCTTCGGCGGCGGCATCGCTCTATGCGCTTTGTGCATCGGGTGCAACTTACTGGCTCGACAGTTCCGTCGAGACATCCGGCGACGGACTGAGCCGAGAGGCTGCGTTCAAGACATGGAACGAAGCCTGGTACTGGCTCGGATCAAATCTTTCAGATTCAGATCAGGCGACGCTCAATGTCGTTGCGCGTCCAGCTCCATACGTCTTGACCGCGACTCCGGCGGCTCTTCCCGGCAAACAGGCGCTTGCGGCGCTGCG
>CAYTWE010000045.1:0-17869 GCA_964440985.1 uncultured Lentisphaeraceae bacterium | reverse complement strand
TGGACGCCGAAGAACGCCATGCAGAGGCCGTGTCCGCCGTAGGCGATCAACTGCCACGGCAGATCCGCCGCGTCGTCGGCGGGGAAGCTGATGCCTTCGTTCATCGGGACGATCAGGCGGTCGCCCTTGTGCGACGCGAACGGGGCGGGGAATCGCAGTTCGGAGGACATTGACCCCTCGCCCATGACGGAGACGAGAATTTCCGGTTTTTTTGCGTCAATGGCGTACGTCGCACGCCACGTCCGCAACGTCTGCGGATTGACGAACGCCACATCCACAGCGCCGTCAGGACGCGATGCAATGGATGTAGTCAGCACACCGATCACCGATTCTGCGGCTACCGGCTCCCATGTCCGCCCCGTCCGCACGTCCGTCACCGCGAAGCCGCGTCCGTCGGCGAAGACAGTTCCCTTCAGAACGCCGTTTCCGAACGAGATGTCCGCCGCCGGGGACGGACGGTCGTTCGCGAACAGGCTGCCGGTTCGCTCAATCTTGACGTCCCGAATCCGAACGCCGACCACACCGTTGCCCACGATGCGCGGCACGATAGACACCACACCCTGAGGAATTGCGAACTCTCCTTTCAGCGCATCGCCCGGTTTTCCGTGCACCGGCGCATAGATCCAGCTGATCGCACAGTTCTTCGCATCGTAAACGACAACACTCAAATTGAATTTTTGCTCGTTCTGCACATCATCCAGCTTTTCGGACGTACAGGAGAAGCGGAACGTATCTCCCGCCTTCACTGCGATGCGCGGACACCCCGTCACTGACCAATCCTTGCTTCCCGTGTGGCGCACCTCGAACGCCGTGCTGTCCAGCGTCTTCATCGTCGATGCGTTGTCGCGTGACCAGACACGCGGCGTTTCGAACATCCAAATCCTGCGGGCAGAGTGATGCGCCACCTCACCGTTCCCTGATGAGGGTGCGGCCCATATGCACCCCGCAACGAACACGATCAACGCCGTACCGAAGAAATGTCTATTGGTCAACATATGCTCTTATCCTTTCGCTTTGACAAGATGTCCAGTCCTCGCATAGATGATACCGTCCTATTCCTTTCCGCGACCGCGATCCAGCTTCTGGAGCGCTTCGTCGGTGACCGGATTGACGTCACTGCGCACAACATCGGCGTTAGGGACGATTGTCGCCGTGCAGATGGATCCGATGCGGAACTCTCCCTTCGCATTGCCGGACGGAATTGGATCGACGGCAAACTTGCGTTCGACCGACCTTCCGTCCGCCCAGTCGTCCATCAGATGAAACCGCCAGATGAAAAGCCTGCCGATTCCGGCATTGTGGTATGCGTTGAACAAGGCGATCTTTCCGCCGTCGGCCGAAACTTCTGCCGTAAGAGCCTTGTCATCCGCCTCGCCGAACACCCCAAAGAAATTGCCCTTGGCCGCGACCTCAAGCGGAGAACGCTTATCGCCTGCGAACACCGCGACATCGTCCATCCACCGCGACGAAAGACCGTCGTACCACAACGACGTACGGTACGTGAGCCTGCGCGACCAGCAGTCCGGCAACGCACCGTAGGCGGGATTCAGCCGCTGCAAGTCACGGACGGTTCCGAATACAGGCTTCGCCGGAACGCGACAGACCGCACCCTCGCTGACCGCCCTCTCAAATCCGGCGATTCCGGCATCGGCAAACATTCTGTATCCGATATCGTCAGGATGTCCGCCGTCGATTGGCCATACGGTCTTAACGGACACTTCGCCGGCGTTTAGCCGCTTCCATAGCTCAGTCTCGTACACATCGCCGACTGGTGTTCCATAGGCTTTCGCCAGCTGCCAGTACACATCCCTGCGAGGATGGACATCCGACGGACGCTTCCCCGGCATCGACCACTCGCGGAATGTGAAGAACATCTGCTGGACGGCAACGCCACGCCCGATCATCTCGCGGAGAAGATACTCGTAGCAGCACGTGTTGGGAAGCTTTGTGTCCCCGCCGCCGTCATTGCACGAGAAGTCAAGGAAGACAAGATCTGGATTCTTCGACATGACGTCACGCTCAAGCCTGAACATTCCAAGGCTCGATCCCGTGCCGCCAATCGCCGCATCCACGAACGTAAAGTGTGCATTCGGATACCTCTCGGTGAGATATTTCGCCATCAGTCCGCGAAATCCGGTCACGTTCGGCTCAGTCGCGTTCGCGCTCCATGTTAGCGAACCACCGAAGAAGCACACCGTCAACCGTGCGCCGTCACGCGCCTTCTCATCGAACGCCGCAAAGGAGGCCGCCCTGTCGCCGCAACTCTCCGCGCCTTTCATCCATGCACAGCCCACGACCGCCACTGCGGTCAGGACAGTCGTCGCCAACATTTTCATTTCCATTTTGTTATACCTTTCAATGTCTGCAAACCTGTTTCAAATCATCTGCGGAACGGCGGCATTCCTTGGATTGGTGTCGAAGAGAATCATCGAATCAATGCGACATCCCCAAGACAACGGACGAAACACGCTCCGCCCGCTCCGGATGGCTGACGGCTCCACACGCATCAGGATCGCCAAATACGGCCTCGGAGGTGTCGTCCACAAGGAGGTTCGCTGCATTCTGAACCAAACCTGAGGCGTTCAGCACGGACACCGGCCTGACAATGCCGTCGCGGGACTCTATCTGTACATATCGAAGCGAGGCGGCGCCTTTGCCGGAATAGGAAATCCTGATTGCATCTGGAAACGTTTCGGACTCGAACGTGATGAACTTGGAGAATGCCGCCCATTCGTCGCGGCGAGGCTTCCATGAACCGTTCGCGATCTTCCGCCATTCACTTCCGAAACGCCCCTCCACCGTCCAGACCGGATGCCCATAGTAGTCCACGAGCGTCAACGCAAGTTCGATCCGACGCTCCCGCCCGTCGGCGATGTCTGCCTTGGCGGCCCTTCTGTCGATGAACTGGAAACCTTCCTTGAACGACACGTCCATGAAGTCGCGTCCGGCGACCGGACGCCATGCGCGGCGATGTTCCGCCCTGCGCGACGCAATCGCCGAAAGACGTGTGCGCGTCTTTGCAAGAAACTCCTTCACCATTGCAACCTCCGCCGCAGTACGGCGCGGATCGGTGAGGATTGCGGCAGCGCGGATAAGGTCATCCTCGATGCAGGACATCTCCGCGTAAAGAACAAGATCGTCAAGCCGTGCGCGTTCAGAAAGGACATCTTCCTCTACATCACCATCGCACGGACGAAGTGCGGATGCGCGGAGCGTCTTCACGGCAAGCTCCAGCGCCATGCGCCCCGGCACGGACGGATACGGCTGCGCCGCGCGCGGCGCGTACGGCAGCAGCCCATGCGACGCCGACTCCACAATCACCGCCACCGCAGCGGTCTCGGTTTCAGTCAGTGACGGGAACGTGCGCCGGGACGCCGAGAGAAACGCGTCGTCGAGCTGTCCGCCTGCGCATTCCGAATCCATGATCGCCGCTGCGGCGGCACGGACGAGAGCGCCGCCGTAGTATTCGTGCTGCATGTTCTCCCAGTTCGTGACAAGGAATCCCTTTGTCTTGTTCCTTGCACCATAGGCAACCATCGTGCGGATGTTCTCAGCATCATGCCAGGGGACTGTCAACGCATCATGTCCGAGCGCTGCATAGTCGGCGAGCCAGTCCCGGCGGAAGTGTCCGCCGAAGTTGAAGCGCGTACCTCTGCCGGAGACGTGCGGCGTGTAGTTCCAGTGTTCGAAGACGACGTCTGACGGGATCTTCCCAAGCGCGGACGGATGGAAGCCAAATTGGTCGTCCCACATCACCATGCGCTTGCCGTTCTTCCTGCAAAGATCGTTTGCCCACTGGACAAACTCGACAAACAGCGCGTCTCCACCATCTGCAGCCACCTTCGGACGGCAGCGCGGGCAGCGGCCGAAATTCCAGCTCTCGTCAAATCCAACGTGGAAGTACCGCCCCCTGAATATCCGGCAAAGCTCGGATACGTGCCGCTCAAGGAAACCGCGTGTCGCGGGATTCGAAAGGCAGAACGACGTTGCGCGCTTGATTCCGGCAGGAATCTCTTCGCTCAGGTGCTCAAGACCGGGATTCGCAAAGAAAAGCTCCGCATGGGCGAGAAGCGAGACGACAGGAATCAGCTGGATTCCGTTCTCTTCGGCGTGGCGCACCCATCCGGCCATCAGTTCAGGCGAATAGCCCTCTCCCGCCGGCATGGAAAAGACGGATGTCGACGCCCGTGCCTCAAGGTAGAGCTGCACCGTGTTGAGTCCAAGCGCGGCGGCGCGTTCTACGAAATTTGAGACAAGTCCTGGCGTCTCCATCTGACGCGCAAGATCCAGCTGAACCGCTCGGATTCGGCCATCGACGGCAGATGCTCCCGCATCGGCACCGAACGCCGCAGCCGCAGCGCTTGTCACAATGGACAGGATGCCTGCCGTAAGACTGCGGCAAAGCCGACCTTGCCTAAAACCCAAGCCATCAAAACGCTCCATAGGAACACTCCCAAAACTACCTGCCATCTTACTTTCCTATTTCCATGGTCAACCCGGCATCAAAATACTGCCCACCGACCGTCTGCACAACCTTGACGGCCAACACGTTGTCTCCTGACCGCACAGCGGCGGCAAACGCCTTCGGCGTGACGGAATAGGCATTCCAGTCAGTCGTATATCCCTTGGCGGTGAGAATGAGCTGCCCGTTGAGGTATATCTCCGCATCCTCATCGTGGAACATGTCGAACGTAGCCGTAACGAGGTTTTCCGGCACTTCGCCGAATTGGAAGTGACGGCGCAGCCACAGCGTCTTCGTCTGCCACTTGGTGGCGATTTTCGCACGGGGATGGCTCTTCTCAATGCTCGAACCGCCAAACCCGCCAGCCGAACGCTTCCACGCCGCATCATCAAACGCAGGTGCCGTCCAACCGTCAGCCGGAGCGTCGAACGTGTACGCCCAAGCCGTCGGGGATTGATCGAGGCGCGGAAATACAACCTTTTCAATCGTAGGCTTCATGCCGAGTTCGGCAGCGGCCTGGACAGCGTGATGAGCGGCAGTAAGCGCGGCAGGGTCAAATTTCATCACCTTGCGGTCGTATGTCATCAAACCGTTAATCTCAGCCTCGACATCCGTCGTCTGTGTGTAGACGCTGCCCGCAAGGCCGCGACGGGCCATGTTTGCAACATGCGCCATCAATTCCACAAACTTGTTCTGAACGAGTTTGCGATCCACATCCTTACCCGTGTTGCCGTAGCCCCATGCGTTCGTCGTCCAAAGGTGATCGGATACACGGCATCCAATGCCGCCGAACTCGCCAAGAAAGCTTGCGCGGCGGTCGTTGACGGGGAACATTCGCGGACGGATGCCGTAGTCATGCTTGTCGACCGAGTGTGCGGCCTCCTCTTCGCCCGGCGCCTTGTGGGCCGTCGTGCGGGTCGGCCTGAACCAGAGTTCGCCGCCCTCGTAGTCATGGGCGCCGGACGGGCCGTTCACGAGGCGCGTGGGGTCGTAGCGCTGCGTCCACATGAGCGTGGAATGCGTCAGGAACTCGCCCGGCTGCCCCCAGCCCTCGTTGTAGGGAATCCACATGACAATGGACGGCACGTTGTAGAGGTGATCAATCATCTCCTTCAGTTCGTGACGGTAGAAGCCGTAGCGCTTGAGCGTGTCGCCCCAGCCGCACGGCATGTCCTGCAGCACGAGAATGCCGAGCTTGTCGCAAAGGTAGTAGTAGCGGCGAGGTTCGACCTTGATGTGCTTGCGCATCATGTCAAAGCCCATCTTCTTGAGCGCCATGATGTCATAGGCCATCGCCTCGTCGGAGGGCGGCGTCAGCAAACCATCCGGCCACCAACCCTGATCGAGCGTACCCGTGATGAAGCGCATCTTGTTGTTGAAGTAGAAACGCAGAATGCCTTTCGGGTCTTTGCGCAGATCGAACTTGCGCATCCCGAAGTAGCCCGTCACACGATCCTTGACATCCGTCTCATCGTCCTCCAGCGTGATCGCAAGGTCGTAGAGAGTGGGCGTTTCCGGACTCCAAAGCGCAACGGGCTTGGGCAGCGCGAGCGTGACGGGTTTGCCCCACGTCTTGACCTCGCCCTTGGCGATTACCTTGCCGTCGCGCAGCACCTTCACCTCGCCCTCGGCTTCGGACAGGTTGCCCGCGCCTTCAAGGGTGACGGAAACCGTACCCGCATCGATGTCCGTCGTCACGCGGTAGCCGGTCAGGTGCGTTTCGGGCACCGTTTCGAGCCACACCGTCCCCGTGATGCCGGAGGAGCGGGTGTACATGCAACCGTGCGGCTTGAATGTCTGCTTGCCGTGCGACCCGACAAAATCCGTGGTCGGATCCCAAATCGAAACGACCAGGTCATTATCTCCCGGCTTGACGAAATCTGTGACGTCAAACGAAAACGGCATCTGCCCGCCTTCGTGCGGAATGCCCGCTTCAACGCCGTTCACGAACACCTGCGTGCGGAAATCGGCCTGCTCGAAGTGGAGGAGAAGGCGCGTCCCCTTCTTGACATTCGCGTTGAACGAACGGCGATACCAGAGCGTCTCCTGCGGTTCGAGCAGACGCCCTACACCCGACAGCGAACTCTCAATCGCGAACGGCACGAGGATTTCGCCGTCCCACGCCTTCGGCACACCCGGTGCATCCGTCGTCACGGCGTACTTCCACAGGCCGTTCAGGTTCGTCCAGGAATCGCGCACCATCTGCGGACGCGGATACTCGCGCCAGGCGTTCTCCGGCGTCACCCTCTCACCCCATTCCGTCTTCAGCGCAACGGGTGCCTGCCGATATGCCGCCGACACCGGCAAAGCCGAAACAACGGTCAATGCGCAGACAAGGCAGCTCATAAGTCGTGTACCATTCATCGCATCTCTCCTCTCATCACAAAGCCAAGTTCTCCAATGGGTAAATTCGTAGTTTTCTCACCGTGTTTCACCCAGATTCGCTATGTGGGGAATTATACCACATCCACTGATGGTTAGGTGACACGTCACCAAGGCGGATCCCCTATGATGCGGGGGCACACCAAAGAGACAGTCAACGTGCACCTTTAAAAATCAGGATGTCAGGTTGATTCCTGAACGACCATGACCGTAAGGTAGATCACGAAGATAGCGACCCATATGCCGCCATTGATGCGGGATATCAAGCCCGGCTTTGACGGATGTCGGTAGTTGAATCCGAAAAGCGCAATCATGATCGTCATGATCAGCATCATTGGAATGTCGCGGCTCAGAATGTATCTGCTGAAATCCCCGAACGGGGATATCGTTCCCGCCATGCCGACCACGGCGAGCGTATTGAAGAAGTTCGAGCCGACGATGTTGCCTATCACAAACTCGTTCTCGCCCTTCCTTGCCGACGCTATCGCGGAGGCGAACTCCGGAAGCGATGTTCCGGCTGCCACTATCGTAAGCCCAATGAGCAGATCACTCACGTGCAGTACATCACGTGCAAAATCCACGCTTCCCCACACCATCAGGTGCGACGACAGAACAAGGAACACAAGCCCGACAAAAAGGCGGCACCATTCCCTGCCGCCCCGGAACTGCACCGCGTCAGCACCGCCGTCTTTGCCATCGGTCTGCGGTTTCGCCCCCCTCTGGTCGTACCAGCAGTACACCGGCAGCAGAATGGCGAACGCAACAAGCAGACACACTCCGCTTGACCGCTCGAACACGCCGTCACGCACAAACAGCCATGAAAGCAGCGTGATGGAAAGCAGAAGCGGAACGGCAAACCAGTTCACAGACGCCTTGACCTTTATCGGCCATATGAGCGCAGTGACGCCAAGTATGATTCCGATGTTGAATATGTCGCTGCCGTAGGCGTTGCCGAGGGAAAGGTTCGAGTGTCCGGCAAGGCCGGAAACAACAGAGACCACAAGTTCTGGGGCACTTGTCCCGAAGCCTATTATGACCATGCCCACAAGCAGCGGCGAAAGACCGAAGCGGCGGGCTATCTTCCCTGCCGCATCGATGAATACGTCCGCGCTTTTCGCGAGTACAAAAAGCCCTCCTGCGATGAACGCAATCGACAGGGGGAACGGGATATCTGAATCTATGCTCAAACAGTGCGCTCCTGGACAATCATCAGGCCAAGATATGCAAGGAACAGGAGAATCCAGATTCCGCCTTCCCAGCGCGTAATCGTACCGTCCTTGCGCGGATTGCGGAAATTGAGGCCAAACACCGCTATCAGTATTGAAAAGAGCGTCATGACCGGCAGATCGCGAGAGAGTATGTAGCCGGAGAATCCGCTGAATGGAGATATCGTACCCGCCACGCCGACAACGGCAAGCGCATTGAAGAAGTTTGATCCGACGATGTTGCCGACCACGAACTCGTTCTCACCCTTCCGCGCTGACGCTATCGATGAGGCAAGCTCTGGCAGCGATGTTCCAGCAGCGACAATGGTAAGCCCTATCATGAGTTCGCTAACTCCCAGCACGTCGCGGGCGAAGTCAACACATCCCCACACCATTACGTGCGACGAGACAACAAGGACGGCCAACCCGGCGACAAGCCTGATCCATTCGCGGACATTGCTGAAACACGCCGGCGTATCTGACTTGTCGTTGGCGGCGTCCTGCGGCTTCGTCTCCTTCTGGTCGTACCAACAGTATATCGGAAGCAGCACCGCAAACGCGGCAAGCAGAACAACGCCATTGAGGCGTGTGAACGTCCCGTCGCGGATGACGAGCCATGAAAGCAGGGATGTAATCAGCAGCAGAGGGACGGCAAACCAGTTTACGGAGGACTTCACCGCTATCGGCCAGAACAGCGCCGTAACGCCAAGTATTATTCCAATGTTGAATATGTTGCTTCCGTATGCGTTTCCGAGCGACAGGTCGGCGTGTCCGCTCACGCTCGCGATGGACGAGACGACCATTTCCGGGGCGCTTGTTCCGAATCCGATTATGACCATGCCGACAATCATCGGAGACAGTCCGAAATGCTTGGCGATGCGGGCTGCCGCATCAACGAATACGTCCGCACTCTTCGCAAGCGTGAAAAGTCCACCGACTATGAACGCAAGTGAAAGAAGGATCGGAATATTGGTGTCTATGCTCATGGAAACTGTCCTTTATTTACGATGTGATGTACGTATATATATGCGCGGTTTCACACCATATGTTCAATGACGGCGCGATTTATGACTGCGGCAACCTGCGGCATCTCACGGTGCATCACGATCTTGAACGGCAACTGCATTCCGAGCGGACGCAGAAAGCGCATCATGCGCTGTGATCGCACATGTATCTCCCCCGGCACCTTTCCTCTTGAGATTACGCCGTCCAAAAGGTACCCTGCCAGCGACTCCCAAAGCGGCTTGAGCGCATCGAGCGTACCGTTGCGCGGCGTTGCAGGGTCCACCGCCATCTTCTGCCATATGCGCCTTTCGCCAGACTTGGAGTCTACTGCGGCAAACAGGAACATCATGCGCGCCTTGCTGTCTCCTGTGCGAAAGAGCGGCATCTGCACGAAATCCACCTCCCACGCCTCATCAGTCGCCATGTCCAGACGGGCGGCCTGGGCGCACTTCGCGCGATCAAGTCCAATGCGCTCAGTCCACGTCACGGTACCGAGATCCGGCGGACGCAGCGGAGCGTCGTGCCATTTGCCGTCAAGCCCCTCCCTGCGCGAAAACAGCGACTTCTCCTGCATGTACATCGCCGGAAGCTCCGGATCTTCGTCTATGCGCAGAAGAAGCCCATAGCATTCATACAGAACAGGCGCGAGGATGGCTCTCGTCTCTTCGTCCGGATGAACAGGAACATACCCCGGACGGTAGTCGTATATCTCCGCTGAACCGTCTTTCAGACCGATGACCTCGTAATGGTCGAAGTCTACCGTCGAAGTGGCGAACGAAAGATCACGGCTCTGCTGGAAGATGAGGAAGTCGCGATGCGACTTAAAGCCGTTGAACAGAAGAAGTCTGGCCTTGATCGGACCGTTAGGAGCAGGGTTGATGACGGCTATCAGCGGCTTGTCGAACAGTTCCGAGACAAGCGCCCAGTTGTATTTGGATGCCTTCTTCCAGACATCCAACGCCACGATCGCCTTTGCAATCTCGTCTATGTTGCCCTTGTCCACTTGCTGCACCCTGTCGGTTCGGCCCGTTCAGCCGTACGCTCATCCTCTGTTGCCGAGGAAGAGCCTGTACGCGGGATTGCCTGTGACGTCCTTGAATGTGTATCCGAGGGCCTTGAACACACGCTTTGCGGAGGCACGCTCCTTGACCGGAACCTGCATTCCCACAAGCACCTTTCCGTGGTCTGCGCCGTGGTTGCGATAATGGAAGAGCGTTATGTTCCAGCGGTTCGAGATTGCTTCAAGGAAATCCATCAGCGCTCCAGGACGCTCCGGGAACTCGAACGCATAGGCGATTTCGTCATGGATGCCGCGTGTATGTCCGCCGACCATGTGCCGTATGTGCTCCTTGGCGAGTTCATCGTCCGAAAGGTCAATCGTGCCGATCTTTGCGGCGGCAAGCTGGTCTATCAGCCTCTTCGTCTCGTCATGATCCGCAACTGCAAGTCCGACGAACACATACGCCTTCTTCTCGTCGAAGTAGCGGTAGTTGAACTCCGTAATGCTTCTGCGGCCGAGTTTCCTGATGAATGTCTTGAATGCCCCGCGCTCCTCCGGGATGCGGCATTCGAGAATCGCCTCGCGGCGTTCGCCGATTTCCGTCTGCTCTGCGACGAAGCGTATGCGGTCGAAGTTCATGTTTGCGCCGGAGACGATGCAGGCCGCCGTGTCGCCCTTCTTCGAATGCTTCTTGGCGGCGGCGAGGGCAAGCGCCCCGGCGGGTTCACAGATGGCGCGTGTCGCCTCGAAGATGTCCTTTATCGCTGCGCACGTCTCCGCCGTGGTGACGCGGACGATTCCGTCAAGGTGCTTCCTGCACAGATTGAACGTCACCTTGCCCGGCGTCTTCACGCACACGCCGTCCGCAAAAAGCCCCGGCGCATCAAGCGAGACGCGCTTCCCCGCCTTGATCGAACGGTACATGCAGTCGGAATCCGCAGGCTCCACGCCCCACACCCGCACGGACGGCCTAACTGATTTCACGTATACGGCGACGCCGGCGGCAAGTCCGCCACCGCCGATCGGGACGTACACATCAGTCAGGTCGCGCCCGGCCTGCTCAAGTATCTCTTTTGCGACGGTGCCCTGTCCGGCGATGACGTCCGGATCGTCGAACGGCGCAATGTACGTGTAGCCGTGCTCCTTGATCTGCCGCTCCAGCTCTTCGTACGTATCGGAGTAGCTGTCGCCGTGAAGCACGATTGATGCGCCATAGCCCTTCACCGCGCCGATCTTTATCTCAGGCGTCGTCACCGGCATCACGATTGTCGCCTTGCATCCGAGCCGCTTCGCAGAGAGGGCGACACCCTGCGCGTGGTTTCCCGCCGAGGCGCATATCACGCCCTTGTCAAGCTCAGACCTCGGAAGCCCGCTCATCTTGTTGTAGGCGCCGCGGATCTTGTATGCATGGATAGGCTGGAGGTCTTCACGCTTCAGAAGGAAGCGTACGCCAAACTTGCGCGAAAGCGCCGCCATGTCATCCAACGGCGTAACGGTCGCAACGTCGTAGACCCTGGAGTTCAGGATCTTTTTCAGGTACTCAATCTGCTGAACCTTATCGTCCTTGCTCATTTTCCATCCTCGAAAGAGCTGTGGATTATATCAACTCCTGTGATGCGCATCAATCAGCCGCCGCATCGGCAATGCGTCTCGCCTCAAGCATCTTCGCGACACGGACGGCATCCTCCGGCGTATCGACGCCCACTCCGACATCATCCGTTCTGATCACGGCGATTCTGCCGCCCATCCAGAGCGCACGGAGCTGCTCAAGCTTTTCCGTGCGTTCAAGTGCACACGGCGGCTCTGCGACATACCGTTTCAGGAACGCACCGCGGTAGGCATATATTCCGAGGTGGCGCACGTAAAGTCCGCTCGCGACATCAGGCTCGCTGTCCCTGTTGCACGGAATTGGGCAACGCGAAAAGTACAGTGCGCCGTCGTTACGGTCGAGAACCACCTTGACGACGGTTTTCGCCGTCAGGTCGTCGACCGAGCGGATCGGCGCGACAGCCGTGGCCATGTCCCATCTGTCCGATTCCTTCATCCTCTTCACAAGGCTGTCGATCAGTCCTGGATCTATCAGAGGCTCATCGCCCTGGATGTTCACGAGAATGTCGTCATCCGCAAACTCCCCGGCGGCGCAGGCGATTCTGTCCGTACCGCTCGGAAGTTCGCTCGGCGTCATCACCGCCTTGCCGCCGTGCGCCGACACTGCGTCGACGATGCGGACGTCATCCGTCGCAACGATTACGTCATCGAGGCTTTTTGCCCGCTTCACCGCTTCCACGACCCACGCGACGAGCGGTTTCCCCGCAAGCATCGCAAGTGGCTTTCCGGGAAAGCGGCTTGAGCCGTACCGGCTTGGGATTATTCCGATGGTTTTCATGTGTTGCCTCCCTGAAGCCCGGGGAAGTCGAGCGTTGCGAAGTAGTCGGCAAGCGTCTCCGCCCGGCGTATCTCCTTGACACTTCCGTCCTCACGCAGCAGAAGCTCCGCACTGCGGAGTTTTGCGTTGTACTGAAATCCCATTGCATGTCCATGCGCTCCGGCGTCGTGTATCGCCACGATGTCGCCCGGCGCCATCTCCGGAAGTTCTCGGTCGATCGCAAACTTGTCGTTGTTCTCGCAGAGCGATCCGGTGACGTCGCACTTCACCCTCGGACGCGTCTCGGCATCATCCGCCATCAGCGTGATGTGGTGGTACGCGCCGTACAGCGCAGGACGCATCAGATTCGCCATGCAGGCGTCAAGTCCCACATACGTCTTGTACGTCTTCTTGACGTGCCGCACCCGCGACACAAGCCATCCGTACGGGCCTGTGATGCAGCGGCCGCACTCCATGTACAGTTTCGGCTCCGGCAGCCCTTTTGACACAAGCCGCTCTCTGCAGGCGGCCTCTATGCCTCTGCCCACAAGCTCGATGTCCATTGCCGCCTGCTCTATACGGTACGGAATCCCGATTCCGCCGCCGATGTTGACGAACTCGAACGTGATGCCTACGGCTTCCGATATCTCCGCCACAAGGTCAAAGAGCAGCGTCGCTGTGTCGATGATGTACTGCGGATCGAGTTCGTTCGATGCAACCATCGTGTGAAGCCCGAAACGCTTCACGCCCGCATCCTTCATCGCCCGGTAGCACTCGAAAAGCTGCGGCTTCGTGAATCCGTACTTCGCCTCTTCCGGCTTGCCTATGATTGCGTTCCCGCCCTTCAACGGCCCTGGATTCCAGCGGCAGCACATCAGATCGGGGAGCGGACGACCTGCGGCGGCAAGCGTACGCTTCAGGAAATCCCAATGGGTTATGTCATCGAGATTTATCGTCGCGCCAAGCTCTGCCGCCTTCAGGAACTCATCGGCGGGCGTGTCGTTCGAAGTGAACATGATCGCCTCGCCTACGTTGCCGACGGCCTCCGCAAGCACAAGTTCGCCCATGGACGAGCAGTCGCTTCCGAACCCCTCTTCACGGAGAATCGCCATGATGTGGGGATTGGGGGTTGCCTTTACAGCGAAGAACTCGCGAAAGCCCTTGTTCCATGCGAACGCCGCCTTCAGACGGCGGGCGTTTGCCCTTATCGCCTTCTCGTCGTAGATGTGGAACGGCGTCGGGTGTTCGGCAACAATGCCTTTGATTTCGGCGACGGTGAACGGTGTTGTCTTCGTCATTTTCCCCTGTTCTTTCCTCAATAGACAAAAAGCATCTCACGGTATTTCGGGAGCGGCCAGCGGCGGTCATCGACAAGATGCTCAAGGGCATCGACCGTCTTGCGCAGGGCGTTCATCTTCTCCACGATGTCCGCCGGCTGCCCCTTCGACAGCGCCTTCTCAAGGCGCTCACATTTGACATGAAGGTCGTCAAGCCCGGCGCCGAGCTTGATGGAGAGAGCGCCGAGACCGCGCTGCCCAACCTTGAGGCCGTCCTTCCTCGCAAGCGAGATTGCCGTCGCAAGCTTCGAGAACTCGTCCGCCACCACGGGGCGCACCATTGCGCGTGCTATCTCAAGCGACACTGCACCCTCGATGCCGATGCGGCGAGAGTAGTCTTCAAGCGCAATCTCGTGCCTTGCGTTCATCTCGGCCGGCGTAAGCACTCCGTAGTCGAGGAACAGCTTCTGGTTCGCGGAGTCGCAGAGCGGCGCAATCGCGGCAGGCGTGTCAGGCAGATCCGGCAGACGGCGCTTCGCCGCCTCTTCCATCCATTCCTCCGAATATCCGTCGCCGGAGAACAGCACCCTGCTGTGCTTGCGGATGAGGCGCTGGAGCAGGTTCTGCAGATTTGCGTTGAAATCCCCGTTCATCGCCTCAAGCTTGTCGCAGATCGCATCGATCGACTCGGCGACGATCGTGTTCAGCACCATCTGGTTGTCGGCGCAGTTCTGCGATGCGCCTGGGGCGCGGAACTCGAACTTGTTCCCGGTGAACGCGAACGGCGACGTGCGGTTGCGGTCTGTGGTGTCCGCCGGGAACGGCGGCAGCGTATCGACGCCGATCTTGAGCATCGAGCGGCGTCCGGAGCTTTTTTCCGGCTTGCCTGTTTCGATCTCCTTTATGATTGCGGAAAGCTCATCTCCGAGGAATATTGAGATCACTGCGGGCGGCGCCTCGTTGGCTCCGAGACGGTGATCGTTTCCGGCGCCCGCCGTTGAGGCCCGGAGCATATCGGCATGGAGGTCGATTGCACGGATGACGGCAGACAGCACGGTGAGGAATATGGCGTTTTCCTTGGGGTTGCCGCCGGGCTGAAGCAGATTGCGGCGTCCATACGCAATCGACCAGTTGCAGTGCTTGCCGCTGCCGTTCACCCCCCTGAACGGCTTCTCGTGCAGAAGACAGGCGAACCCGTTGCTCTCAGCCGTCTGCCGCAGCACCTCCATAGTAAGCATGTTGTGGTCTACGGCGAGATTCTGGTCTTCGAACATCGGAGCCAGCTCGAATTGCGCCGGGGCGACTTCGTTGTGCCGCGTTTTCGCCGGTATCCCAAGCCGCCACAGACGCTCGTCCACCTCCTGCATGAACTTCAGCACACGTGGACGGATCGAGCCGTAGTAGTGGTCGTCGAGCTGCTGATGCTTCGCGGGAGCGGCGCCGAAGACGGTGCGGCCGGTCTGAAGCAGATCCGGACGCTTCATGTAATATGCACGATCTATCAGAAAATACTCCTGCTCGGCTCCGAGCGTCACCGAAACGTGCGCCTTCGGCTGACGGAAAAGCGTCATCAGACGCTCCGTGGCATGGGAAACAGCCTGTATCGAACGAAGAAGCGGCGTCTTGGAATCGAGTGCATCGCCGGTGTACGAACAGAACACCGTCGGAATGCAGAGCGTCGCGCCGTTCTCGTGACGCTTGATGAACGCGGGGGACGTCGGATCCCATGCGGTATATCCGCGGGCCTCGAACGTGGAGCGCAGTCCGCCGGACGGAAACGACGACGCATCGGCCTCACCGCCTATCAGGTTCTTGCCTGAGAATTCAACCTTGAGCGAAGCCGGAGAGGTTGACTCGATGAAGCTGTTGTGCTTCTCTGCCGTTCCGCCCGTAAGCGGCTGGAACCAATGTGTGAAATGAGTGGCGCCCTTCGATAACGCCCAGTTCTTCATGGCTTCGGCAACGTCATCCGCTATCTTCGGGTCAAGCGGCTTTGAATCGCGCATTGTGGCGAGAAGTTTCGTTGCGACCTTCTTTGGGAGAAGGCGGAGAATCACGTTCTCCGAAAACACGTCATCGCCATATGTGCCGAACAATTTCGGCAGACTGTCTGGTTTCTTTTCCATAGAGCGTGAATTATACCATAGCGCGGCGGATTTATGGTATAATCCGCACCCGTTTGCAACGGACGATTAGCTCAGTTGGTTAGAGCAGGACCTTTACACGGTCAAGGTCGGGGGTTCGAGTCCCTCATCGTCCACCAGTCCACCAGTCCTGTCGCATTGAGGTATTTGAGGTCGCCGTAGAAGTGGCTTGCGGTGGCGCAGCCATCGTAGAGGAATCCGTTGAGTGCCCAGCTAATCTATCTTACGAAGTTGGTGAATACGCTTTCGTCGGCTGTCGGCGGGAGAATGCCAGCGTCGCGTCCGGCCTTGAGGCATTTCATGACATAGACCATGTTGCGCGCGAGGTTCTGGAGCGTCTGCACACCCTCGCCGTCCTGCGGCACGTCAGCCTTCTGGAGCGCGTGGAACTCGTTCCAGTAGGTACTGCCGATGTTGAACATCTGCGCGATGCCGAAATACTTGTTCATCACGTCATAGCTCGCACTCGTTCCGGCGCGGCGGGCGACGACGATTGCCGCGCCCGGCTTGTGCCTGAGGTGCGCGTAACCGTTCGCGAGGCGGCTCGAGAAGAAGAGCCTGTCGAGGAAGCTCAGGATGCGTCCTGAGGGATGAGCATAATAGACGGGTGTTCCGAAGACGAATCCGTCCGCCGTCTTCGCTTTCTCCGCGAACTCATTGACCGCATCATTGGCGAATACGCAACGGCCAAGCTCCTTGCACTTGCCGCAGGCGATGCAGTCGGCAATCGGCTTGCCGCCGACGGTCACGATCTCCGTCTCCACGCCTTCGTCGGCAAACGTCTTTGCCATGATCTCCAGCCCCGCGTTCGTGGAACCGTCGGGGTTGAAACTTCCGTTCAGCATCAGAACTTTCATTGCATCATTCCTTTCTTAAAACGCTTCTGTCTTGATGTGCAGGACGTAGGTCCCCTTGTGTTCGCGTGCCTTGCGGCCGCGTCGCTGAACCACGCCTTGCAGCACTCGAAGACGATGTCCTTCTTGCGCTTGCGCGTCTCCAGTGCGCATTGCAAATGCCCGACACGGGCCAGAATCACCCGTTTGCCGCGGCTTTCTCCGCCAGCCGCTTGCCGAGGGCGCGGGCGTTGGCGAGGTCTGTCGCGAAATGTGCGTCGCGGTAGGCGCGCTTGTCCTCTTCCTTGAAGTAGTTGATGGCGTAACGGGAGTAGTCGGAAAACTGGTAGGTGTTACAGGCATAAAGCTCCTCGGAATGGCCGAAGATGCCCTCCATCAATTTCGCGTTGATTCCGAGGAGCGTCGGATACTGCCACTGGTCGAGCGCCTCCGCTGGGACGTTCATCGTGAGGATCATCGCCGTCGGCACGGTCTTGTCGAGAACGCGCTGGCGGATGCCATCGACAATCATGCAGGTATCGCCTTTATGGTTTTCTCTTCCATCGCCATTTTCCTTTTGTTGGTGATTCATGTTGAAGATGCAATTGTGGCCGCGTGTGCGGTGGCAGCCGTTGCACGAAACACACAGAGCGGGGCGCTTCACCAGCAGTTCGTTCAGGTCGAGCGGCGATTCCAGACACTGCTCGGCTGGCGACGGAAACTCCGCCACCACCGATCCCGATGTTTTTGCTTTTGCAGACATGGCAGTGCAGAAATTGATTGCTGTGTATTTTACCATAACAACGAGTTCCAGGTGGTGAGTATGTGCTCCCGCTGGCGGATTCCAGAAAGACGAAAGAAGTTAAAATCCCCCTTGTGGCTAAAAGGGCAATATGTTCTAAAATCCGCCGTCAAGATATCGAGAGACGATTTGCGGAAACGCAGATCGCACCAACCGAGTGGAACACCACGGTGGTAGCCGAAGAGGCGATGTGCCCGACAAGGGAAACATGTTCCGGTAAGGTCGCACGTCTTGATCACAAGATGTGCAGCCGTTCGTTTGCGAGGAGATGATTCCTTCCTGAAAATCCTTGCAAGCCAGGATTGGAAAGGATGCAAACGATGAGCGCAATCGGCGAGTATACCGAAAGGGAGAAGTCCGCTTCTCCCTTTTCCCGTCTCTTCCGCCGACACAC
>CAYTWE010000044.1:0-19256 GCA_964440985.1 uncultured Lentisphaeraceae bacterium | reverse complement strand
TCGCCGGTGGCGTAAGGGTTGTGGTTGAATGACCGGTTGACATGGATGCCACTGCGAGGCATCCATGACGCAGGGGGCGGTTTCCTCATGAGGTCGGTTGACCTGCGGGGGGACCGCCCGATTTGCATATGCAATCATGCTTTGCTATAATTTCGATAATTTACGGATTTGCATAGCCGTCAGATGAGAAAAGAGCCAGATGAGAATCATGTTCATCGGAAGAAAAAAAAAATGTATTTGCATTGGCCGTAATTGCGGCCATGTCATGTGGTGTGATTGCCGCTGAAGGCGAACGTCCGCAGAATCTCATCAAGAACCCCCAGTTCGAAGGGGAGATTCAAAGGCCGTGGAGCCTTGTTAAAGGCGTAGTCCGGAAGGAGACCGCTGCATTGAGCGGCGTGTGGATGCTCTCGGCCCTTGGAAAAAACTATTTCATAGTCAACTACATGGATGACCCCGACCTCAAATGGGAGGCGGGAGAGGAGTTCACGATTGCGTTGGATGTGCGCAGCAGGGGTGCAGGTTCCACGCTTATGGTCATCCATCGCTACACCGCCGCCAACGGTGGCGTTGGAGAGGGCTGGGCCACGAGGATTCAGCCGACGGCGGAATGGCATGAATACATCATACCGTTCCGTGCCACTTCAGGCGGGCAACCCCGTGGTTTCTCGTTTTTCAAGATCGACAACGGCGCACATGACACAGGCATAGAGATACGGTCGTTCAAGATGTATCGCGGACGGATATCGGCTCTCGATTTCGTTCCTGTCGGGAGAAACGCGAGAGCCGGCGTGCTTGATGGGTCTGAACTCCCGATGAAGCCAAACCTCTTCGGGGCGGCGGCCAAACCGCTGAAGGTTCTTGCGGTGGTTCCTGCGCTCACGTCAGTGCGTGAGGCGAGGCACGTGTTTGCCGGCACGGGTGCAGAGGCTCATGTCATCGTGGCGGAGGGGAAGGGCGCGAATTCGTTCACGACGGATGACGATCCCAAAAGAATCAGGCATCTCCTCAAGACGGGCGGATACGATCTCTATGCGTTCGGCCGCAGATCCGCCACTGCAATCGGGGAGGAGCTGTTCGCGATCATTGAGACGAATGTCCTGAATGGGGCGGCGGCGTTTTTTGCGCCGATGAGGGATGGGCAGGCTGGACTGCTCAACAAAATCCATTCGTCCGCCGCATCCGGCAGATACGGTCGTGGACGGGTGACGGCAACGAAGTGGAGAAGGGATGTGGACGGCGTCGCCGGCGGAAGCGACTTGTCGTTCATCGACAATTCACCGCTTGCGGATGAATATGCAATCGCCTCTTTTCCGTACGAAGAGATTGAATTCGCGAAGGCTGCGGACAGGCTTTGGAAAGCGGCATTCGGTGCGCCGGATCTCTCGGCTGCGAAAAGGGTCGTGGAAGAGAGCGTGTATCGCGGCAAGGTGCATAGCGTGGAGCGATATCTTGATTCGGGCGGGCGGACGCTTGCGTTCGATTGCCGGGTACGGCCGGTGGCCGGTGCATCGCTCGGGGAAATGGCTGACAATGGCCGAGAAGTGGTGATACCGGTCTCGAACGGTACGGCATCGGCAACGCTGAAATGGCGGTTCAGCGACTTTTCCGGACGCATCTTCGGCGAGGGCAGCCTGCGTGGTTCACGGGTGAAAATCGCTGTTCCAAGAGAGAATCTGTACACCAGCCTCGGCGTCCTTGAAACTGAACTTGTCAATGGCGGCAAGGTGGCTGACAGGCGCAACTACATGGTCATCGAACCTGATAACGACAGGAAGCGGATGATCGGGGATTACGGCGTGGGATTCTGGTCTGTGTCGTCCGCGTACACCCGCATGGATAGACGCGACATGGTTGGCGCTCTCCGCGAACTGGGGTTCAGATATGCGTTCTGCCACGGCGGATGGGGCGACATGTACACGAGCGGCATGGCCGCAACGCTGTCGTACGTGATCGGAGGCGAGTATTTCAGCGGTGGGCCGACTTCCGCAAACAATGTGCGCCGTCCGGTGTTCAACACAAAGGAGGCGCGCGGCCGCATACGTGAGATGGCAACCAGATGGGCCAAGGGAAACAGACGCCATGGAGGGATGTACGGGTCGTTCTCCGATGAGGCAAGGCTCGGCCCCAACGGAGAGGAGGTGGATGCCCATCCAGAGAACGTAGAGACTTATCGTCTGTGGATGAAACGCAAATATGGGACAATTGAGGAGTACAACCGCAGGCATCACACGAACCATCGGTCGTTTGCGGATCTCGGCCAGACCTTGCTCAAGGATGCGCGAGCGGCTGGCAACGCTGCGGAGTTCATCGAGTGGCGCACCTTCAACGTCGACCGCTGGGTGGAGGTGATCCGCGAAGTCGGCGACGCCATCCGCGATGTGGATCCGGATGTGCTTTATTCATTAGACAACTGCTTTGGCGAGCGGGCGCTTGGAGGAACGGACTTCTGGAAGCTGCTGTCGAAGACAGGACTGGACTATTCGAAGGAATACACCGCATCGGTGTCGTTCGGTGAAGATCCTTTCCATGAGTTCGATTTCCTGTACCGCTCGTGGCGTCCGGACATGCGCATATGGGGATGGACCGGATACGGATTCACGGAAGAGCGTGAACGCGCCCTCCCATGGATGACCGCGTTGCACCGTCAGGGTGGATTCCACTGGTTTGCGGCGACATATTACGGAATCAACCTTCTTGACCTCGTCACGGGCGCACCGACGCTCGATGCACGTGAATGCGGAAAGAACCTTGCCTTGACGCGCATGGCGGATGGTCTTGGAAAGACGCTGACGGACTGGAGCTGGGCGAAGAGCGATGTCGCCATCTACTATTCGCACGATTCCTGCATCCTTTCGTTCTTCCTCGGAACGGAGACGCTTCGCGACGACTGCCACAAAGGGTCGCCGTACTGGAATTTCCAGTATTCCCGCAGCAACGCGAATTTCATGCTGAATCATCTGTTCTACCAGCCGGAATGGGTTTCGCAGGAGCAGGTAGAGGGCGGATTCCTGAATGGCGGCGACTGGTCAGTGTATCGTGCCGGCAAGGTTGTGACCGGCCAGCCCCCGTTCAAGGTACTCATCATGCCGCACATTCTTGCCATGACCGACAGGGAGGTCTCCGCCGTGAAAGCGTTCATCAGGCGCGGCGGCAGGGTCGTCTGCGATGTTCTGCCCGGCGAATATGATGAACTCGGCATAAAGCGCAGGATGCCGCCATTTACCGCAAGCGAGGTGGATGTGTTTGCGGCGACATTCGATTCTGGCGATGAAGGGCAGAAGAGACGGATGCTTTCGCTGCTGAAATCTGCGGCAGTCACGCCAGCGATAGAGTCGCCCACCGCAATCGCCAATCCGTACCGTGAGGCCGTGCACTACCGCGAGGGAGACGCAGATCTTTACGGCGTCATCAGGAAACCGCATCATTCGCTTGTCGGCAAGGAGCATGACGTTAACGTCGATGAACTTGTGTTCGCGAAGCGGGGACACGTCTACGACGTGCGAAACCAAAAATATCTTGGCGTTTCCGGCAGCGTTTCGGCATCCGTTCCGTACGCGGAGGCCAACCTGTACGCCGTGCTGAAGGAGAGAATCGACGGAATTGAGGTCACAGGTCTGCCGCGTTGGCTTTCATCCGTCAGGCGCGGAGAAACGCTCGCCCTGAACCTCAGGATCATCTCGCGTGACGTGACGCCGCGCTATGTCCTGCACGTCGAGTTTGTTCCGCCGTCCGGGAAATGTCCGTTCCATTTCAAGCGCAATGTCGCCACTGCGGAAGGGAAGGCAAGTCTCCGGTTCCCGTTGGCGCTAAACGATGAAACCGGCAAGTGGACTTTGCGCGTCATTGAGCCGTTGACCGGGGTCTTTGCGGAAAGGACTTTCACCGTCAAATGAAATGCCGGACGGAACATCCATCCGGACGGCCGCTCGGCATCCCGATGAAAACCATTTAGATCACACAAGAATAAGGAGTGTCAATTATGTTTTGCAGAACGCATATGCTTGCGGTGGCGTGGACGGTTGCTGTTGCCGGCCTGTTCGCCAAGACCAACCATGTCGGCGACGTGTGGGCGCTTCAGCTTTCGGACGGAGATGTAGCCGCAGCCGTCTCGACATCGATTCCGTCAATCCTTCCTGACGTAGGAACTCCCATATTCCATCTTGATGCATCGCAGACGGATGCATGGACGATCAATGGGACCGGAGTTAGCAGAATACCGTCTCTCACTGGCAGCCGCTACCTCGTTTCGGGTGATGGCAAATACATCCATGAATTGTCGAAGAGGGATGCGTCCGATGGAGTGTGGGACGGAAACGACTATTGGCAGCTCCAACTGCCGCAGGTTGCGTATGATGATGACATTTGTGCCACAGTGCTTGACTTTGGTGCGCTTGGATCTCGCATGGCGATGCTGTTCGACTACGAGAACGACTTCAATTCCGGAATGAGCCAGCCTACAAACGTCCTTCGCGGAATCGGCACCGTAGTTGCGGTGTGGCGGCAGACCGGAGGTTCGATCCTCGGTGGAGGGGTGGGATTGAACGGCGGCGGAGACTGCAACGGACAGATGTGGGTGCGCGGAACATCGATGAATTGCGCGAACGAGACGGTTGCGTCGATGCCAACCAGAACCCCTGACAGTTCATCGCCGCTTCTGTGGTGTCCAAGTTCGCCCAATGGCGGCTACAACACCATGGCGTTCAATCCTGCCTTGAACGGCATATCGCGGGAAAACGGCATTTCCGCCAACACCTGGCTCACTGGGCGGACGGCGGATTGGGCAGTCACCGCGCTTTTGCCAACAAACAACCTTGGAAACGCAAACGGATTGGGGCTTGGCATAGTGCGCCAGAACATTTCGGAGCTTTCCGGCGGACTGAAAATCGCCGAAATGGTAATTTACGGTGAGACGCTTGACGTGTTCAGGGTGAAGCAGGTTGAGGACTATCTTGCGAAGAAGTGGCTTGGACGCAGTGGATACGGCACGGAAGGCAGGTCTCGGCTGCTGTCTGCCGCCGGCCATTCAAAACAGCCGTCGCGCAATGGCGTCAGGACGGAGATAAACGTGCCGGATGGTGCGTCGTTTGAGCTTGGTGAATATGTCGGAGGACGCGGGATCGGTGCCACTATCGACAAGACCGGCAATGGCGTACTGTCGGTTTCGGATCTGCGAAATTATCCCGGAAGGCTGGCGATAAAGGCAGGAACGCTGCGTTTTGGCGGACGCCATGCGGCCATGACGATACCGGTTGCGCCGTTTCTCCATTTTGACGTCTCTGAAAGCAGTTCTGTGACTACGGAGACGATTGACGGCGTAACGTATGTGAAAGAGATGGCAAACATTGCCGGTTCGTCGTATCGCGGAGAGCAGATATCAGCGGTGGCCGGATCTGATGAAAATAATCCAAATCCTCTGCCTGTCTTTGTGAATGATATTTTCACCGCCGCAGACGGCATGCAGATGCCCGCCATCGACCTGCTTGGCGACAAAGCGTTCGGCAAGTCCGCCGCGGAGTCGGGAGCATACTTCCGGTTCGTCAATTCAAATGACGAGGGTTTAAGCATAGACGGATTGACTACGGTGATAGCGGTGGTGAGTCCGGGAGCGAAAGGCGGTACGCTCCTCGGCAACGCCCGTTCATGTGCGGCAGACCCGTCGGCGGCGTATTCCACGAGTTGCTATTTTGACCGCGATCAGGACGTCATAGCATCGTGGAGTTCATATGCCGCACCGCTTCTTGGCACAAAACCGTTCAACAGGATACACCCGACGCTTGCGCCAACGAATGGCATTGTGATGATAGACGGCGTGAAGAGGGATGTCCGCGCCGGATATGAAAGACAGGGCTTTCAGGTAGTGGCGCTTCAGGTTCCGGGGTCGTGCGTATCCGC
Source organism: uncultured Lentisphaeraceae bacterium (assembly GCA_964440985.1). Classification (GTDB taxonomy): domain Bacteria; phylum Verrucomicrobiota; class Kiritimatiellia; order RFP12; family UBA1067; genus UBA1731. The sequence continues at coordinate 13,361 of CAYTWE010000044.1, read as the reverse complement.
GATAGGCGCATCGTTCAATCCGGCGTATGCCGGCGGATTCATGTTTTCGGAAATTGCGATATACAGCTACCCATTGTCTGAGGAGGAGATGCGCGACGTTTCCGCATACATGAGCGCGAAATGGCTCGGACGCTCCATTCCGGGATATCTTTCCGCCGCCGACGAGGCGTCGCCGCCGGCGGTGCTGGATCTGCTGCTTGCGGACGGAACTTTCGTGGATGTCCCGTCCGGCGTTGTCGCCCGTGTGAGGCTGTCGGACTTTTCGTCTTCGTTCACGAAGATAGGCGGCGGTTCGCTTCAGATTGAGAATCCATCAAACACGGCGCTTGTCGGTGCCAAACTGCAAGACGGCACGATCGATTTTGTCGCTCCGCTCGACCATGACGCCGGCAGCGGCTATGCCATCTCTCCGTCGCTTCATCTCGATGCGGACGAGACGAACCGCATGGATTTCGCCTCTGACGGCAAGATAAAGGCGTGGTATGACATCCATAGACGCGATGGTGTGTCCGCGTTTGCCGGCAGCGGCTATCCCGCCCTCATCGCGGCGGCCTGCACCAACAGGCAGAGGAAAGTGCACAACGCCGTCACGTTCGGCGGATTCAGGTCGGGTGCGCGCGCCGAACTGCTGCGACCGCTCCACGGAGTGCGTTCGGCATACATTGTCGCCGCAAGGGGTGTCGGCGGCGGACACATCGGCGCCTTGCTCGGAACGGCCTCTGGCTTCTGCAACGGAACCGGCAGCCCGGACGAGGATGTCGTAGACTTCTTCTACGGGACCGACAGCAACGGGTGGCCGAGCAGTCCGTTTTCGTCAGTGCAGTCGAAAGGTGCGACCGTAAGATACAATTGCGGCGAGACGCTGTACTTCACGAACGGCGTGTCTGCCTCGGTGGCGGCGCAGAACGTATTGCCGCCGACGGACGAGTTCGACTACCGTCTGTATGAAGTGCATCTTCCCGTCGGCGCGCACGTCTCTGCGCTTTGCGGCATCGGAACGAACCCGAACTTCAGCGGCGGATGGAGATACGGTGAGATACTCCTTTACGAGCGCGAACTGAGCGAACGCGAGAAGGTGGCGACGCGCAACCATCTCGCAAAGAAATGGCTTGGTGCCACGGATGAGGAACTTGCGCCGCTCCCGGAATCTGCACCGCAGCCAGATCAGTGCGTGCTGGCAAACCTTGACGTGGAAGACGGTTCGTCGATAAGTGTGCAGGAGGGAAGGACGCTCACATACGGACAGATTGGCGGCACAGGCGATTTCGCAAAGGTCGGTGGCGGCACTCTTGCGGTGAACGACATCGTCGGATTTACCGGCACCGTATATGTTGCGGATGGTGCGCTCAGGATCTGCTATGCTCTTCCGCCGGAGGAGCCAGCGATGCCGGACGCCTCCAAGGGACTTGTGGTCCATCTCGATGCCTCACGCGCTGATACGATGTCAATCTGCGAAAGCAACGGCACGAGGTACGTCAATGAATGGAGAAGCCTTACGGAGAACGGCATGAAGGCGATGCCTCGCGGCGGCGACGGAAAGACAATGCTGGTCTCCCATGAGGATCTCAAAAATTCCATGGATGCCGTGAAGATGCCGAACAACGAATCGTCGATGGTTTTCATGGATGCCGAAGGGAGCCGGTTTTCCGTCACGAACGTGTTGAGCGTCCTGTGGATGCTTGGTTCGCATGATGGCGGCGGCACGATTCTCGGCAACGAATTTCAGAACCAGCAGAGCGGTAATAAAGACGGATGGTTCCGCGGGCCGGAGACGTACGGCGCACGGCCAAATGACTTCCTCATCTACAGCGGTGCGTGCGCCGGTGTGCGTACGGCGGAGTTCTGCATAAACGACAGGCGACTTTCCGCAAGCTTGCTGTGGCCGGATGGAAAAACAGATGCAACTCCGCTTGATACAGGATTGTCCGGCGGCTGGGATTTCATCAGCTGTCGCATATATGGGGCGGAGTACGCGAATGCCGTAAGCGCAGATTCGCTTGCCTACAACTCCAGCGGATCGGGTGCGCGTTCCGGACATCAGCGTCTTGCCGAGATTCTCATCTACACAAATACGCTTACGGCGGCGGAGTGCCGTCGCGCCGGATATGCCATGCGAGTGAAGTGGGGGCTTGAAAGGTGGCAGCGTTCCATGTCGAATGCGGTGCATGTGGTGGTTGGCGCAGATGCGGAGCTTGATTTGGGCGGCACGAACCAGTACCTGAACGCCATAGGTGGCGCCGGCAGAATAGTGAACGGCAACCTTTCTGTAAGCGGACTGGACTGCGATTTCGCCTCCACTGGCTGTTTGGAGATGGAAGGAGTTCTGACCGTGGGCGATGGATTCACCCTGAACCTCATGAACGTGGACGCGGTTCGTGGCGGTTTCGCAGATCTGACGATGCCGCTTATCCGGGCATCGGCGGTGGCTGGTGCGGAAAACCTTTCCCGCTTTACGGTGAAGGGCGAGGAACTCCCGAAGTACGTAAGAGTCCGGCTGCGGACAGGGAAGAACGGCGAGATATTCGCCCGCTTCTTGGGGACAGGGCTTAAGATACACGTTCTGTAGGGCGTTGCCGCAAGATGGAGGTGGATGTCGGTCTGCCTCCACTTCATGCGTTTTTTGTATGGAAAAGCAAAAGGCTTTTGGGCATACTGTGAGGTGTCTGATTTAAAGGTGGCAGATTGCAATGAATAAGTGTGTGAGAATGTTGACGATGCTCGCGTTGGTGGCGGCCATCAGCGCAGAAGCGTCTGCGGATGAATACGTGATAGAGCGGAATGCAGGCACGGTATGGCAGGACGGAATGTTCATCGGCAACGGAAGCCATGGAGTGCTTGCCTATGCGCCGTCCCACCTTGAGTGGGTCATAAACAAGAACGACGTCTTTGACCGCCGTGTCGCTCCGTGCGACTACACGCCGCATTCAGATGTGATGGAGCACGTGCGCACCAATTCTGTCGCAAGCGTTGCGTACCTTTCTGGGAGCGACCGGAGAGATGCGGCGGCGGTCGGAGACGATGTTCTCACGAGCAGCATATCGGCGGCGATCCTGCGCATCAGGTTCTGGGGCGGGGTGGGCTGGAATGCGCCGGCCGTTCCGCTTGTCAGACAGCGGCTTGACATGGCGGAAGGTGCGTTGCACGAAGAGATGACCTCTCCTGCGCTTTCGCCCCGGACGACGACCATCGTGCACCGGGAGCGTGATGTGGTGGCGGTGCGCCTGCGCGATCAGTCGAGTGCGGATCGCCTTGCCGTGATTGAGATGTCCCGTCCGGAGGATCCTCGGATGGAGGCGCCGCCGGCCTTTTCCGTGGATGGAGACGTCGTTTCATTCGAGCAGAGGCTGCCTTATGGAGACGCATACTCAGTGGCGATGCTTGTCGCAGGATCATCCGCCGCAGAGTGCAGCGGGCTTTCTGGGCGGGTAAGGGTAAGCGGCGCGCATGACGTCTTCATCGCGGTGAGGCCTACAAGGGCGGAGGCGGTTGCGGCTGTGCGCGATGCCGGCAAGGCGACATTTGACGCACTTCGCGACGGGAACGCCGCATGGTGGCGTAGATTCTGGAACGATGGAGGCAGGGCGATGTTCGTGTCCGAACCGGAGATTGACAGAAACTGGAAACATTCGCTTTTCGCTCTTGCAGGTCAGTTTGGTGCGGTGCCCATGCCCGCCCTGAACGGTCTTGTCTACGGCCCGCTTGATTCGGGATGCGCCGGCGTTGGATCGAACTGCTATGTGCACGACCAGAATGTGCAGATTCCGCTGATGCCGTTCTTCCCCGTGAACCGGTGTTCGTTCGTCAGGCCGTTCGTGGCGACGTATGCGGCCTGCATGGATGAATTGAAGCGGCGCACCGCCGAGATGTTCGGCAAGAATGTGCACGGCGCATATCTTCCCCTGAACATGAACGCGATGGGAGTGGAGCATCCCATCGGCGAATACCGGTACACGCTGTGCGGCGGTGCGTATTCGGGGCTGATACTCTCACAGGCATGGCGGTATTCCCGCGATGTCGCCCTTCTGAAGGAGATGTATCCAGTTCTCAAGGAGTTCATAAGGTTCTACACCGACACAATGACGAAGGACGAAAAAGGAACGTACCATTTCATCTGGAGCGTCCCGCCTGAGATATTTACCGGCACAAAGGATGAGCTGGCGATTGCCGCCTGCCTTAAGACGTGCCTCGAAACTGCCATAGATGCGGCGCAGACCCTCAAGACGGACGAGTGCGACGTTGCGCTTTGGAAGGATGTCCTTGCGCATTACCCCGCGTTCGCGAAGCATAGCGGCGGAGGATGGTGGGGCGGTCCGGACATCCCTGACGACCACTACATGTATGGCGGGCATCTCTTTTATCCGTTCTTCCCTGCGGAGGCAAACCTTGACCGTGATGCGGCGGAGCGCACTCTCGCCTACACCTGGACAAACGCCGTGGAAATCGCGTGGACGACCGATGAGCCGCATCCGAACCACGAGTGGAGCGCATTCTACACCGGGACTGCCAGGATGAGGCTCCATGATCCTGCCGACGGATGGAAGGCCCTCACCGATTTCATGGGTTGGTTTGGAAAGCCCAACGGCCTGTTCTCGCACAATCCGGTGATCGTCACCGACATGACGCGCACACAGATGGCGGCAAATGTCGCAAGATTGCCGCCGCTCGTCCTTCGCGGCACGAATGGAAGACGAGGCGTATGGGGACGCGGCGGCGGGCTTGACCTCACCGCAAATCCCGATTCAAAACGTCTGGTGTGTCCGGTTCTCGAAGGTGGTGCGGCGTTTCTCCACATGGCGACCGAGTCTCTTCTTCAAAGCTGGGGCGGCGAAATTCGACTGTTCCCCTGCGTTCCGCCGAAATTCACAGGACGCTTCGTGAATTTCCTCGCGCAGGGTGGGTATGTGGTGTCCGCAGAGATGAAGGACGGCAGGCTTGTGGACTACTCAATAAGCGGCGGCTCCGGGGATGCTTCCGTAAAGGTGAGCTGCCCGACGGATCCGGACTTCGTTCAGCTGCCGGGTGAGCCTGCATGGAAAAAGCCGATTGCCCCGACGGCATTCCCCGACATCCTTTCGGCGTACGTGTTTCGAAACTGGGGCGTGGTCGAGCCGCAGACGCTTGCGGACACCATAGGTGCGAAGCGGGAGGATGTTGTCCGCATTGCGGAGGAGATGGGCCTTCGCCGCGACGTCAAGGTTTCTCCGCTCTGGAAAAGTCTTGGCTATGTGACCATTCTGCGCCGCAACTGGCATCTTGTTCCGTATTCGCAGCTGATGTCTCTGACCGGGAAGAGCCGCCGCGAGATGCGCTATGCGCTGACGGAGGACGATTATCTGGAATCCAAGCTCGGAATGCCGAAGCCATGTTGCCCACGTCTTGAATATTCCGATGAACTTGCCGAAAGCGGACGCGCTGGACGGCTTGAGATACGCCGGAGGCTTGAGGAGGAGGGCGTCCTGCCGGTTGACGGCGACGACGGTGAGCCGCGCTTCTCGTTTATCGAAAGGTTCGGCGGATTGAAGCCGATGCGGCGTGACGGCAAAGATGCGCGGTTCGACCTGCGCATGGTCTATCCGTTTTCCGCAGACTATGGTGACGTAATGGGGGATGATTCGCTTGCATCCTGTCCTGAGGGGCTTTTTGCAGATCTTGCGGCGCGTGGTGTGAACGCCGTGTGGTTGCACGCTGTCCTCTCTGAGCTTACGACCGATCCGGCGTATCCGGAATTCGGTGCGCAGGCGGAGCGGCGCACGGCGAACCTTCGGCGCATCGTATCTCTTGCGGGGAAGCATGGTGTCAAGGTGATACTCTACATAAACGAGCCGCGCGCACAGCCGTCATCTTTCTTCGACAGGCCTGGACGCGAAGGCATACGCGGTTCACGCCGCACACGGAGAGGGGTTGAGTACTGCTGCATGTGCACGCATCAGCCGGAAACCTTGCGCTGGCTGCGAGACTCGATGGCGCAGCTGTTCAGAAACGTTCCGGGGCTTGGCGGCGTGTTCACGATCACGATGAGCGAAAACGACACACACTGCGCAAGCGCATTTCACATCAACAACACCTGCGGACGCTGCAAGGGACGTCCGTATTCCGAGTTCATACTTGAGGTCAACGCCGCCATCCGCGACGGCGTAAAGTCCGCCAGCCCAGACGCGCACGTGATTTTCTACGATACGGCCTGGCCCGATGATGCCGTCAAAACGGTTGTTCCGCACCTTCCGAAGGATGGACGCCTTGTTCTGTGGAGTGAGAAGCTGCTGCCGTTCAGGCAGGCCGGAATGGATCTGCTCGTGAACGAGTACTCGATATCCCATCCAGGTCCGGCGCCTCGTGCGCTTCCGCTGTGGGCGGCAGCGAGAGCCGCCGGACTGAAGGCGGACGCCAAACTTCAGGTTAACACATCGTGGGAGATGTGCGCAACGCCGTATCTCCCGACTGTTGATCTTGTCGCTGAACATATCGGCAATCTCGCGGCAAACGGCATTGACGGACTGATGCTGTCATGGTCGCTCGGCGGATTCCCGTCGCCGAACCTTGCGCTTGTAGAACGCTTCGGTCGCGGAGCCAACGACATTGACGCCATTCTTGACGGTTTGGCGGCTGACCTGTATGGCGTTTCATCCGTCAAGCCGGTGCGTACGGCGTGGAAGCGGTATTCGGACGCATTCAGAAACTATCCTCTGCAATGGCAGACTGTTTACTATTCGCCTGTGCAGCTCGGCCCTGCAAACCTTCTCTATCCGAAGAAGACAGGGTGGAATGCCACCATGGTGAACACGGCGTATGACGACTTGAAACGCTGGACGGACGGGTACGCGGCGAACAGGGGTGCGTGGTTGGAGCTGATGCAGGAGGTTGCGGACGGTTTTGATGACGGAGATAGGCTTTGGCGCGAGGCCGTTGACGGAATGTCCGGGGCGGCAAAGGATGTCGCGCTTCGTGAGCAGTCGTTTTTCCGGGCGGCCACGCTGCATTTTCGGTCTGCTGCAGATCAGGCAAGATTCGTTCAGGCGCGTGATTGCGGTGATGCCGTCCGCATGAGGGAAATCGCAGATCGCGAACTGGCTACGGCGAAAGAGATGCTCGGACTTGTTCTTCGCGAAAGCGCCATCGGCTACGAAAGCTCCAACCGCTACATGTACGTTCCGAACGACATGAGGGAGAAGATTCTCGTGTGCCGCAAGCTGTTGACCCCTTGACGGCGGCGTTTGCCAATTGAACCCTGTTATGGTATACTTCGCCCAATTTTCGTTGCCGGTATAGCGTAGTGGTAGCGCAGCGGTTTTGTAAACCGCTGGTCGGGGGTTCGAATCCCTCTGCCGGCTCCAGTGCAAAGGTCTTGAAGACCGTCGGGGGACTCTCATGGGAATTGGTTTTCGGAATGCCGGAATTGCGCTTCGTCTTTCGTTTTGCCTTGCAGGTGTCGCCGTCGGGAGAATGTACGGAGAGCGCATTGACGTATATCCGAATTCATTTTCTGGTGGCTGGGTGTGCGATGTTCAGTTCATGGATGTGATCGGTTCGCCGTATCTTCTTGCGCATGGTCTGGGACATCGCGTCATGGATTCTGTCGCAACCGTCACGGTTCCGTGCGCCGGTGACTGGCGCATCTGGGTGCGTACGCGCACATGGGTGGATGCTGGAGACGTCAAGCCAAATCCATCCTCTTTCAAGGTCGCTGTCGCCGGGCAGACGCTTGAGCGGACGTTCGGTCTTGGTGGAGATGCGTGGCATTGGGAGGATGGTGGCACCGTGTCGCTTCCGGCCGGACGGATTGCCGTTTCGCTCAAGGATCTTTCGGGATTCGACGCCAGATGCGCCGGCATAGTGCTGGCCAATGCCGGCGAAAAGCCAACGGGGGCGCTTTCGGTCGTTGATGCGCCTGTTGCGGAGACGGTGTCCGCCGATCTCGTTGTCGTGGGCGGTGGCATTCCCGGCGTATGCGCTGCGGTTGCCGCCGCACGGAGCGGACTCAAGGTTGCGCTTGTCCAGGATCGTCCGGTTCTCGGCGGGAACGCTTCGAGCGAAATCCGCGTGTGGTGTGCCGGAGAGCTGTGCAATGACATCGTGCGCGAGGTGCGTGGACGCTTCATGAACATGGAGGGGGAGGCGGCTCTCGGCGATGCCTGGCGCAGCCGCCTGGTTGCGGATGAGCCGAACATCGACTGCCGCGTAGGCCACCGCGCATTTGCGGCAGACATGAAGAACGGCTCAATCGCTGCGGTAAGGGCGCTTGATGTCGCAGGAAACCGCGTGGTGCGATTCGCTGCACCGCTCTTTGTTGATGCGACCGGCGATGGCTGGGTCGGGTACTGGGCCGGTGCGGACTACAGGATGGGTCGTGAGGCCGCTTCGGAGTTTGGCGAAACGATGGCGCCGGAAAAGGCCGATGCCGATACGCTCGGAGCGTCGTTGATGTGGACCAGCCATCGTGCCGGAACGGACGAGCCGTTCTGCGCTCCATGGGCGGAACCGTGGGCGCAGGGTGAGAGTGCCGTCCACGGGGACTGGTTCTGGGAATACGGCATACATCAGGACATGATTCTTGAGGGCGAGAAGATCCGCGACCGCATCTTGCTTGCGATCTACGGTGCATTCTCAAACGCGAAGAAAAATCCGCAGAATGGACGGCAGGTGCTGAGCTTCGTTCCGTTTCTTCTCGGGAAGCGCGAGAGCCGCCGCCTGATGGGAGACTATGTGTATTCGGAAAAGGACGTCACCGAAAAGCGTGAATTTCCCGATGCGGTTGCGAAGGGGTCCTGGTCTGTGGATCTCCACTACGATACGCGCAAGCCCGGTGTGGATTTCCTCACAGTCTGCAAGCAGCCTCATTTCGGAAGGTACTACATACCGTACCGTTCGCTGTATTCGCGCAACGTTCCGAACCTGATGATGTGCGGTCGCTGCTTCAGCGCGACCCATGTTGGCCTCGGGGGGCCGCGTGTGATCAACACTCTTGCCACGATGGGAGTGGCCGTAGGATATGCGGCGGCATTCTGCCGGGATGAGGGGATTCTGCCGCGTGACGTGTACTCCCGTGGACTTGTTCGCGCCATACAGCGCAAGATAGGTGGCGACTGGCCGGGTAATCCCGACCCTGACCGCGCGAAGTGGAGGGTCATAGATGACGAGGACGCCTCAGTGACGTTTGGCGCACATTGGCGGCGCGACTACAACGCAAACGGATGCACAGTCAACGATATGTATTCCACTGCGCCGACAGGCACCGCAAAGGCGGCTGGCGATGCGGTGTTCCCTCTTCCGGTCACGGAGAAGGGACGCTATGCACTGTATCGCAATGTGCCGTTCCTTCCGTGGCGAGCTGTCTCAGGAGAATGCGTCGCAGAGCTGTCGTCCGGCGGCAGGACGACGGAGCTCAGGTTCCTGCCGCTTGCGGGCGTAGGCGAGTGGTCCATGCTCGGCGATTTCGATCTTGAGCCAGGTGCGACGCTCAGAGTCATTCCGTCCAGGTCAAGTGGATTCATTGCCGTAGATGCGTTTGCGGTCGTGCCGTCCGGCAGATGATGACGTACGGGTGTGGTATAATCACTGGCATGAAAGATCTTAACAAGTTATTTGGTGCGTTTTGATGGAAGAGCGGTTGCAGAACATTTTGGCTCACAGGGGCGTTGCGTCGCGGCGCGGAGCAGCGGCTATGATTGAGGAAGGGCGCGTGACCGTCGATGGGAAGGTATGTGTCGAACCGGGTGCGAGATTCGACCCGGAGACCGTGATTGTAAGGGTTGACGGTCGCGTCCTTTCCGTTATGGAGGAGAAGACGCGCACGATAATGATGTACAAGCCTGCGGGGGTTATTTCGACGGCTTCCGATCCGTTCGGCGGAAGGACGGTGATGGATCTGATACGCGGCAGGGTTCGCGAACGTCTTGTTCCGGTTGGGCGGCTCGACAAGGATTCCGAAGGGCTGATTCTCCTCTCAAATGATGGTGACCTTTCGCTCAGGCTCACGCATCCGAGGTTTGGACACGAGAAGGTGTATGTCGTACGTGCGGCGGGAAGGTGGAACGACAGGATGCTGGACATCCTTCGCGGTCCTGTCACGATGCCCGACGGATACGTCACGCGGCCGGTTCCGGTGGAATTGATACGTTCGCAGGATAACAACATACACCTGCTTCTGTTCCGTTTGAAGGAAGGACGCAAGCGGCAGATACGGTACATGTGCAGTGCGGCGCATCTTGTGGTTGTGTCGCTGAAGCGCGTGGAGATATCCGGACTGCGTCTTGACGCACGGCTCAAACCAGGCGAATGGCGTGATCTGACACGTGCCGAAATTGAGGGGCTTAAGGCATGAAAAGGTATCCGATGAAGCTTGTTCCTCAGGAGCGGTGCGCAATTTGGGGACGTGAGCTCTGGCTTGTCTCAGCGCATCCTGCGCAGCCGAGCGTGGTTTTGAACGGACTGTATGCCGGGCGTACGCTTCCGTCGCTTGTTTCAGAGTTCGGGACGGATTTGTGCGGAACGAGGTGGCCGGACGGTTTTCCGCTTTTGACCAAGATAATAGAGGCTAAAGACAGGCTTTCCCTGCAGGTGCATCCGAACGGGGAGACGTCGAAGATATGCGGCGGCGATCCGAAGACGGAGATGTGGCACGTATTGGATGCAGGACAAGGTTCGTGCGTTTTCGCCGGATTCTCCAAGGTGACCGATCGCGACGATTTTAAGCGTTCGCTCCATGACGGAACGGCCGAAAGTGTTGTGAAGCGGCTTGATGTTCGGCGTGGCGACACGCTTTTCATTCCTGGCGGACTGGTTCATGCGATCGGTGGGGGATGCCGGCTTTACGAAGTTCAGCAGACGAGCGACACCACTTGGCGTCTGCACGACTGGAACCGTACGGATCCGGCGACTGGCAGACCGCGAAAAACAAACGAACGTGAGGGGCTTGATTCGATAGATTGGTCGTTGCCTCCGCCAGAACTGATCCATTCCGTGGACGCGGCGCAATCCACACCTGTCGACTGCGCATATTTCAGGTTTTCTGTTCTCAACATATCCGATGGACTGTCCATGCCTGGATGTGCGGAGAGTTTTCGCATATTGTTCGCGAACGGCGGAAAATGCGTGGTTGCGGTTGATGGCTGTGAGCCGGTCGTACTCTCCGATGAAGAAAGTGCGCTTTTGCCTGCCGGAATGTCTTGTGAGATCGTCCCGGACGGGACGGTTCAGGTGCTTGTCGCCGAGACGTAGGCGCCGGACTGTGTGCCATCGGTCTGGCCGTATTCTCCGCTGTGGTATAATAGCCAATCTTATGGAAAAGACTTCGTTAAAATTTCTCAAGGTCATCGGTTCGTGGCGAAGCGTGGCGGATGCCGCCCGTACGACGATTCGGATGCCCGAAGGCACCAAGGAGCCTTCGGCAAAGTGGAAGAAGACGATTCTGCTTGCGGAGCATTCGCCTGTCCGCAAACTTGTGTTTTCGTGGAAATGGACAAATCTGCCGTATTGGGTGTCGGTGCATTTTGTGCGGCACAAATTCGGAATAGAGCATTTCGTGTCCACTCAGCGCTCCGACAGAACTGGAACGGACCGAACCGGTTCGCGTCAGGATGCGCCGGTTGAGCATGAGTGCTTTGCAAATGCACAGGCCGTCATGTTCATTTCCCGTCGGAGATTGTGTTCGCAGGCATCCCCGGAAACGCGCGCCGCATGGCGGCAGGTGGTGGACGGGATTGCAAAAGTGGAGCCGGAGGTTGCTTCGGCCTGCGTTCCGGAATGCGTCTATCGCGGATTCTGTCCGGAGTTCAGATGTTGCGGTTTCGTCAATACGCCGGCGTTTGAGGAGGCGGTGAAGCGGTACCGCGCAGTCAATGACAATTGAGGCGCACGCAAAGATCAACTGGACGCTTCGCGTTCTCGGCGTTCGCGGTGATGGCTACCACGACCTGCAGTCGATTGTGTTGCCGGTTTCGCTTCACGACACCGTTTCGCTTTTGGAGTCGGAAGAGATAACCTGCCGCATGGATTCAGGAGATCTGCCGCAGGAGTCAAATCTTGCGTACCGGGCGGCGGTTGCATTGCGCAGGAGAACTGGGTATCGTGGCGGCGTGGAGATGTCGATAGCAAAACGCATACCGGCAGGCGCTGGTCTGGGTGGCGGCAGTGCGGATGCTGCGGCGGTGCTGAACGGGCTTAATGAACTGTGGGGATTGCGTCTTTCGAAGGCTGAACTCTGTGAAATCGCAGCCGATATTGGAAGTGATGTGCCGGCGCTTGTGCTCGGTGGTGCGGTGCTGATGGAAGGGCGCGGCGAGCGTGTGTCGCCGTATGTTCCGAAAGGCAATGAGCAGGAATTGCCGAATGTAGAGGATATTGTTGTGTATGTCCCGCAGATATTTGCATCCACACCTGCGGTTTACCGCGAATTTCGTGAATCGGATCGAGGACTGTGCCGGAACGATCTTCAGCCTGCGGCTCTGCGGCTCTATCCCGGCATTGCGGATGCCATCCGTAAGCTTGAGGCAGATGGACTTTCCTGCGTCACGATGTCTGGCAGCGGTTCTGCCGTATATGGTGTTGATTGCCGTTCCGGATTGTTGCGGGAGCAGGGGAATGTTTGACAGAAGCGCATCGCTCAGTCGTATACTGTACTGACTGTTGTTTCGGCTGGTTGCGAGGGCAGGGGATGCTGACAGAAGCGCATCGCTCAGCAGCATACGGTATTTACTGTCGTTCCGGGTGCTTGCGGTCATAGATTTGACATAAAAACTCGTTTGTTTCTGCGCTATATTGCGATTTTTATTGATATTAGTAGATGGTGCGATTTTCTGTTAAGCCGTTTAGGCGCATGATTTGCTTTTGTTCATGTTATTTGATATCATATCCTGTGTTTTCCCCTTTTGGGGGTGATCCGGTTTCGACGGGATATGTGGAGATCAGATTGCGCGTCGAGGATGTCGGTTGGCCTCGTTAATCATCCGGCAAAACCATAATCGCGAACAACGATTACGCTCTCGCGGCCTAAATTACGGCCTCGATGTCGCTCGGCAGACGCCTGCTACGCCGAAGCGGCATAACTTAGCAGGACTCGTTGCGAAGCTCTCCGTTCGGGCGTCGCAATCCGTATAACCGAGCGGGTGCATATGGATAAGCCTGCCCATCGGCATACCGTATGCGAGATTGAAGGTGGGATACACGCGTAGAGGTTTGGTTGAAGCTGTTTCGGACGGGGGTTCGACTCCCCCCACCTCCACCATAAAAATAGGGACAAGCATTTAGTCCGAAACTTCGGGCTGGCAAAAAGAAGCGAGAAACCCCCAATAAAACGGGAATGGACACCCCCCCCGGGGGGGGGGGGGGGGGGGGGGGGGGGGGGGGGGGGGGGGGGGGGGGGGGGG
>CAYTWE010000043.1:0-19494 GCA_964440985.1 uncultured Lentisphaeraceae bacterium | reverse complement strand
CACACGTTCCCCAGCATGTCGTACAGCCCCCACGGGTTCGGCTCGTACGAGCCGACCTCCGCCGTGCCGCCGTCGGCAGCAGACGTGGCTTCCGTAGGCTTCGTCGCACCCATGTCGAGGAAACCGCCGCCGTATTTGTAGCGGGCGAGCGCGTTGAGCGTATTTGTCGATGCAGTTGCATTGGTCAGCTCCTGCCCGTTGTAGAGTGCCGTCCCCGTCCCCGCACGGCAGGCAAATTCCCACTCCGCCTCCGTCGGCAAATCGAATTCAAACCCCGTCAACGTCCGCAGTTTTCCAATGAAACTCCCCGGCGCGACGGCGTGGCCATTCGCGGGCCAGTCGCATCCGTCTGCGACCGTGCCGCGCAGATCCTCCCACGACACCATCTCCACGGGCCGCGCCGAACGGTCGACGGTGGCCCAGGACGGGTACGCCCCGCCCGACACGGTCGCGTACTGCTCCTGCGTGACGGGGAAGACGCCCATGTAGTAGTCGTTCGTGAGCGTCACGACATGCGGCGTCTCGCGATCCTTCGTACGCCCCGTCTCCCATGCGGGCGAGCCCATACGCCACGAGACGTTCGCGGCGGGGATCTTGCGGAACGCCATCTTCGCCGTCTTGTAGACGCCGTTCGTCACACCGCCGGGGACGGACGCGAGATCGGCGTAGTACTCCACGGTGCCGTCGTTGCCGTCGAGCGGCACGACCATCACCTCCGGCGGAGTATCTAAGGCCCAGGCTGTCACAACCGCTGTCACGCCCGAATCGACCTTGTGCCCCGGCCACGCCTTGCGGGGACGCCATGTCATCGTCCGCGAACCCGGTTGCACGACCTTGTTCACATCCCCAGAGAAGTGTGTGAGGTTTGAGCCGCCGATTGAGACGCCGTTCGTGCGCACGTCAACCGTCACGATCGCCGGCTCGTCCGAGAGCGTGTACGAAATCGTCACCGTGCGGGAGGCGTCCTGCGCCATCGTCACATTGCTAACCGTCGGAGCGGACGCGAATGCCGCGCCGTAGGCGGTGAGCACCGCAATTGATGCCATCAGCTGTTTCATTCCTGTCTGTCCTTTCGTTTCTGTCTGTTTGATTGTTGTGAATACTTAGCGCAGCACGATGGTGAACGCGCACGGATTGGAGCAGAACGGGATTCCAGGCGTCTCCTTAACGTCGCGAAACCTACTGTCCACTGCCGTCTCGATGGACGACCTGACGCCCGCAATGCGCGAGTCAATCGATGTTTCCACCGCAGCAACGGCGCACGACATACTCTCAAGCGGACGCCGCGATGCGTCCCACGCCTCATCCCATGTGCCGGAATACGCTTCCGATGCAACGCCTGTAGCGGCAGCCACCGAAAACACGACTATCGAAACTTTCATCAAGACTTCTTTCATGTCTGCCCTCCATTTCCTGCTGCCACCATCAGCAGATGTACGCAAAAGATATCACATCGGGGTTCAAATTTCAAGCGCATATATTAAAACGCACATATCTTCCTTTGCATATTTTTAGACTTACAGAGCAATTCTTGTTCAGAGAAAAGCAATGAAATCGCCGCGCACTTGCATAATGCAAGGCAGGTATGAGATAATTACCGACCATTTCACGACAATGGATAGCATCATACATAACGGCAATATGCGTTTCAACGGAGCGAAGAGCATCGCTGCAGAGGCATTCCGAGCCTCACTTCCGGTGCTTACGGGGTACTCGACAATGGGGTTCGCAGCCGGAGTGCTGCTCGCGCTCCATGGTGGCCTGTCGCATCCTGTCCCGTGGGCAGGTGCGACAAGCGCGGTATTCGTGTCGGGTCCGCTTCAGTTCCTGCTTGTAGATTGGATCCGCTCAGGCACGGCATTCGTGGATGTGGTCGCGGTAATAGTATGCCTGAACATCCGCTATTCACTCTACGGCATCTCACTGCTCGACCGCTTCAAGTCCGTGCCGCTGCTGCCGAGGCTGTTTCTCATCGGCGTGATAACAGACGAAACATATGCGCTGCAGGTGCAGTGTCCATACCCGAACGGACGCCAAGGCGCCCTATACTGCTTTCTGCTTGGGCTTTTTGACGTCATCTACTGGATCGGCGGCGTCATGGCCGGAACATTCGCCGGTGCTGCCCTTCCGTTCGAGGCAAAGGGAATCGATTTCGCCATGACAGCCCTCTTCCTCGTGATACTTACGGATCTGTGCCGCGAACGCGCCAACCGTCTGCCCGCAGTTCTCGGCGTGGCGGCAGCGGCCATCGCCGCAGCCGCAATGCAGGCATTCCTCTCCTCTGGAAAATTTCTCGCACCGGCTCTCGCCCTGATTGTGGCGTTCCTGCTTGCATTCCGCAACCGAATGGATCCGACGGGGAAAGGCGCTTCCGAATGAATGACAAGACAACATATCTCTGGCTTCTCCTGCTGATCGGCGGCATCTGCTCGTATCTGCTTCGCGCACTGCCGTTTCTGCTGTTCGGCTCGGGAAGGCGTCCGCCCGCCGTTGTGACATACCTTGGCCGTGTGTTGGCCCCAGCCATCATCGCGCTTCTCGTGGTCTACTGCCTCGCAGGATATGTGCGGGGCGGATGTCTCCAGTCGCCCCTCCACGGATTCGCAGAGCTTGCGGCGGCGACGCTGACCGTGGCCCTGCACCTGTGGAGGCGGAATCCACTCCTTTCCATAGCCGCCGGCACAACACTGTACATGCTGATGCAGTGATCCGGACAATGGCGTTCATTGTGGTATAATGCGGCGCATGGAAAGATTTTCAGTCGCGTACGGCTCGCTTGTCGGAAAACTCGATGACGGAAGCGCCTTCGGGCTTCTTTCGCAGCAAACTTCGCCACTCGGTGAGCTTCTGCACCGGAAACTCCCGCGCAGCCTAAAGGCCGTATTCTCCGCTGAACACGGATACTTCGGCCTTGCCGCACCGGGAGAGAAGACTTCCACCGTGCGCCATCCCCGTTGGCGCATTCCGGTGTTCTCCCTATACGGCGAAACACGCAAGCCGACGCCTGTAATGCTCAAGGGGCTGAAACGGATTGTCATCGACCTGCAGGACATCGGCGTAAGGTGCTATACGTATCTCGCTACGCTCAAGCTCGTCATGGAGGCCGCCGCAGAGAACGGAGTGGAGGTGGTGGTTCTTGACCGCCCTGTTCCGCTTGGAGGAATCGTCGACGGCCCGATGCCTGAACCCGGCAGATTCAGCTTCGTATGCCCCGCCGCCCTTCCTCTCTGCCATGGCATGACAATCGGCGAAGAGGCGGAATACCTTTCGTCCGCAATACCTGGCACGAAACTTTCCGTCGTTAAGATGAGAGGATGGGATCACGGAATCCGCACTCCATGGCCGGACTTCATGCCGCCGTCGCCGGGGATAAAGAGCTGGGACGCCGCGACGCTGTACCCGCTTACGGTGTTCACGGAGGCGTTTCCGTCGCTCGACACGAACCGCAGCGGCAATCTCGCATTCCGTGTGCTTGGCGCGAAATGGATTGAACCGCAGAAGCTCATCGGCGACGTGGATGCAGAAATGGAACGCTACGGCGTCTCTCTGCGCGAATACCGCTGGGAGACAGCCGCCGGCGTTCTGCTGTCAATCAAGGACATCAAGTCCTACCGTCCTGTCGCTGCCGGCATGGCTCTGCTCAATGCCATACGCAGACGCTGGCCGAAACAACTTGCGGAAGGGGCGCGTGACGAGTGGCTTGTCAAGCTGATGGGCGGAACGTCGTTCGACCCGAAGGAATGGCGACGTCCGCTCGCCACGTATGCGAAAAACAGGGTGAATCTCTACGCGAAGGGACGCTGAACGTAATCCTCTGCGTCGCCAAAGCGGTCAAACGCGCAGTCAAGCGTTTCGGCCGAATGCGAATCCGAGCTGAGGATGAACCGAACGCCTCTTTCACGGAGCAATTTCCTGAACGCCGCCGACGGGTAGGCGTCATCCAACCAGCCACGCGATATCGCGCCAGTGTTCACCTCGACAACCTTTCCTGATGCGGCTATCGCATCCGCAGTTGCAATCAGTTCATCCATGTACCATCCGGCAGTCTCGTCGAAATACGGATTCTTCGCGTTGAACTTGCGTACAAGGTCGGGATGTCCAACGACATCGAACCTGAACCTCTCAGCCATTTCCCGCTCCTGCCTGAAATATGCGCAGATGTACGACCGCACATCGCCGCCGAAATGCGCCGCAATGCCGTCGGACAGAAGCTGCGGGGTATGATCCACCGGCACACGGCCGCCGTCAGGCGCCACCACATAATGAACGGATCCGATTATGTAATCAGGTGAGAACGCCGCATAGCGGGAGATGTCCGGTTCGCTGGAACCTGGAATGTAGTCGGCCTCCACGCCGCACAGCACTTCCATCCGACCGGAACATTTCGCCGCAAGCGAGCGCACCTCGTTAAAGTATCCCAGAAGCTTCGTCGATGGCACAGTGCATACGCTGTCATCCGGATACGCGGAATGGGAAGAGAAGCCCAACACATCGAACCCCTTTTCAAGCGCAGCGCTTATCATCGCCTCCGGCGTATCCCTGCCGTCGCACCAGACGGTGTGCGTATGGTAGTTGGTCTTCATCTCAATCCTCCATGCCGTGTCCGCCCGCACAAGGCAGTCACACAAGTCAATCTGCACCGTTCCCCGGCGATTTCAGCATCTCCGGATCCATCAACTTCACGGCGGAATCCCACCTCGCGAACAATATCGACTTCGCCGCCATACTAAGTTTCACGCGAAGCCGCTCATGTCCGACGTTGTCTGACGCCGCAATTTCATCATGGCGGCGTTTCATGGCCTTCGACCATAGGCTCTTGAGCATCCTTCTGAAATTCTCAAGCGGAAGGAGCTGAGAGGCGTTTGCCCGGCCGACTGAACAGAACACCGCCTCAAGAAACTTCCGTACGCCTTCCGGAACCTCCTTCACAAGCCTCTCAATTGCGCCGGACTCCCCGCGGACCTCCCGCACATAGCTGTCGACAAAGGCCCGCGTCACGTCGTGAGCGAACAGTTCAGGCGGCGCATATGCCTCAAGCAGTTCGACGATCTGCCCGTCATCCTCCGTCCAGTACAGGAACTCCATCAGCGACATTTCAAGACCCGGCGGCGGATTGTTCTCCGCAGCGGAGGCATCCTCGCTTTTTGCGGCAGTCAACGGCTCATCTGCGGCCGTCTGCCGACGTTCTGCGTCTTGCTGCGCCTCCTGCGTTGACGATGCATCCTGCGCAGTCTCGTGCGCCGGCGGCCTTCGCCTTTCCGGCGCCTCTTTAATCTTGGCAAGATCGGCCTCAAGAGCCTCCACCGGTATTTTCAAAAGCGTGGACGTCTCCCGCAGAAGGCTTGCTCGCATAACCGCGCTCGGAACGGTCTTCACAATGTTCAGGACGCCGTTCGCCGCACGCGCCACGGCATCGTACGACTCCGGATTCTGCTCCGTCTCCAAGGCGCAGCGTATCATGAACGACACAAGCGACTCGGCGGAATCAAGGCACGCCTGAAACGCTTCGGCGCCTTTCGTGAGAAGCAGCGAATCAGGGTCTTCGCCTATCGGCAATCGCGCCACCCTTACCGACACACCGGCCTCGAGCATTTCGCCGCCTGTGCGGACGGCGGCCTTTCGCCCCGCACCGTCGCCGTCGAACACAAGAACCGCAGCGTCCGCAACCTTCTTGAGTATCTGCACATGCTCCTTCGTGAACGCCGTCCCCTGCGACGCCACCGCCCTGTCGAACCCGAACGCGTGGCAACGTATCACGTCTATCTGACCTTCGCAGACTATCGCTTCACGTATCGGCTTCGCCGCAGTTATCTTCGTTGCGGCGAGATCGAGCGCATAAAGAACATCGGATTTTTTGAAGATCGGTGAGTCGTACGAATTTACGTACTTGCCTCCGCGCATCTTCGTCTTGTCCGTCTCAAGGGTACGACCGGAGAACGCTATCACGCGGCCCGACCTGTCGCGGATCGAGAACATCAGACGTCCGGAGAACGGTGAATAGCGGCTGTCGCCGGCATACCGCATAGGCCTTATGATGCTCGCCGACAGCAACTCTTCTTCGGTGAACCCGTGCTTTCCCGCCCAGGTCAGCATTGCCTCCGCGTTTTTCGGTGCGTACCCGATCTGAAAACGCTCCGCAATCTCCTGCGAGATGCCGCGTGAAGTGAGGTACGCCCGCGCCGCCTCCGCCTCCCTGGCCGTCCTGAGGCATCGCCCGTAGAACGCCGCCAGTTCGGCATGAAGCGCGAACAGACGCTTCCGCACTCCGGCAAGAGGATCCTCCTTCTCCTCCAGCGCGACGTTCGCGGCGGCGGCAAGCTTTCGTGCCGCCTCAACGAACGTAAGCCCCTCGTACCGCATCACAAACTTGATTGCGTCCCCGGACTCGCCGCAGCCGAAGCAGTGGTAGAACCCCCTGTCCGCGTTTATGTTGAAGCTTGGCGTCTTTTCATGATGAAACGGGCAGCAGGCCTTGTAAGACCCGCCTGCCCGTTTCACCTGTATTCCGTAGCCCGCTATCAGATCCGCAAGGTCCGTCCGGGCCTTGATTTCCTCAATCGTCTGCTCCGAAATACCGATGGACATCTCTGCCTCGGCAGCGATTACTGTTCGTCTTCTTCAGCCTCGGCGGCGATCTGCGACGCCTCCTCCTCTGCAATCGCCTCAGGAGTCACCTCCTTGTTGGCGACAGGGAACGCTCCGACATCATCATCGTCCTCGTCGTCATTCGGTGGCGGAGGCGTTCCGAAGAGCGCGTCGAGCTTGGCCTGCTTCTCCTTGCGGAGCTCCTCCATGACCTCGTCGGAGACAGGTTCGCAGAGCGGAACGAGCTTGAGGTAGTGGTGGAGCGGGAAGCCTGTGCCGCCGGGGATGAGGTGACCGAGAATCACGTTCTCCTTGAAGCCGCGCAGTTCATCAACGCGCCCCATGGTGGAGGCATCCGTCAGAACGCGGGTCGTGTCCTGGAAGGACGCAGCCGCGATGAACGAATCCGTCTCGAGAGCGGCCTTGGTGATGCCGAGCAGCGCCGGCTGAGCCTCTGCCGGACGGCGACCCTCCATCATCATCTGATCGTTGACGCGAAGGAACGTCTGCCTCGTGACCTGATCGCCCCAGAGGAAGTCCGTATCGCCGGGGTTCGTGATGCGCACCTTGCGGAGCATCTGGCGCACGATGATCTCGATGTGCTTATCGTTGATCTCCACGCCCTGCAGACGGTACACCTGCTGCACCTCGTCCACGAGATACTTCTGGAGTTCCTGCGGACCGGAGACCTCAAGGATCTCCTGCGGGATGATCGGGCCTTCAGTGAGCTGCTGCCCCTTCTTGACGCGGTCGCCCTTGAACACGACGATCTGCTTGCCCATCGGAATCAGGTGTTCCTCCACCTGTCCGGTGATCTCGTCCTTGACGAGCAGCGTACGCTTGCCGCGCACCGGCTCGCCGAAGTCGACGATGCCCTCGATCTTGGAGATCTCGGCGGCATCCTTCGGCTGACGCGCCTCGAACAGCTCGGCGACGCGCGGAAGACCGCCCGTGATGTCGCGGGTCTTCGCCGCCTCTCGCGGAGTCTTGGCGAGGAGCATTCCAGGAGTCACCTCCATGCCGTCCGTCACCATCACGATTGCGTTCGTAGGAATGTCATGCTGGTCGAGAATCTTGCTTGCGCCCCTCTCGTCCTTGCCGCGTATCACAATCTGCGGATGGAGATTCGTGTCGGATGTCGGAAGCACCACGAGCGTCTTGGCGCCGGTTGCGCGATCGACCTCGGACTTGACGGAGACATCCTCCTCGAAGTCCACGAACTCGACCGAACCGTGCGCCTCGGAGAGAACCGGCACGGAGTGCGGATCCCATGTGGCCACCTTCGTTCCGGCTTCGACGGCGGCGCCGTCCTCGACAAGCAGTTCCGAACCCATCTGGAGCGAATACGTATCGAGCCTGGAGCCTTCCTTCGACCAGATCTCCATCGTGCCGTTCTTGTTGAGGACGACCTCGCGGCCTGCGTCGTTGCGCACCTTACGGACATCGACGAACTTCACCGTACCGGCGTTCTTGAGAACGATCTCCGGAACCTTCGCCGTCGTGGACGCCGTTCCGCCGATGTGGAACGTACGCATCGTCAGCTGGGTGCCGGGCTCGCCGATCGACTGCGCGGCGATGATGCCGACCGCAGTGCCGATCTCGACCTCACGACCTGTAGACAGGTCGCGGCCGTAGCACTTGGCGCACATTCCGTGCTCGGCGTCGCAGGTGAGGCCGGAGCGGATCCAGACCTTCTCGATTCCCGCCTTGGCGATTTCGGCGCACGCCTTTTCGTCAATGATCTCGTTCGCCCTGACGATCACGTTCTTGAGTGAATCCGTGATGTCGTAGAGCGCGGTGCGTCCGAGGACGCGCTGCGCAAGCGTGACCTTGACCTCGTCGCCCTCGACGATCGCCTCGACCTCGATGCCGTTCACCGTGTTGCAGTCCTCGATCGAGATGATCACATCCTGCGACACGTCCACGAGCTTGCGCGTGAGGTATCCTGCGTCGGCCGTCTTCAGAGCCGTATCAGCAAGACCCTTGCGGGCGCCGTGGGACGAAATGAAGTATTCAAGAACCGAAAGCCCCTCGCGGAAGGACGCGGTGATCGGGCGTTCGATGATGTCGCCCGACGGATTGGCCATGAGGCCGCGCATACCGGCAAGCTGACGGATCTGAAGCTTCGAGCCACGAGCCTTGGAGTCGACCATCATGAACACCGGGTTCAGCTCCGTCGGCTTCGGGTTGTCGGACGACACGTTGCGGTCGATGGTCTTGTACAGATCCTCGCCGACCTTCTCGGTCGCGGCAGACCAGATGTCGACCACCTTGTTGTGGCGTTCGCCGTCGGTGATCACGCCCTGCTGGAACTGAGCCTGCACCTTCTCGGCGTCGCGGCGGGCCTGGGCGATCACGTCATCCTTGTCCGCAGGACGAATCATGTCCTTGAGACCCATGGACGCGCCAGAGACCGTCACATAGTGGTAGCCGAGGTTCTTGAGGTCATCGATCAGCTTTACAGCCGCATCGTGTCCTGCCACGCGGTGGCAGTCAAGGATGAGGTTGCCGACAGTCGACTTCGTGACCTTGTCGTTCCAGAAGCCCATCTCCTTCGGGAAGATGGCATTGAATATCACGCGGCCGGCGGTCGTCTCGATCGAGCGCTTCTCGGCATTGCCGTGCGGACGCTCAGGATGCCCGAAGTCGGGGTTGCGCAGACGGATGCGGCTGTGGTACGAAATCACACCCTCGGCGATGCCGAACTCGACCTCTCCGATGTCATTGAAGAGCGGCAGATGTTCACCGTCGAAGCTGACCCTGCCCGCGACCTTTCCGGAGAGCTTGTCCTGCTGGCCGGGCGTGGTGAGGAAGTAGAGACCAAGGCAGACATCCTGCGTAGGCGTCATCACGGACTTGCCGGACGCAGGGCTGAAGATGGATGTCGCCGCAAGCATCATCAGGCGGGACTCCATCTGGGCCTCTATCGAAAGCGGCACGTGGACAGCCATCTGGTCACCGTCGAAGTCCGCGTTGAACGGAGTGCAGACCATCGGGTGCAGACGGATCGCCTTGCCTTCGACAAGCACAGGCTCGAACGCCTGGATCGAAAGACGGTGAAGCGTAGGCGCACGGTTCAGGAACACGGTCTTGTCCTTGATGACCTCGTCCAGCACATCCCACACCTCAGAAGCCTGGCGCTCAATCATCTTTCTCGCTGTGCGGACGGTGTGGCACACGCCCTTGTCCTTGAGCGAGCGGATTATGAACGGCTCGAAGAGCCTGAGGGCCATCTCCTTCGGAAGACCGCACTGCGGAAGCTTGAGCTCAGGACCGACCACGATCACGGAACGGCCGGAGTAGTCCACGCGCTTGCCGAGAAGGTTCTGGCGGAAACGACCCTGCTTGCCCTTGAGGATTTCGGCGAGCGACTTGAGCGGACGGTTGCCCGGACCGGTCACGGCGCGACCATGGCGTCCGTTGTCGAACACTGCGTCCACGGCCTCCTGCAGCATCCGCTTCTCGTTGCGGATGATGACGTCGGGCGTCTTGAGCGCAAGGAGGTTCTTGAGACGGTTGTTGCGGTTGATGACGCGGCGATAGAGGTCGTTGAGGTCGGACGTCGCGAAGCGGCCGCCTTCCAGCGGAACGAGAGGACGCAGCTCCGGCGGAATCACGGGCAGGACGTCAAGAACCATCCACTCCGGTTTGCCGTTCGAGCTGCGGAAGCCCTCGACAACCTTCATGCGGTTGGAAATCTTCTTGCGGTTCTGCTTGGAGCGCGTGTTCTCCATCTGCTCCTCAAGATCGCGCATGAGAGCGTCAAGGTCAATCTTGCGAAGCATCTTGCGGACGGCCTCGGCACCCATTCCGGCGGTGAACTCGTCGCCGTACTTCGCCTCGGCGTCAGCCTTCTCCTGGTCGGTCAGCGTCTGGCCTTCCTTGAGCGGGGTGTTGCCCGGTTCGATCACCATCCAGTCCTGATAGTACAGCACACGCTCAAGCGAGGTGGCCGTCATGTCAAGAAGGAGGCCGATGCGGCTCGGATTGCACTTGAAGAACCAGATGTGCGAGCAGGGAACCGCGAGTTCGATGTGTCCCATGCGCTGACGGCGGACGGAGGCGAGAGTCACCTCCACGCCGCAGCGGTCGCACACCGTGCCCTTGTTCTTGATGCGCTTGTACTTGCCGCAGGAGCACTCCCAGTCGCGGGTAGGCCCGAATATCTTCTCGCAGAAGAGACCTTCCTTCTCCGGACGGTACGTACGGTAGTTGATCGTCTCGGGGTTCTTCACCTCGCCGTGCGACCACGCACGGATCGCCTCAGGCGATGCAAGCTGCACCTTGACAGCGTCGTAGTGGACGGATGCCGAATACTGTCCGCCGAAGGTGTCAACAGAATTGTAGGATTTCATTTTTCCGTTCTCCTTGCGAAAATTAGAGGTTCACGCCGCCCAAAAGGTCGGTGACATCCGCAACATCCTTGGGATCCGCAGACTGGCGGGCCGTCGGGGCGAACTTGTCCGAATCGCCGCCGAGGAGCTGCATGTCGAGGCAAAGGCCACGAAGTTCGTTGATGAGCACGGAGAAGGACTCCGGCATCCCCGAATCGAGCACATTGTTGCCCTTGACAATCGACTCGTATATTCTGGTGCGTCCCTGGACGTCATCGGACTTGACCGTAAGCAGTTCCTGAAGCGCGTAGCTCACGCCGTACGCCTCAAGCGCCCACACCTCCATTTCGCCCATGCGCTGACCGCCCATCTGCGCCTTGCCGCCGAGAGGCTGCTGCGTGACGAGCGAGTATGGCCCTATGGAGCGGGCATGAATCTTGTCAGTCACGAGGTGGTGCAGCTTGAGCATGTAGATCACGCCGACGACGACGCGCTGCGCGAACGGCTCGCCCGTCAATCCATCGTAAAGGACAGTCTTGCCGTCCGTGTTGATCCATGCGAGACCACCCTCGTCCTTCTCCTGCTGCTCACGCGCCTTGCGAAGGCACTCGTCAATCTCGCTCTCCTGCACACCATCAAAGCACGGCGTCGCGGCATGGAAGCCGAGAAGCTTGCAGGCAAGGCCGAGATACGTCTCGAACAGCTGGCCGAGGTTCATTCGGGAAGGCACGCCGAGCGGGTTCAGCACGATGTCGACCGGCGTTCCGTCAGGCAGGAACGGCATGTCGCAGCTCGGAAGGATGCGCGAGATGCAGCCCTTGTTTCCGTGACGGCCCGCCATCTTGTCGCCGACTGAGAGGTTCTTCTTGTCCACGAGGTAGACGCGAACCTGCTTGATGACGGCCTCCTCGTCGGACACGTCGCCGAACCCGTCGCTTTCCTTGACGGCTGCGTCCTCAATCTCCGCGAACCTTGCGCGGAACGGCTCGAACACCTCTTCGAGGCTCTCGGCATCCTCTCCATCATCGATCTGGAAGTGGTTGCGGGCTTTCGCAAGCTTCGTGAGAGCCGTCTTCGTGATCTTCTTGCCTGCGGGTGCGATGATCTCCGCCGTGTCGGAATCCACGATATCGGACGAAAGCTTCTGGTTGAGGAACTTGTCGTTCAATGCTTCGGCAAGCTCCTTCTCGATCTTCTTGATCTTCTCGTTGCGCTTGCGCTCAGCGTCGCGCATCGATTTCTTCGTCGCAGGCTTGCGCTCGACCTCACCGGCCTGATCGGCCGTCGTGACCTTCACCGCCATGACAACGCCGGTCGTCCCCGGCGGCACGGTGAGCGACGTGTCGCGGACATCTGCGGCCTTTTCGCTGAAGATTGCGCGCAGCAGACGCTCCTCCGGCGAGAGTTCCGTCTCACCCTTCGGCGTAACCTTGCCGACGAGAATGTCGCCTGGCTTGACCTCCGCACCTACGCGGATGATGCCGTCCGGACCGAGGTTCTTGAGTGCGTCCTCACCGACGTTCGGGATGTCGCGGGTGATCTCTTCCGCACCGAGCTTGGTGTCTCTCGCTCCGCACTCGAACGTGATGATGTGGAGGGATGTGAGAACATCCTCCCGAACGAGGCGCTCGTTGACGAGAATGGCGTCCTCGAAGTTGTAGCCGCGCCACGACATGAACGCCACAAGCAGGTTCTTGCCGAGGGCGAGCTCGCCCTGATCGGTGGCGGGGCCGTCCGCAAGGCAGTCGCCCGGCATGACCTTCTGTCCGTGCTTGACGATCGGCTTCTGGTTGAAGCACGTACCGGCGTTGCAGCGGCGATACTTCTGGAGCGTGTAGCGTCTCACGCCCTTCTTCGCCTCCTTGGCGTAGTCGTACTTCGAAGGATCCTTCGGGTTCGCATCCACGCCGGCGGGCAGTTTTCCGTCCGCCGTGGTGAGAATCGTGCAGGCGTCAACGTACGCCACGACGCCAGGCTCCTCGGCGCACACGATGACGCGGCTGTCCTTCGCCGCGATGCCTTCAAGTCCGGTTCCGACATAGGGACGCTCGCTCTGCATGAGCGGAACGCCCTGACGCATCATGTTCGCGCCCATGAGTGCGCGGTTTGCGTCGTCGTGCTCAAGGAACGGAATGAGACCGGCGGCGATGGAAATGACCTGCATCGGCGCGACGTCCATGTACTGGACATCCTTGGCCGGCTTGTCGCAGAACTCCGTCTTCCAGCGGCACGTCACCTTCTCCTCGGCAAACGTCTTGTCTGGGTTCAGCGGCACGTTCGCCTGGGCGATCACGTACTGCTCCTCGACGTCCGCCGGGAGGTATTCGACCGTATTCGTGACCTTGCCGTTGCGCACCACACGGTACGGCGTCTCGATGAAGCCGAAGCGGTTGACGCGGGCGTAGAGGCCGAGGGACGAAATGAGGCCGATGTTCGGGCCTTCAGGCGTCTCGATCGGACAGATTCGACCGTAGTGGGACGGATGCACGTCGCGCACCTCGAAGCCGGCGCGTTCGCGGGAGAGACCGCCGGGGCCGAGTGCCGAGAGACGGCGCTTGTGGGCCAGCGCAGAGAGCGGATTCGTCTGATCCATGAACTGAGACAGCTGGCTGCGGGCGAAGAAGTCCTGCACCACTGACGAGAACGTCTTGGAGTTGATGAGCCTCTGCGGAGTGAGCAGCCCCGACGCCGGGTCGTGCACCGTCATGCGCTCAAGCACGAGACGCTTGGTGCGGGCGAGGCCGACGCGACACTGGTTCTCGATGAGTTCGCCGGTCGTGCGGATGCGGCGGTTGCCGAGATGGTCGATGTCGTCGAGCACCTCCTTGCCCATGAATATCTTGAGCAGGAGACGGATTGCCTCAATCACGTCGATGCCGCTGTTGTGAAGAGTGCGAAGCTCCTCCGGCACCTTCCCGGAAAGGCCGAGCTTCTTGTTGATCTTGTGGCGGCCGACGTAGCCGAGGTCGTACTGCCCAAGCTCGAAGAACATCCTCTTGATGAGCGCCTTTGCGTTCGTGGCGGTCGGCGGATCTCCCGGACGGATGCGGCGGTATATCTCTTTGAGGGCATCCTCCTCGTTGTGGATGCCAGCCTTGGCATCTTCCCTCAACGTCTTGATGAGAGTGCCGTTGTCAACCGAAACGTCCACAACCTCCACGTTGGCGATGCCCGCCGCCGCAATCTGCGCGAGAAGCGCGGGGGTGACAGGGTCGTACCTGCGGGCGAGAACGGCCTTTGACTCCGTGTCTACGAGGTCGGCCTTCATGAGCAGGCCATGCACATCGGCCTCTTCATAGCTGATGCCGGTGTCAAGCGTCTTGAACCTGTAGAAAAGGCGCAGGATATCCTCGTCGGAACCGTACCCGAACGCACGGAGAAGCGTGGTGGCGTAGAATTTCCGACGGCGGCGACGCTGATCCATGAAGCACCACATCACGTCGTTGGTGTCGAACATGATCTCGATCCAGTTGCCGCGATCGGGGATGATGCGCATCGAAAGAAGCGGCTGTCCGTTGGCGTGGACGGTGCGCTCGGTGGAGATGCCGGGGCTGCGGTGCAGCTGCGAAACGATGACGCGCTCCGCGCCGTTGACGACAAACGCGCCGTCGCCTGTCATCACCGGGATGTCGCCGAGGAACACATCCTCTTCGCGCACGTCCTCGCCGTCCTTGAGACGGAATGTCGCATGA
Organism: uncultured Lentisphaeraceae bacterium; assembly: GCA_964440985.1. Taxonomy (GTDB): domain Bacteria; phylum Verrucomicrobiota; class Kiritimatiellia; order RFP12; family UBA1067; genus UBA1731. The sequence goes on along the minus strand of CAYTWE010000043.1, from coordinate 4,883 downwards.
AGCGGCTTGGAGTAGGTGTGTCCGTCACCGAGAGCTTCCGCAAGCGTGTACTTCGGCTCACCGAACTTGTAGCTCACGAAATCCAGCTCGTACCGGCTGTCAAAGCTCACTGCCGGGAATATCTCGTGGAAAATGGCCTGAAGCCCCTTCTCCTCACGCTTCGCCGGCGGGACGTCCGCCTGAAGGAAATCGTTATAGCTCGTCGTCTGAATCTCGATGAGATCCGGCGGTGCGTAGGTATTCTGGAGTTTTCCGAATACTTTGCGTTCGGCTTTGGCCATGTCTCTTACCTTTCGTTTTGGACGGAGACAGGCGGCATATCCAACATGCCAACCGGCCTCAATCCCTTCTTCTGCTTGAAAATCTGTTGAATCACGCCCAATGAAGTCCGGTAAGCGGCCGGTTTGTTAACTGTTAAGGTGTGAAGTTGTGTAGGATATCATATCCCATATTGCAAATCAAGCCCCATGGCTGAAAATTCACGCAGAAATTCAATCTGCCCACCGCCGCATTTATATAAATGCGGCGGTGGTTGCCGTCACGGTCTGAACGCAAAGAAGTTTACGCTTGTGACCGCGCCGCCGGTGAACTTGCCCTTGCGGTCGAACACCGTCATCTGGTTCATGCGCCGTTCGGGATTGTCGGGCGGCGAATAGTCCTGCAAGGCGTACCGCTTCACGTCATCCCCTTCCGCATCGGCGACAATCATGTGGAGGCCGAAGCAGTCTATGCGGCTTATGTCGAAACCTTCGCAATCTGTGATGTTTCCCCTGAAGCCGATGCGCCACGAATAGCCGCCCTCGCACGGCTCTGCGTGTGCGAACAGACACGCCTGATAGCGCCGTCCCATCCATACAAACGGCATCACCGACCACTCCGGTTCCTTCCGCACGGAAAGCAGCACCATCGGCGCATCGCGATCTGGATTCACGCCGGCAAAACGCCGTCCCGGGCGAAAATCGAAGAGCAGCTGCAGCCCGGAATGTCTGAAAACGTTTCCCCAAGCCCCGTCCGCACCTGCCGAGACGCCGTTACACAGGTTTGTGCCTTCAAGCCAAAGCTCCTTGCCCTTCTCCCTCATGCGCCACCGCGAAACGACAGCTCCGCTCCTGCGCGTAGACTTCGCCGTCACGATGCCGTCGGCAATTCCGTCCGCAAACGGCACTACGCGGTTCTTGGCAAGATCGATGCAGTAGAGCCTGCTTACGCCGTCCTCCGGCACAATGTCGACCATCAGCCTGGCACGTTCGCCAATCCGCAACCCGGCATCGAGCGTAAGCCGCCATTCCGGCGCTCCCTCCAACTGCGCTTCACCGCGTCCAAGACAGTGCGCCGCGCAGTCATCGGCCGTCATCATGCGCGGGGAATCGCACCAGAGCGACCAGCGCAGATGCCCGCGAACCCCATCCGTGCCGAACACGAGCGTTCTGTCGCCCTCATTGAGGTATGGTGTGCGGCAGACGAAAGGCAGAGGGTCGACATTGCCGCATGGCTTCAGCCGCCGTCCGCCGCCAAGGTCTCCGGCGAAATCCATCCTGCGGATGAATGCGTTTGCAATGACATACTGCCCATACCCATACGGATGGACGCCATCCGGGATGAACGTCTCCATCGGACCCATCGTCTGCGCGTATGCCGCAACGTCCTCGGCAACCGGCACGAGAAAGCACCCTTCCTCGTTGGCGAGCTCACGTATCGCCGCGCCCACCTCCTCAAGTCCGCGCCGCGTGTTGTACGTGACGAAGAAACCGCCCTCGCGCTCGTCCGTCACCGTCGGCGTCATAAGCAGCACCTCGGCGCCCATGCCGCGCCATTCACGGATTCTTCCGCGAAGCCCCTTGATGTGATCCGCCACCACTCGCGAATAGTCCTGAGTGGAGCCGGCTTCGCGATGTATGAAGCTGTTCATCGCAATCATGGTGGACACTATCTTTGGCGGCGACTTCTCTTCGAGCTTCTTCTCCTCGCTCAACTTCTGTCCCCACACCCCACGATTGCCGATCACGATGTCCGCACCGGGATGGTAGTGCTCTGCGGCAAGCTGAAGGATCTGCCTGTAGATGTCCGTGGAGGTGATTGAATCCCCGGAAAGTATCCACCTGTCGCCCCGCTCAAGAAACGATCCCGCAAAACCGGCATACGATGCGCAGAACGCCGCAAATGCGAGCCGCGCAGACAATCTTCCGCACTTCATGTGCTATCCCCCAAAATTCCGTTCCTGTTTTAGATCCGCAGTCGCGTCGGCAAACGCAAAGGCGCAACCTCGCATTGATGTCGAGGTTGCGCCATGTCAGCGCATTGCAGTCTGCGGTCAGACGAGATGCGCACCTTCGGAAGGCTCGATGAGCGAGCAGGTCGGCTCGTCTCCGTACACAGCCTTGTAGTCTGCGGTGATCGCCGCCGCTATCCTGTCCGCCGCAGCAGGGTCGACAAGCAGACAGCAGCTTCCGCCGAATCCGCCGCCGGAAAGACGGGCGCCGTAGACTTCCGGAATCTTCTTCGCGGAATCGACGATCGTGTCAAGTTCCGGACAGGAGTTCTCGAACCAGTTGCGGCTTGATTCGTGCGAATCGAACATGAGCGCGCCAAACGCCTTTACGTCGCCCTTATCGAGCAGCTCTGCGCCGGCAAGCACACGCTCATCCTCACCGATGGGATGGATGGCGCGCCTGGCCTTGGTGTCGTCAAGCCCCTCGCGGTACAGAATCCACTCGGCGGACGAGACGTCGCGCAGATGCGTGACCGGATGACGAAGCACCTTGGCGAAATGCTGCGCCGCGTCCTCACAGGCCTGGCGGCGGGATGCGTACGCGCCATCGACCAGCGCGTGCTTGGCGTTGGACTTCACCATCATGAACGCGACGGACGGCCCAAGGCTGACGTTCTCAAACGTGCAGTGCCGGAAGTCGCTCTTGACGAGGCCACCCTTCGTGCCGAACATGGACGACGCCTGGTCGAGAAGTCCGCACGGACATCCGGCAAACGTATGTTCAGCCTTCTGCCCGATCTTTGCGAGCGCAACCTTGTCCTTTTCGATTCCGTAAAGCTTGCACAGCGCAAGCGCGGTGCACATTTCAAGTGCGGCGGACGAGGAAAGCCCCATTCCAAGCGGAATGTTGCCGAGGAACATGCCCTTCCAGCCCTTTCCGGCCTTTGCGGGTTCGCCGTCGAACAGCCAGCTGAATGTGCCGTTGACGTAGTTCTGCCATGTATCTTCGTCGCGCTTCGCGCAGTCAGCGAGCTTGTACGAGACCTCCTTCATCAGGTCGCCCGCCACGAGACGCACGGTATCGTCATCGCTCGGAGAGACTGCGAAGAACGTTCCCATGTCTATTGCGGCGGAGAACACGTACCCTTCATTGTAGTCCGTGTGGTTGCCGAGCACCTCGATGCGACCCGGCGCGTACGCGACTGCGGACGGCTTTTCGCCAAAGTGCTTCTCGAATTTCGTGACGAGTTCGTCGTATATGTTCTGATTGAGCATCGTATCTCCTTTTACGCCTGTTTGAGAAGGGCCGCGACAGCCGCGCCGACCATCGGCGCGTTTCCGGGGCAGTCAGTGAGCGCGAAAGCGACGTTGCGAGGGCCGAGCATCTGCTCAAGCTCGCGCTGCACAATCTGCGGGAACGAAACGGAGCGGGTCTTGTGGTAGACGGTTCCGTCAACGCACACGCATACTGGTGCAGAGCTGTCGCTTCCGCCGCCGGTCTTCACGATGAACGCCGCAAGATGGATTGCCGTGAGAATCGCCGCGCGCTCGAACACGGGCGTTGCGAGACGACGCGCCATGGCGGCGTCGTTTGCGTCCGCAAACACCTTGAAGAGCGGATTTGGCTTCCCGTTGTCGAAGTTCGCGCAGAAGTTGTCGAGATGCATGTTCTCAAGCGTCGGCATCGCCGCAATCTGCTTGGCGGCCGCATCCGTGAAGAACCCGGCCTTTGCGGCGGCCTTGAATATCTCAAGGCCTATGCTGCCGAGATACGCACCCGAGATCATCTTCTCGAACATCTGCTTGCCGGTGTCCTTGCACTTCGCATCCATAGCAGCGTCGAATTTCGACTGCGGCATCTTCGAGAATCCGCCGGACTCCGCATTGACGATCATCTCCACCGGATAGTCGCCGGGGGCGAGCTTCGCTATGCCGGACGTCTTCTGCACGTAAGCGACGTTCGTGCCTGTGCCGAGAATGAATCCGATGTAGGCGGAGAAGCGCTGGCCGGGCTTCTCGACAAGCTTTCCGGCGAGAAGCGTCGTCACGGTGTCGTTAAGAACTAGAAGCTTGGACGGAACAAAGGTAAGACGCTTCTTCAGCTCCGAGCCTACCCACTGACCGACTATCTCCGGCGCCTGGATCTCCTTCGTCCAGTGCAGAAGCTTCGCATCGCCGTCCGGCGCAACCTCGCAGGCGTAGGAGAAGCAGAATCCGATCGCAGGATCGGCCGCAAACGGCTTCGTGCGCTCAAGGTGCGCGGCGAACGTTCCGTAGAACTCGTCCGGCGAGACATAACCCGCGGTTCCAGGCATTGAGCCCTTCTCAAGATGCTCGATCTTAGCCTCCGCGGCATCCGACGGAAAACTGACCGTTCCGGCGCGGAGATTCGTGCCGCCAGCGTCAAGAACCGCGACAGGCGTGTCGCGACGCAGCTCGCCCGACGGGGAGACGTATGTGGGAATCATCGCAAGAGACGACGGCTCACCCTTAAGCCCGGCATCCATCTCCTTGATGAAAGTGGAGACGAGGGCGCTTCTGTCCAACTGCCCGGAAACGAAACCATTCGCTTCAAGAAACTCTTCTGGTGTCTGCATTTTGTCCTTTCTTAAAACTTGTGCCGCTAATGGATGATGACTATACCAAAAACCTATCACGGATGCAAATGGCTTTG
>CAYTWE010000042.1:0-20307 GCA_964440985.1 uncultured Lentisphaeraceae bacterium | reverse complement strand
GCGGGACCCGCCCGTGCGAGAGTAGGGCGCCGCCGGCAATTTTTTTTTTATTCACAAGACACCTTGCGAACACAGGAAACACCATGGACAGAGACGAGATAGAGCAGAAGCTCAAGGAGACGGTCGTTGCCGCGCTTGACCTTGAAGATCTAACGCCTGCGGATATTGAGACCGATGTGCCTCTGTTCGGGGAGGGTCTTGGGCTTGATTCCATTGATGCCCTTGAACTTGGCATGGCCGTCAAAAAGGCTTTTGGCGTCAAGTTCTCCTCCAATCCCTCTGAAAACAAGATGATATTCCGTTCTGTCAAGACGTTGGCCGACTATATCGAGGCACAACGCTCCAAGACGGAATGATGCGGGGTGGCGGATGCTCTGCGCCATTTTCGCCGTCATGTTTGGCGTCTCGCTCCTGCCTCGGCAGAAGCCTCTGTGCTTTCGTTTCGCTGAACGCATCTCCGACGGAATAATGCCGGATGGTGCAGCGAGCTATTGCCGGCATCTTACGTGGGTGTGGTTTATCATCCTTCTTTCGCTATCGGTTCTCGGTGGCACTCTTGCCTTGACGTTCGGACGCTGTGGCGTCATCGCTTCCTCTATAATCTCACCGGCCGCCATCGCCGCCACGTTTGCGGTTGAGGGTTGTGTGCGCAGACGCCGTTTTTCTGTAATCTTCCACACAAGCGGCAGCACATCTGCGCCTAAGAAGATCGTAAAGACCTTTGAGTCTCTTGCAAAGGAGGTTGCGTTCCACAGATCGCGCCTTGAAATTGATTCCGATACGACGTTTCTTGCGACGGTGGAGCATGGTCACATGTACGGAACTCTGTGGCGCGTGATGCTCCCTGCGGCAGCCGGCTGCAAGGTGGATCCGGATGTGATTCTCACCCCAGAGGCGCTTGTCGAGAAGATGAATTCGGCCAAGAATGTCTTTCTCGTTACAACCCCCAGCTTTCTCAAGCGCCTCTGCGCATATTCGGAGCAGTACGACATTCCGCAGAACTGCATAATGCTCACGACATCCGGTTCATTGCTTGACCGTGAGACGAGTGCTGCTACAAAGCGTGTGTTCGGAATTGCGCCAATGGAGATTTTCGGCTCGACTGAGACCGGTGGCGTGGCAAGTCGTGTGCAGGACGGAACTCCGGAATCGGAGATGTGGAGGGTGTTTGACCCTGTGAAGGTGAAAGTCAGCGCCGATGGCCGTCTTGTCGTCCGCAGTCCGTTTTCCTTCAAGCGTGAATACATGATGGGGGATGGCGTGGAACTCTCTTCAGATGGGCGGAGTTTCAAGCTTCTCGGACGTAAAGACAGAATGGTAAAAATCGCAGAGCAGCGAGTGTCCCTCCCGGAAATGGAAATGCGCATGATGGAGTTGGATGGCATTGACGATGTCGCACTTGTCGCGCTTGATGGCGAAAAAGGCCCGTATCTCGGCGTCGCGGTCGTCTGTTCCGGGGAATTGGCTCTTCTTCGCGGTTCGCAGGCTGTCCTAGCGCTCCGGAAGCGTATTCTTCCGATATTTCCGAAGGGTGCATCTCCCAAGCGGTATCGTTTTGTCGATGAGATTCCGAGAAACGCACAGGGTAAGGTGCTAGTCTCTGCACTTAGGGAGATGATGTCGTGACGGTATGGTATAATGACCGTATGAAATGTTTTACTCTATTGGCGGCTTTTGTATGCGCCGTCTCCGTTTCGGCCGTGGATTTTGCGGCGTTCAGAGATCCGCCGCGCAGCAGCCGTCCGGAAACGTGGTTCCACCTGATAGGCGGGAATGTCGCCAAGTTGGGAATGGTCGCGGATCTTGATGCGGTTGCGGACGCCGGAATTTCCGGAATACAGCTTTTTCACGGACAGTTTGGCGGCCCATGGCCGGGCGTATCACCGCAGATTCCGTGCCTCAGCAGGGACTGGGATGACCTCATCAGCTTCATCGCTGATGGATGTGAGGCTCGTGGCCTTACGTTCAAGATGCAGAACTGTCCAGGCTGGTCAATGAGTGGCGGCCCATGGATCGCACCCTCGAACGCAATGCGCAATCTGTCCTATTCAAGAACGGATGTCGATGGCGGCAGACCGGTTCGCATTGCGCTTCCAATTCCGCACAGCCCAGCGCCTGAGATAAGGATATCGGAGACCGACAGGGACTATCAAGATCTGTTCGTGCTTGCGTTTCCGACGCCTGACGGCGACGTGCCTGGGTATCTTGAACCGGAATCGGTGCAAACCGAAAGCAGAGAGGGGCGTCTTACGCTTACGTACCGGTTCTCACAGCCGGTATCCATCCGCACGTTTGAGATGCCGTCGCCAAGTGACATGAACCACGCAAGATCGTACGCACCTCTAATCAGGGCGGAACTCTGTGCGGTGTACGACGATGGGCGCACCGAGACCGTCGCCGGCGGAAAAATGCCGCAGGGATGCTGGCAGGATTTTGTCCCGGTCACGTTTTCAGGCCTTGGCTCCGGAAAGGATTACCGGGATACGCCCCCATCGAAGACATGGCGCGTCACGATTGACCATGAGCATGAAATCAACAAGCCGAAGATACGGCTGATTGGCGGGGTGCGTCTCGACAATTGGGAAGGGAAGGCAGGATGGGTGCTGCGCGGCATGGAGTGCGTCCGCGACGGCGACCGCAACGCATCGCGGTTCTTCGTGAAGGGCGATGCAGTGCTCGACATCACCGAACGCCTCCGAGGCGGAACGTTGGACTGGACTCCGCCGCCCGGAAAATGGACAGTGCTTCGCATCGGTCACGTGAACAACGGCGCCCGGAACGCCCCCGCTCCAAGGGAGGCGACGGGTTGGGAATGCAACAAGATGGACGTGCGCGGAATCGATGCGCATCTCGCCGCATACATCGGACGGCTTGCGTCAGGTCCGCTCGCCGGCGGCAAGCTGAAGGGCTTTGTGGTCGACAGCTGGGAGTGCCACAGGCAGACGTGGACAGCCAATCTTGAAAATGACTTCAGGGAGGCTCGCGGCTACGGGTTCAGAAAGCTCCTTCCGGCCGTGTTCGGCTGGGTGGTGGATTCGCCGGAGGCAACGGAATCATTCCTGCGCGACTGGCGGCGGACGCTCGGAGAGCTTGTCGAACGAAACTACTATGCGCGGATGTCAGAGTTCGCCAGGAAGAACGGGATGACGGCGCAGTACGAGACGGCGTTCGGCGATGTGCTGCCGGGAGATTTGATGGCGTTCTGGAAGCATTGCGAAACGCCGATGTGTGAATTCTGGTTTCCTCGCACCACTGTAGGTGTGGGGTCGGACGATTTCAAGCCGATAATTCCGTGCGCATCTGCGGCCCACATCTACGGAAAGCGCCGCGTTGCCGCTGAATCGTTCACCACGACGACCCTCAAATGGGATGAGGACCCCAAACGTCTGAAAGCGTGTGCGAACCATGCGTTCTCCCGCGGCGTCACGCATCTTGTTTTCCATACGTACACCCACAATCCGCGTACAGACTGGAAACTGCCCGGCACGAGTTTTGGACACAAGATCGGAACGCCGTTCATACGCGGACAGTCGTGGTGGCGATTCATGCCGGAGTTCACGGAATGGGTTGCCCGGTGCGGAGAGATGCTGGAAGCCGGGAAGCCCGCAAACGAGATTCTTTGGTTTGTGGGGGAGGATGTCGGACACAAGCCGAGCGAGAAGAGCCCATTCCCTGCCGGCTACAAGTACGATTACGTGAACCGTGATGCGCTGATAGGACGCATAACCGTGAAAGATGGGCTTTTCTGCACACCAGAGGGCGTGACATGGAAAGTGCTGTGGGCGCCGTCTGGCGGATATGTGTCGAAAGAGGTGGCGGAGCGGTTGAGGTCGTTCGTTGCGGCGGGGGGCAAGGTCGTAACCGGCAGCGTTGCGGATGCAGACGGACGGCGGACGGTTCCGTGGAACGATGTTGTTCGTTCCGTGCCGTCCATGAAACTGCCAGATGTTTCGTGCGGACCTGATGCGAAGGGGCGTACCATCGTCGATTGGCGCAAGGGAGAGCAGCCAATTGAGTGGATCCATCGGCGCGGGGACGCGCATGACTGGTATTTCGTCGCGGCTAACGGAATGGACGCATACAATGGAGAGGTCACATTTCGCATGGAAGGTGAAGTCTCTATCTGGGATCCGGTGACGGGGGAAAGATACTCTCCGCATGCGGTGCGCAGAGGTGGCGGATGCACAACCCTGCCGATCAACCTTGCCGGCGGAGAGTGCATCTTTGTGGTGTTCTCCCATGGCGGAAAGAAACTGCCCGGAAGCATTGCCGCCAAACGCAGTTCGGAGGAGTGCCGAGACGTTCGCAGCATTGACGCATGGACGCTCTCGTTTCCGCGTGGTTGGGGTGCGCCGGAATCTCTCGCCCTCAGGAAGCTGATTTCGTGGACGGAACTCCCGATTGGTGATGAAGGGCGCAGTTTTTCGGGTACGGCAACATACACGGCGTCATTTAAAGGGAAGAAGGGCGAGACGCTTGAGCTGGACTTGGGTGAGGTCGAAACGGCTGCGGAGGTGTTCGTCAACGGAAAACCTGTGCGGAAGCTCTGGTCACCACCGTACAGGTGCTGCATTGGAGAATTTGTCGTCGACGGCGAGAACTCGCTACGTGTTGAAGTGACGTCCACTTGGTACAACAGGCTTGCGTACGATGCCGGGCTGCCGGAGACTGAACGCAAGACATGGACGATTGCCGCTCCGCCGAAGGGGGCAAAGCCGAAAGCCGCCGGACTTCTCGGTCCGGTAGCGCTTCGCCGGTGGTAGTGCAGTGGAATCACAAAGGAGACTTCAGATGTTTTTTGGACTTGTTCTTGCCGTTGCGCCGCTGTTGCATGGGTCGTGGATAACAGACAGCGAAATGGCGCGGCAGAAGCCGCGTCCATATGAGGCGAGGGAATTGCGCAGAAAAGAGCTTCCTCCGGTCAACAAGGAGCTTCAAAACAGGCACATCCTGTTCCGCAAGGCGTTCACGCTTGACGCCGTGAAGTCCGCAAAGGTGAGGATTACGGCCGACGACTACTACCGCCTGTATGTCAACGGCAGATTCATCGGAATGGGCCCTGCGGCCGGAACGACGTCATGCACGTACTACAATGAATGGGATGTGTCCGGCGCCGTGGTCAATGGACGAAACGTGATTGCCGTGCATACGTACTACCAGGGGCTTGTGAACCGCGTATGGGTATCCGGCGACAATCGCCATGGACTGATAATGGATCTCGTTGCGGACGGAAGGCGGGTGGTGGCGTCCGATGCAACTTTCAAGACGGCGCGGCATTCCGGATATTCGGCGATTGGTACGGTTGGATACGACACGCAGTTCATGGAGCGGTACGATGCGGGGGCCGCCGAGGTCGGATTCGAGAAGCCTGATTTCGACGATTCGTCATGGGCGGCGGCAGTTGTGCATCCGCTCGGCGGAGACTACACGCTTGTGCCTCAGCCGACGCCGTCCGTCGTTGTCGAGGATGTGCGTCCAGTATCATCGAAGCGTCTGCCCGGCAACCGCATCCAGCTGGATTTCGGCGGAATATATGTCGGAGGGCTTCGCTTTGCGGCACATGGTGCAAAAGGCGATACGATAAGGATTCTCTGCGGACAGGAACTGTCCGCAGATGGTTCGGTCAGGCACAAGCTGCGCAGCAACTGCGACTATGTGGAGGAGTTCGTCCTGTCCGGCGGACATCGCGATGTGCTTCGGCAGTACGACTACAAGAGTTTCCGCCATGCCGAGATTGTGCTTCCGGACGGAGTGGAGCTTGACGGCTCCGGCGTTGTCCTTGAGGCTCGTCACCTCCCGTTTTCGTTGAAGGCAAAACCTAACTTCACGGACGCACGGTTGAAGCCTATATGGAATCTGTGTGTGGACAGCTTCCGCTACGGCACCCAGGAGCAGCTGATGGACTGCATGGAGCGCGAGAAGGGCTACTATCTCGGAGATGGCTGCTACACCGCGCTCGCCTGGTGCATCCTCACGGGAGACTGGACGATGGCGCGGAAGTTCTTTGATGATTTCCTGCGCACTAAGACCATAGACAGGGGGTTGGTCACCTGTGCGAACTGTGCGTTCATGCAGGAGATCGCTGAATATCCCATGATGTTCATCGTGTTCGCGAAATGGTATCTCGATGCAACGGGTGACGCAGCGTTCATCCGTGAACGAATGCCTGCGTTTGCTGATGTGCTTGATTCATACCGCGAGCGCTATGCGCGTCCCGACGGGTTGCTGCGGAACATCGACAAGTGGTGCGTGGTGGAGTGGCCGCCGAACTATCAGGATGGCTACGATGCGGATGTCAAGCAGGGCAAGGTATGCAAGGATATGCATAACGTGATAAACGCATGGTATGTCGGCGCCGTGATTTGCATGAACGAACTGGCGTCGAGGACGGGATGCCGCCCATATGCGGACGATGCGCCGCTTAGGGCTTCCTTCGCAAACGTCTTCTATGACAGTGAGCGTCATCTGTTCAGGGATCGCGAAGGATCCACTCACGTCAGTATGCCGGCCAACGTGTATGCGGCGTTCTTCCGTCTTGCCCCGAAGGCAGATGCCGCGGCGCACCATTCCGCGCTGTTGAAGATGGTGCGTGAAAAGTCGTTCACCACGATCAACCTTTTCCAGTATTTCCCGCTGTTCGCATACCTCCGCACCATGGGCGAAACGGAGCTTCTGCATGAACTGCTTGTCTCCCCTGAATCGTGGAGTCGGACGATCCGCGAGGGCGGAACGAGGAGTTTTGAGGGTTGGGGGAAGGACTGCAAGTGGAACACGTCGCTTTTCCATCTTACGATGTCCGCCGTTGCGGTTTTTCTTTGTGACGAGGGCGGCTTCGTCAAGGCATTCGATTATCCTGAGGCTCGCTGAGCAATCCATGTCGTCAAATCCAGCCATAGAGCTTGAACATGTGAGCGCGGGATATCCCGGCGCGGAGATACTTTCCGACGTCACGTTCTCCGTGAATGCGGGCGAGGTGTTCGTCCTTCTTGGAGGGTCAGGCTGCGGCAAGTCCACGGTGATGCGGCACATGATAGGGCTTAACCCCGTGCTTGGCGGATCGCTGCGTGTGCTTGGGATGGACATGGACAGGCGCAACCTTCCTTCCATCCACCGACGGATAGGCGTGATGTACCAGAGCGGTGCGCTGTTCGGGAACATGACGTGCGTGCAGAACGTGATGCTCCCTCTTGAGGAGTTCACGAAGCTTGGACGTCGTGAGCGCAGGGAAAAGGCCATGGAGCTGCTGTCGAAGGTTGAGCTTGCCGATGCGGCTGAGAAGATGCCAGGTGAAATCTCCGGCGGAATGAAAAAGCGCGTCGCGATAGCGCGGGCCATGGCGCTCGATCCGGAGATACTTTTTCTTGACGAGCCGAGCGCCGGACTTGACCCTATAACGTCAAGTGCGCTCGACGACCTTATTCTTCAGATCCGGGAGGAGCGCGGCACCACGTTCGTGGTCGTCACGCACGAACTGCCGAGCATATTCAAGATCGCCGACAGGTGCGCAATGTTCGACAAGGCGCGTCACGGCATGATTGCGCTCGGCAGTCCGGTGGAGCTGCGCGACGGGTCTGAGGACGCATTCGTGCGAAGTTTCTTTTCGCGTGGAGATCGTGGTGATGTGCGAGAGCGCACCGCCGCAGAAACGAAAGAGGAGGCATAGTATGGCCGGAGGCAACGAAGCGAGTTTTTCGAAGATAGGCTTGTTCATCGTCGCAGGTACGCTGCTCATTGCGGGGACGCTCGTCTATCTCGGCGGATTTGGCGGCGAGAAGAGCGAATACCTTGTGGAGACGTACTTCTCGAACGATGTGAGCGGACTTGATGTGGGAAGCGCCGTGAACTTCCGTGGCGTGCGTGTGGGGGCTGTGAAGTCGATATCGTTCATTGGCGCGGAATACGAGAACGCCTCTTCGCTGCAGGCCCGAAACATATACGTGCTGCTTGCGCTCGACCCCAAACGGTTTCGGATAGACAGCGGAGACGGCGCGCCGTCGCGCTTTGTGTCGAAGATGGTTGAGAACGGTCTGCACGCCACCGTTTCATCCTCAGGGATAACAGGACTTTCTCGCATAGAGCTGAATTTCCCGAAGGCAGACATTGAAGATGCCGCTCTCTCGTGGAAGCCGCGCAACCAGTTCATTCCGCCTGCGCCATCCATGCTTGAGACTGCGGCGGACAGCGCATCCAAGGTGCTGCGCCAGTTGAACCAGATGGATCTTGCGGTTGTCTGGAGCAACGTGGTGCGGTTCACGGGGAGCGCCGCCGGACTTTGCGAGGATGCCGGCGGAATCCTTGAAACGGAGCGTGGACGCATTTCCGCCGTGCTGGACAACCTTGAGAGTGCATCTTCGTCGCTCAAGGAGTTCGCGGAGACGGTCAGGGATAATCCTTCGCTTCTTCTGCGCTCCCGTGACGCAGAACCTCTTGACGAGACGAGATAGGCGTTTCGTCGCCGCAAGTCAGGCACAGCCATTTTACACGTCATCAACCATCAATCATAAATGTCATGAAACTGATCACTGAAGAGATAAGCAAGTCAATGGCGGGTTCGTCGTGGATCCGCAAGATGTTCGAGAAGGGGCTTGAACTGAAAAGCCGGTATGGAGCGGACGCCGTGTGCGACTTCTCGCTCGGAAATCCGGACGTCCCGCCGCCTTCCGCAGCAAAGGAGGCATTGGAGGAGATTGCGTCAGACGCGGTGAAGCCGCTTGGTCTCGGCTATTGCCCGAACGCCGGCATTCCGGCAGTGCGCGAAGCGATGGCGGAGTGCATCAACCGCCAGCAGGGGCTTGACGGTGCAGACGGCAAATGCAGCGCCGGCCACGTCGTCATGACGGTGGGTGCCGCAGGTGCGCTCGTCGCATTTTTCCGCGCCGTGATAGAGCCTGGCGACGAGGTGCTGTGTCCTGCACCGTATTTCGTGGAGTACGCAAGCTATTGCGGGCATTTTGGCGGTGTCCTCAAGACTGTGCCGTCGAAGAGCGGCGACTTCTCTCCGGACATTGACGGCATCGCCGCTGCTGTCACGCCAAAGACGCGAGCAATCCTCGTAAACTCCCCGAACAACCCGACAGGGGCAATATATTCCATAGAGACGATGCGTCGGCTTGCAGAGGTCGTGGACAAGGTGAATGAGAGCCGAGGCGAAACAGACCGTCCGCTGTTCCTGCTCTCCGATGAGCCGTACCGCGCATTCGCGTATGACGGGGCGGAGGTCGCACCGGTTCTGCCTCTGACGAAATGGAGCGTGGTCCTCGGTTCGTTCTCGAAGACGCTTTCGCTTGCCGGCGAGCGTGTGGGATACATCGGCCTCAATCCGGCGATGCCGGATGTCGAGACGCTTTCCGCCGCAGTGACGCTCACGAATCGTACGCTTGGCTACGTGAACGCCCCGGTGATCGGACAGCGGCTTGCCGCACGGCTTCTTTCGGAGACCGTCGATCTCGGCATATACGACCGTCGCCGCAAGCTGATGGCTGACGTGCTTTCCGCTGCGGGTGTGGAATTTGCCATGCCGAGGGGTGCGTTCTACTTCTTCCCGAAGGCGCCGGGCGGGGATGACCTTGCGTTCACCGATGCACTGCTGGCCGAGCGGATACTTGTCGTTCCTGGCCGCGGATTCGGAGGCCCCGGACACGTCAGACTCTCCTGCTCCGTCGATGAACGCATCATCGAGCGGTCGGCAGACGGATTCAGACGCGCCGTTGCCAGAATGAGAGGCTGACGGTCATGCTGCATCTGCTTTCCTATTCGCTGGAGGATTGCTTCGGACCTTTCCGTCTCCTGCGCTCGCACACTTTTCTCATCGCGTTTGGAACGTTTTTCGCGTCCCTGCTGACGTGGTACATGCTGCCGAGGCTTTGGCATCTGATGCCGCATGACCACGGCAAGGCCATTTTGGGGAAGGACGGAATGAAGTCTGCGGGCAAACCAACCGGAGCGGGCGTAATCGTCACGCTTGTCGCGTTGCCGGTGGTTCTGATAGTCATGCCTCTTACATGGTGCGACTTCGGTGTGCTGCTTTTCATGTATGCCGCCATGGCGTTCGGGTTTTTGGATGATGCGGCGACGGTTCCGTGGGGGCAGCTGAAGAAGGGGCTCTTCGATCTCGTCGTTTCGCTCTCTGCCGCCGTGCTTCTCTACTCCGGACATGGCGGCGAGGTGTGGCTGCCGTTCGTGAAGGGTGTGTGGAGTGTGCCGTGGTGGCTGTATGTCCCAGGCGCGACGTTCCTCATCTGGTTCACGATGAACGCCACGAACTGCTCGGACGGCGTTGACGGCCTTGCCGGAACGCTCACATTGATATCGCTCCTGAGTCTTGCTGCGCTGCTCTATCTTGTGATCGGCTATGCACCGGTTGCGGAATATCTCCTGATTCCGTGCAACCCGCTTGCGGCGCGTTGGGCGATTCTGCTCATGACCGTCGCAGGCGCCCTGTGCGGATATCTCTGGTGGAACGCCGAGCCGTCGAAGGTGCTTATGGGCGATGCGGGAAGCCGTTTTCTCGGAATGCTTGTCGCCGTCGGAGTGCTTGTGACCGGGAATCCGTTTCTTGTGTTTGCGTTCGCTCCGATTGTGCTTGTGAACGGTGGCGCTGGTCTTGGCAAGCTCGTCCTGCTGCGTCTGTTCAGGAAGCTGGGGCTTGATGTGCGTCCGCCCAGCGTACTTCCGCCTGAGCTGCAGGAGCGGCAGAACATCCTTGTGAGGATGCTTCATGGCGTGCGCTTTCCGCTTCACGACCACTGCAAGCGCGTCTTGAAGTGGTCAAATGCGCAGGTTCTCATGCGTTTCACGATCATGCAGGCGTTTCTCGCGCCGCTGCTGTTCGTGCTTTTCATCAAGATACGGTAGCATGACGCGCAACGCATATCTTCTCGCCGGGCCGACGGCGTCCGGAAAATCCTCCATCGCCGCCGCGCTGGCGCAAGAGATGGGCGCGGCGATCCTCTCGGCAGATTCGATGCTCGTGTACAGGGGCATGGACATCGGAACGGCGAAACCGCCGCCCGAGGAGGTCGCGGAATTTCGCATGGGCGGTGTGGATGTGGTGACGCCCGCCGATGAGTTCTCCGCAGGCGCATGGCTCCGCGCCGCATCCGACTGGGCCGCCGGCATCCCCGAAACAATGCCGATAATCGTCGTCGGAGGCACGGGGCTGTACTTCTCGGCTTTGCTGCGCGGACTTGACCGCGCCTGGACAAAACCGCCGCCGCGGTATCCCGTGCTGAAGATAGACCGGGCCGTTGTTCGCAGACGCATATCTGAACGCCTCGACGCAATGTTCATCGCCGGGCTTGACGAAGAGAAGCGGCGGTTGAGGGAGAGGTATCCGGTGTGGTCGAGAACGGCTTCGCTTGCGATAGGGTATCGCGAAGGCGACGACCGGGAAAAGATATTCATCCGCACCTGCCAGCTGGCGAAACGGCAGGACACGTGGTTCCGTCATCAGGCCACGGCAATCTATGTAGAGCCGACAGTTGACGCAGTGCGTGAATGCTGGCGCACACACGGCCCGTGGAAAGTGACGTTTGGGACATGATATGGATGCAGAAGCGCAAATGAAGTCTGAGCGATGCAGGATGCCTTTGCTCACTCTGGCGCCGATCGCGGGTTTCACGAACGCAGCGTTTCGGCTTGTTGCGGCTGAGGGTGGGGCGGATCTTGCGTATACGGAGATGGTATCCGCTGCCGGTCTTGCCCATGGCTCGTCTCCAACCCGTCATTTGCTTGAGGTGCTGCCAGGCGAAGGGCGCGTGGCTTGCCAGCTGTTCGGCGCTAAGCCGGATGAACTGGCGAGTTCTGTGCGGGAGGTGTCCGCGCTCGGGCGTTTCTGTGAAATAAACCTTAATGCCGGATGTCCTGTGCCGCGCATCGTCAGGGAGGGCGCAGGCTCCGCTCTGGTGCGCAGACCGGAGTTGGTGCATGAACTCCTTGCGGCGATGGTCGCGGAAACTGATCTGCCGGTGACGCTGAAGACACGGCCAGGGCCGCGTCCGGACAGGGTGCTGATGCTTGAGCTGCTTGACGCCGCAGAGTCCGCAGGTGCGAAGGGGATTGTGCTCCATGCGAGATTTACGTCGCAGAACCATGGCGGAGATGTCCACCTTGACCTGCTTGCGGAGCTTGTCGGCAGGGCGCACATTCCCGTGGGCGGGAATGGCGGCGTAAGGGACGCAGAGACGCTTGCCGCGATGGCGGAGACCGGCGTCAATTCGATAATGATCGGAAGGGCGGCTCTATCCGATCCGTTCATCTTCTCCGCGCTTAAGTGCGGGGATTGTGCGCGGCCGGACGCCGGCTCACTGTTCCGGCGGCATGTTGATGCGCTTGTCGCGCTCTATCGGCAGACTGCGGCGCATTTTCCGTCGGACAGGCTCCCGTCGCTCGACGCGTGGGTCTGCGGTGCGGTGCGTACGCATCTCTTCCGCTACTTTTCGGGTATGCCTGGCGCTGCCGAATTCCGCCGGACGCTCGCAACCGTTCGCCGTGCGGACGAAATCGACACATTGATCCCGAAAGGGGCATGACCTGCAAGCCAGTTTTGACAGAAAGGAATTATCCCGTGAAAAAGATGATGTGCATTGCCGCTGGAGTTTACGGACTTTCGATTTTGGCCGAGACCGGTCCAGGTACGTATTTTGTCCCTAAATCAGGCACGGCGAACGTCGCCGCTAACGTGCCGCGAAACGAAAAGGCTCTCGTCCGCAAGACAGTTGCGTTTCTTGGCGGTTCAATCACGGAGATGCACGGATTCCGTCCGCGTGTGATGAAGCTTTTGCGTGAAAGGTACCCGCAGGTCGATTTCATGGAAATCGCCGCCGGACTTTCTTCCACCTGCTCGGACACCGGTGCATTTCGCGTAGATGAAGATGTGCTTGCGCACGGAACTCCAGATCTCTTCATCGTCGAGGCGGCGGTGAACGATGAACAGGACGGACATTTTGGCAGAACACGCTGCATTCGCGGACTTGAGGGCATCGTCCGGCGTGTCCGCATCGCCAATCCCGCCTGCGAGATTGTCGTGGGGTTGATGGTGAACAAGGGACAGTACGACCGGCTGATGGCAGGCGGGACTCCCATCGCATATGCGGCAGGCGTTGACGTGGCGGCGCATTACGGTGCGGCTGTGGCGGATGTCGGACGAGCTCTTGTGGCGTCTGCAAAGTCCGGTGGAATGTCCTGGAAGGAGTACCGTGATTGCCATCCGTCACCGGAAGGATGCGATTTCGGGGCGAAGGTTGTGATGGATGCCGCAGAAAAGGTGTTTGATCCGATGAAGCCGTCGAAGGCCAAGCGCTTGCCGCCGCCGATGGACGGGTTTTCCTATTGGCGTGGGCGGAAGGTGCCTTCATCCGATATGAAATTCGGGGAAGGTTGGCGCATGTCTGCTCCGGACTGGAAGTCCATACCTGGAAGCAAACGCGACTATTTTTGCCGTGGCGAGGCGGTGTGGAGTGAGACTCCCGGCGCGGTGCTGGAGGTCAGATTCGTCGGTACGGCCATAGGCGCATTGCTTACCGCCGGACCTGATGCCGGCAATCTGGAGGTGTCGGTGGACGGCGGCGAATGGCGGCCGTTCAAGCTTCGAGCCGACTACGGCCAGCTCCATTATCCGTACACGGAGATGTTTGCCGATGAACTCGACGCGAGTGCGCATACGGTACGGTTGCGCGTTGCCGGGGCGATGCGCGACGGCAGACGCTGCTCCGCGATACGGCTGCACCGCATTTTCGTCAACGGCGTTCAGTAGCGGTAGCGGCGTCTGTTGGCGGCGTGGAACGCCGCCGTCACCAGCACGGACAGCATCTCAGCCGTGAACATGGAATACCAGATGCCGTCCAACCCGAATATGAGCGGAAGTGTCATCACCGCCGCGACCTGAAACACAAGGGTTCGCATGAACGATATTGCGGCGGATACGACACCGTTGTTCAGGGCGGTGAAGAATGCGGAGCCGAATATGTTGAATCCGCAAAACAGCAGAGCGATGGCGTAGTACCGGAACGCTGTGATGGACATTTCAGTCAAGGCGGCGTCATTGCCCATGAACAGCGATGACAGCGGGGTGGCCAATGCAAACGCAGTCGCGGCGAGCGTTAGGCTGGCGGCGAAGATCAGCAAGTTGCTTTTTCTGAACAGGCTTTTGAGTTCGGCGTGGTTCTGCGCCCCGAAATGGAATCCGATGACGGGAGTGACGCCGATGGAGTATCCGAGGAATACAGACACGAACACGTATCCGACGTACATGACGGCGCCGTATGCGGCGACGCCGCCCTCCCCCGCGTATTTCATCAGCTGCCAATTGTAGAGGATTGCCACCACGGAGATCGATACGTTTGTCACAAGTTCCGATGAGCCGTTTACGCTGGCGTTCGAAAGTGCCTTGAGGTCGAATTCGGCCTTGCCGAGCCGCAGGGTGCGTGCTTTCCGTCCAATGAAGTACGCAAGCGGCACGAGACCTCCGACGCACTGGGAGATGATGGTGGCGACTGCCGCGCCTACAAGTCCCCAGTCGAACGCAATGATGAAGAGGGCGTCAAGGACGATGTTCGTCATGCCGGCCCCGACAGTTATCCACAGTCCAAGCGTTGGCTTCTCCGCCGTGACCATGAAGCTCTGGAACAGGTTCTGCAGCATGAACACGGGAAGTGCGACGAGAAGTATCTTCCCGTAGATTACGCAATGCGGCAGCAGCTCGTCATCCGCTCCCATCAGCACGGCGATGGGTTCGATGAATGCAAGCCCAATCACGGCGAGGGCAGACCCGGTGAGCATTGTTCCGTATGTGAGCATGGAGAACGTCCTGTTTGCCCGCTCGCGTTCGCCCATCCCCAGCGTCGCCGACACCAAAGCGCTTCCGCCGGAGCCGAACATGAATCCGATGCTTCCGAGAATCTGCGTGAAGGGCCATATCAGGTTTATCGCGGCGAACGGTGTGATTCCGACGAAATTCGACACGAAGAATCCATCCACCGCACTGTAGATGTTGGTGAATATCATCATCACGATTGAAGGCAGGGTAAAACGAAGAAGTCTTCTGTAGCCAAAGTGGTCGGAAAGCTGTATGTTCATGTCTGGTTCTTATGTCGTCTCTGCCGGGCAAATGGAGGCCGATATTGAGCCGTCCTTGCCTGAATGTGTCTTTACGGTTGCCCGCACCAACGACCGGCGCGGCGCCGTGCCGGACAATATGCAGCGCAGATATTCGTCAGTGCGTCCGTTGCCGTCACGCTCGACGCACACGGTGACGTCTTTGCCAACCATCGAAGCAGCGAACGCTGTGCGGTTAGCCGCTCCGATGCGCTCTATCTCCTTTGCGCGCGCTCGGCGGATTTCCGTCGGCACTGGGAACGGCATCCCCGCCGCTTCCGTGCCGGGACGTTCGGAATATGGAAACACGTGGATATGGATGAACGGTGAATGCCGTGATGCAGATGCTTTGCCGTCCGAAGCGTGCGGAGCGGCGTATTCCTCCGACAGAAACCGCTTGGTCGCCTCGTGGTCTTCCGCCGCCTCTCCGGGAAATCCGGCAATCACGTCCGCGCCGAACGAAAGTCTGGGGCCGAGTCTCCTCACGGCATCAGTGCAGAACTCTGCAACCTGTGAAATCGTGTACGGACGGCGCATCAGACGAAGTACACGGTCGGAGCCGGACTGCAGAGACAGATGGAGGAATCGGCATATGTTCGGGTGGCTTTCAAGCGCATCTATGATGCGGCTGTCGCAGATGCCAGGCTCTATGGACCCGAACCGGATCCTGTGTCCAGGAGATTCAATGGACGCAAGTGCGGCGGCAAGTTCGGCTATCCCATGCCCTTCAGAACGGTACAGGCACAGGTTGCATCCGGTGAGCACGATTTCGCGGAAGCCAGCCGCAAGGAATGCGCGGGCGCGTTCGACCGCGGCCGTGAAGGGCATTGAACGCGGCTGTCCGCGAAACGAGGGGACAATGCAGAACGCGCATTTTCCGGAGCATCCATCCTGCACCTTCAGGTATGCGCGTGAAAGGCTGTAGTGTTCTGCAACGCCTGTTTGCGCTTCAGGTTCAATGATGTCCGGGGCGTTTCCGGCCGGGTTGCTGTCCTTCCCTTTGTTCTCCATCGCGGCGGAAAGGCATCCTGTGATGCTGATTTCTGCTGTCGGAAAGCGCATCCTAAGCTGCGCAATCGCCTTTTCGCAATCGTGTTGAGCCTTTGCAGTGACTGAACATCCCCGCACCACTATCAGGTCGGGGGCATCGTCGCGACACACGTTGGAGTGTTGCTTCAGGGACACAACCTCCCACCCGGCGGCGGCGTATCTCGCTTCAAGATCAAGTGCCTCCGCTTTGTTGAGTCGGCATCCGAAAGTGACGAACGCTACTCGCATTCAATCCCTCCAAATTGTGCGGTAGATATTCCCGGTTCAGTCTTGCGTTCGTCGCTTCGCATTTTTCGTTCAAAGGCTTTGAGGTTATTTCTTCGGGCAGCGGCCGCGCTGCGGTCGAGTGTGTTCGTCTCATCAGGTGTGAGCGTTTTCCACGGCGTATCGGATGCGGAACCCATGTACTCGACAAGCCCGACGCTCCACCATCCGGTGACAAGACCGCCTGCAAGTGCGCTCCCGTATCCTATGAACGCGCGTCTCGACGCGACCATCTTATGCTCCTTTCAGCAGAACCCAAAAACTCGGCACATTGTAGCAAATTTCCTTCATCCTCGCACCGCCGCATTTATATAAATGCGGCGGTGCAGTTTGCCAAATGCCGGACACCATGAAAAACCGGAGGCATGTACATGGTATGAATGGCGACAGGCGAACACATCGGCGCATGGCCTACATCCAAGCCGGCCGTCTGGCAACGCTGATGGCACAGGACCTACGTCCAAGCCGACCGTCTGGCAACGCTGAATGAGATTGCGAAGCGGCTTCGCGAAGAGAAGGGCTCGAGGGGCGCGGCTACTCCACCGTCCACGGGAGCGGTCCGACCTTATACGGCGGTGATTTAACTCCATAAGAGTCAAACACGCAGGACGCGATCACCATGAAAATGATTAGAACGACAAAGCCCAAGAGCAGTTCCGGGCCTGTCATGGGACTGCGCGTATCGTTCGGTCTGTCTCCCATGCCGCGGATTGTACTATAATACGAAAGACAATGCAATGCGCGCATGTCATGGGCAAACGGCAATCGAGAATGCTGACCGAAGTGAGATTTGTTGCGATAACAGACATGTCTTTTTCATCGCAGGAAGTCCTATATCCTGTTGTCCCAATTCTTGAACACGACTTCCTGTCCGTTGGCTCTGATGGCTGCATAGACCTCGTCGGCGGAACGTCCGTCGGAAAGCGCGAACTGGGCTACATCTTGTTTCCGATTTTCCCCGGCATGCACGGCATAGCCGCCTGGTGTCGTTCGCGAACCTGCACTCATGTTGTCGGCGGCGGTGAGCACAATGCGGTCGCGAAATGCGGGTGGCTCACGGGTCGAGACGGTTATGCAGCACTGCGGAAATACGATTCGAAAAGCGAGCATCATCAATTCGAGGTCACGCCCGTCAACTTCGCATGGAGGCTCGAAGCCGCCATCAACACGGCAAATGCGTGGAAATGCGAACTGCACCTTCGACTCGCAGCACTCACGCATCAGATGGAATGCGTGGGCGGCAAGGCTTGCCGCCTCCCGGCGCCACGGCCCCAAGCCCAGCAGGAACGCGCAGCCCAGGACGCGAAAACCGGCCCGTCCGGCACGGAACTGGGTGCCTATCCGCCAGTCGTAGTCCGACTTCGGCCCAGCGGGATGCATCTCGCGATAGAGATCGCGGTCGTACGTCTCCTGGAAGCACGTGAGGCCTTCATACCCGGCGGAGAACAACGCCCGGTAGCCGTCCTCGGCCTGTGGCGCGACTTCTATCGAAAGGTTTGAGAACATTGGCTTGAGGAGACGGCCGACTTCCGCCAGATGCGCCACAGTGTTGACGCGAGGGTCCTCGCCGGCCACGACCAGGAGCGAATCGACGCCGGTCTCCCTGACCGCCTTCGCTTCGGCCCGGATTTCGTCCAGTGTCAGGTTGCGGCGCAGAGCGCCCTTGTGCTGGATGCGGAAATCGCAGTACCGGCATGAATTTATGCATGTGTTGCCGATGTAAAGCGGTGCGTACACACTCACTGTCCTGCCATAGTAGCGACGGCGAGCGGTCTGCGCACTGGTACGCATTTCGTCCATGAATGCATACGCTGCCGGACTGATGAGATTCAGCAGGTCGAACCAATCGTGACGCACTCCCTTCGCAAGCGAATGCGCCACCGTCTCCGGCGTGACGCTGGATATGTAGCGCTCGACATCGGATTCGGAATATTTGAGTAGAGGAAACATGGCGTAAGTTCACTTGAAGATGTCCATCGGACTGGTGGCCGAGGCCGTTGAACGTGGGGCGGGGGGATGCGCCTCCACCGCCAGTTCTGCCGCGCGGACTGCGAGCCGGAATGCTGCCGCCATCTTCACGGGATCGCCAGCCGCCGCGACCGCCGTGTTGGACAGAACGGCGTCCGCACCAAGCTCTATCGCCTCGGCCGCCTGCGACGGAAGGCCGATCCCCGCATCGACAACGACAGGAACGTGGCTCTGTTCGACAATGATCTCAATCATGTCGCGTGTGCGTATGCCAAGATTTGAACCGATGGGCGACCCCAACGGCATCACCGCCGCCGCACCGGCATCCTCGCAACGTCGCGCCAACACGGGATCTGCGTTGATGTAAGGCAGCACCGTCAATCCAAGCCCGGCGCATAGTTCTACCGCCTTCAGCGTCTCGACCGGATCGGGCAGAAGATAGCGGGCGTCAGGATGTATCTCGATCTTTACCCAGCTGAAGCCAGCCGCTTTGCCGATCCTTGCCATGCGCAGCGCCTCCATAGCGTTGCGTGCACCGGACGTGTTGAGCATCACCTCCACCTTGCTGCGGTCAATTGCACCGAGGATGGAGTCATTCTCTGCTTCCGTTTCGTGTACGCGCGTGAGCGCAACAGTGACAAGCTCAGTTTCGCTCGCCGCAAGAGCGGCTTCTGTCTGTTCGCGGCTCGCGAACTTCCCCGTTCCGAGAAAGAATCGGTTCGCGAAATGTCTTCCTCCGATGATGAGAGGTTTCATGTCCATTCCTTTCCGTTGTGTGTTGATGTCCCATTCCGGATATTTTCAGATTTCTTCGCCCAGCAGAAGCGCAACAGCGGCGTTAGCCTCCATCGCGGCGGCGATGCCTACACGCGGACTGACCGGAGCGAGTCCGCTTCGGATATCGCTTGACATATCACCGATCAGAATCAGGTTCTTCCCGATCCGGCGCTGGCTGATGGCAAGCGAACGCCCCCATCCGGCAAGCCCACTCGCCGCCACGACAGGCTTGCCGAGCGGCAGCACGGCCTTGAGAAGCATTGACTTTGCGTCTGCCGAATCGAACGCCTCCACAATTACCGAGCAGCCGGAGAATGTCCAATCGATGTTCTCCGGCGCAAGTCGCACATCGCGGAGCTGGAGATCGAGATTTGGTTCTATGCGCCGCAGGTTCTCGGCGAGAGCGTCCACCTTCTTGCGTCCAAGCTGGTCTCGGAAGAAAAACTGGCGGTTGAGATTCGACACGTTCACAACATCGAAATCGGCGATGACAAACCGCTTCACCCCCGCACGGACGAGATGCATGGCGCAGTTTGAGCCAAGACCGCCTGCTCCCGCGATGCCGACGACGGCATTTTCGAGAATAAGCCTCTCGCGGTCACTCAAATATATGTTCGCACCCATCCTTCAGCCTCCTGCGACGATGCGGTACAGATTCAGTTCCGCGCCTTCCTCAAGCGGCGTACCGGCAAACGCCGCTGCGTCCAAAACTTCGCCGCGATATTCCACAACTGCGTTTTCGACTCCGCCTTTCGTCTCGAGGAACGCCGCAACGGTGGCGGCATCAGTATTCTCGTCCTTCCCTTGGTACTTTATTTTCATTCTCGCTTCTCCTTTCACCTGCGCAAGGAACCTTTGGCGGATCTTCGCCGCGATGCCTCCAGATGTCTTCTGTGGTGCAAACATTTTGGGGACAAATTATATTCCATCTGGAAGCAAGGGATGTAATACGCAATTTCTATCGTCACAGATTGGCGCAACCTATACATGAGCGGCAGACAGGTGCAACGAGACTTTTATGCAGACACCCATATTCCCTGTCGGCATTTTCAATCCGCATATGCCATTCGCCAACATATGCATGAAAGTGAAATCTTCGAGAAAGTCCCGTTCCCGCGCCGAGATCGCGAAAAGTTGTGATATCTGCTGGCGCAG
>CAYTWE010000041.1:0-20770 GCA_964440985.1 uncultured Lentisphaeraceae bacterium | reverse complement strand
TCTGGAAGTTCCACAAGGACGTCGACGTGCCGCACCTCATCAAGTACGCCAACGAACGCGGGGTTGGCATCATCCTGTGGATGGCCTGGGCGCAGGTCTACGGCGAAGAGGCGAAGGTGGCCGAACATTTCGCGAAACTCGGCGCCAAAGGCTTCAAGGTCGACTTCATGGATCGCGGCGACGCCGAGATCGCGGTCTTCTTGGAGAAGTTCGCTGCGGAATGCGCGAAGCAGAAGATGCTCGTGGACTACCACGGTGCGTATCGTCCGGTGGGGCTGAGCCGCACGTATCCGAACATCCTCAACTACGAGGGCATCCACGGTCTTGAGCAGATGAAGTGGTACAAGAGCGAGCGCGACAGGAACATGATGGCGAACGATGTCCGTGCGTTCTTCCTCCGCCTGTCCGCCGGACCGATGGACTACACTCCCGGCGCGATGCTCAACCACAAGTTCGGCACATACAGATCGTCAGGCTCCGGCGACGTCAATCCCGGCTCCGTCGGCACACGCTGCCGCCAGATGGCGATGATGTCCATGTATGAGGCGCCGCTGCAGATGCTCTGCGACAGTCCGACGAACTACGAGAAGAACATGGAGTGCTTCACGTACATGGCTGCCGTGCCGGTCGTGTGGAAGAACACCGTCGGACTTCCCGGCTGCCCCGACAAGATGGCCGCTGTGGCGCGTGAGGCGAAGGACGGCTCCTGGTATGCGGCCGGCATTACGAACGTAGAAGCCCGCGACTACGAACTGCCGACGTGCTTCCTCGGCTCCGGCACGTGGAAGGCCGAAATCTTCCGCGATGCGCCCGATGCCGCCGAGCATCCCGCGAAGTACGTCCACGAGACGAAGACGGTGAAGGCGGGCGACAAGATGGCGTTCCGCATGGCGCCTGGCGGCGGGTTCACCGTGCGCTTCACGAAGTGAAAAGGAAAGGCCTTCTGGTCCTGGGGATTTTCCCCGCCGGACCGGAAGGCCGATTTATCTTCAGGAACCACCGCGCTCCGCATATGCAGGGCGCGGCTTTCATATGTAGATCATTCGTAGTCCACGACCGAAGCCCAGTGGGTCAGGAGATCCAGGTTCTTCGGGTCATGGAACTTCGCCGATGCAGCGGCGGCCACGATGGGCAGCCACTTCTGCACGTCGGAGACCTTCGCCTTGAGTGCTTCGCAGGCGATGTTCATGTACTTCTCCGCGCCGGCCATGTAGCCAGAGAGCCACAGGAGAAGGTAGGTGTGCGCAACGTCGGCAAGCGGATCGCCGAGACGGACGTGCGACCAGTCGATTACGCGCCAGTCACCCTTGGGCGTGATGATCACGTTCGTCGGGTTGAAGTCGCCGTGGCAGAGGGACTTGCCGCGCGGCAGCGACTGGAGCTTGACGTGCAGATCGTAGCGAGTCTCCTTCGGAAGAGGAGAGGCCGAGATGAGCTTGTCAAGCTTGTCGCTGAGGTTGCCCATGCGCTCGGAGGTCTTCGAGAAGATCTCGCACTGGATTGCGACGAACTGCTTGAGGTACTTGGTGATGTTCTTCTTGTCCCTGAGCATCACGCTCGCCAGCGTCTCGCCCTCGACCCATTCACGGCGGATGCACCAGTGATCGCGGATCTTGAGCACCTCAAGAACCTTGGCGACGGGAAGGCCGGTTTCGGCGGCCCTCGACTCGTTCATCGCCTCGTTCAGGACTGCGGACACCTTGTACTCGTGGTCGAATATCTTGAGGACAGTGCCCTTGTCCTTGACGACTACCTTGTGGGCGCGTTCAAGAAGCACGTTATCCTTCTTCGCCTTTTCAGGCGCCGCCTTGGGGGCGGCTTTCTTCACGGTAGGCTTTTTCGCTTTCATGTGGCTGTCTCCTGAATTTCGGTTTACACGTTCTCATGTTTGCCGTAGTAGGCGTTGAGATACATCTGCTTGATTTCGCTCATCAGCGGGTAGCGCGGGTTCGCGCCGGTGCACTGGTCGTCGAAGGCCTGCTCCGTCATCGCGTCAAGGCGGGCAAGGAAGTCCTTCTCGTCCGGGACGTAGTCGCGGATCGTGGGCTTGATGCCGATGCGCTTCTGCAGATCGCGTATGGCCTTGATGAAGTTCTCGAACTTCTCGCCCTTGGACTTGCCGTCGATTCCGAGTTCATCGGCGATCTCAAGGTAGCGCTCAAGCGTATGGGGGTGGTCATACTGCGGGAACGTACCCATCTTGCGCGGCACGGGGTCGGCGTTGAAGCGAAGCACCTCCTCCATCATGAGCGCATTGGCGATGCCGTGCGGGATGTGATGGAACGCGCCGAGCTTGTGGGCCATGGAGTGCATCACACCGAGGAACGCATTCGCGAACGCCATGCCTGCCATCGTGGCGGCGTTGGCCATCTTTTCGCGGGCGACCGGATTTCTCGTCTTCGACACAGCGGCGTCGTAGCACTGCGGAAGATACTTGAAGATCGTCTGGAGGGCGCGGATTGCGAGGCCGTCGGTGTAGTCGGTGGCGAGCATCGAGGCATAGGCCTCAAGCGCGTGGGAGACGGCGTCGATGCCGGATGCGCTCGTAAGTCCGGGAGGCGCGTCCATCTGCATGTCGGCGTCGACGATGGCCATCTTGGGCATAAGCTCGTAGTCCGCGAGAGGATACTTCACGCCCGACCTTTCGTCCGTGATCACGGCGAATGGCGTGACTTCGGATCCCGTTCCGGCGGATGTCGGCACACAGATGAAGTAGGCCTTCTCGCCCATCTTCGGGAACGTGTATACGCGCTTGCGGATGTCCATGAAGCGCATTGCCATGTCCATGAAGTCCACTTCCGGGTGCTCGTAGAGAACCCACATGATCTTCGCGGCGTCCATCGCGGAGCCGCCGCCGACGGCGATGATCACGTCCGGCTTGAATCCGGCCATGAGCTTCGCGCCTTCCTTTGCGCAGGCGAGCGTCGGATCGGGGGCGACGTTCGAGAAGGTCGTGAACATGATGCCCTGATTCTCAAGCGACTTCTCTATGGCCTTCGTGTAGCCGTTCGCATAGAGGAAGGAGTCCGTCACGATGAACGCCTTCTTCTTGCCCATCACCTCACCGAGTTCGCGCAGCGCGACCGTGAGGCAGCCCTTCTTCTGGTACACCTTTTCAGGCGCACGGAACCACAGCATGTTTTCCCTTCTCATGGCTACCGTCTTGATGTTGATAAGATGTTTCACTCCCACGTTTTCGCTCACAGAGTTGCCGCCCCACGAACCGCAGCCGAGCGTCAGCGACGGGGTGAGCATGAAGTTGTAGATGTCGCCGATGCCGCCCTGCGAACTGGGCGTGTTTACGAGAATGCGGCAGGTCTTCATCCTGGACGCAAACTCGTCAAGCTTCGCCTTTTCGTTGACTGCGTCGAGGTAGATGGACGAGGTGTGCCCGTATCCGCCGTCCGCAACGAGCCGTTCGGCCTTTGCGAAAGCGTCCTTGATGTCGCTTGCGCGGTACATTGCGAGCACGGGGGAGAGCTTCTCGTGGGCGAACTCTTCGGAAAGCTCCACGCTCTCGACTTCGCCGATGAGGATCTTCGTGTCGCTGTCGACGTCGAATCCGGCGAGCTTTGCGATCGTGACCGGCTTCTGTCCGACGATCTTGGCGTTCAGTGCGCCGTTGATGAGGATGGTCTTGCGCGTCTTGTTGAGTTCAGGTGTGCTCAGGAAATGGCATCCCATCTTGCGGAAGAGGGACTTTACCTCATCGTACACGCTGTCAAGCACGATCACGCTCTGCTCGGAGGCGCAGATCATGCCGTTGTCGAACGTCTTGGAGTGGATGATCGAGCTGACCGCGAGCGTAAGGTCTGCGGTGTCGTCGATGATGGCGGGGGTGTTGCCCGCGCCGACGCCGACGGCAGGGGTGCCGGACGAATATGCGGCCTTGACCATGCCGGGACCGCCCGTCGCGAGAATGATGTCAGCCTCGCGCATGAGGTAGTTCGTCTTGGGGAGCGACGGCGCTTCGATCCATCCGATGATGTCCTCCGGTGCGCCGGCCTTGACGGCCGCCTCGAGGACGACCTTCGCCGCCGCGATCGTCGAACCCTTTGCGCGCGGATGCGGGCTTATGACGATGCCGTTGCGCGTCTTCAGGGCGATAAGCGTCTTGAAGATGGCGGTGGATGTCGGGTTCGTGGTGGGGATCACTGCGCCGACTACGCCGATAGGCTCGGCGATCTTCTCGATTCCCATCGCTTCGTTCGTCTCAAGCACTCCGCACGTCCTGGTGTGCTTGTATGCGTTATATATGTATTCGGCGGCGTAGTGGTTCTTGATTATCTTGTCCTCGACGACGCCCATGCCCGTCTCCTCGACGGCCATCTTCGCCAATGGAATGCGCTGGCAGTTGGCAGCGAGCGCAGCGGCAGCAAAAATCGCATCAACCTGTTCCTGTGTGTAGGAGGCATACTTGCGCTGTGCTGCGCGTACCTTCTTCAGCGTCTCCTCAAGGTCTGCGACCGGGTTCTCCCCGACTGCCGCACCAATTGCTTCTGTGCTCATGTCTTTCTTCTTTCGTTTGTTTCCCAACCTCCGAAATCCCTATTTCGAAGGAACGGCCGCATATTATAGCAACTCCCATAACGATATTCAAGTAGCGATATTAAAATATCTAATCGGAGCGATCGGCAATTTCAGATTCCAGCGCCGCAACACTTGAAGTTCCCGTACCCTTTTGATACAATTCGCGATTCATACATCTAACAAGGATAACGGAGCAGAACAAAATGGCGATGTGGAAAGGCTTTTCTAACGCATTCAGGATTCCCGAACTGCGCAAGAAAATTTTCATCACTCTGGGTCTGGTGGCGGTGTGCCGTCTCGTCTCGCAGATACCTACGCCCGGCGTGGACTGGCATACGCTTCAGCGCACAATCGAGGATATCCGCGCATCGACGGGCGGCGGCGGTCTCTTCGACTGGTTCGAGGTGTTCACCGGCGGCGCTCTCGGGCAGTGCGCAATCGGCTTCCTCTCGATATGGCCATACATCTCCGCGCAGATTGTGATCCAGCTTCTTTCCTCCGTGATACCCTCGCTTGAGAAGCTCAAGAAGGAAGGCGAGAGCGGCAGGCAGCAGCTTGCGCAGATTACGCGCTACCTCACGATCGTTCTCTGCGTGGTGCAGTCCTGGGGCATAGCCACCGCGCTCATGCATCCTCAGATGCTCTCGCCGGCGTTCGGGAACGTGCAGCTCGTCGTCAACCCCGGTCTTGGCTTCCAGTTGATGACCGTGGTAGGCATGACGACCGCATCGCTGTTCGTGATGTGGCTCGCGGATCAGATCACTACGTTCGGCATCGGCAACGGCGCATCGCTCATCATCATGATCAACATCACGTCCCGTCTGCCTGAGGCGATCTTCTCCGCATGGGAGCGCTACTTCGGGTACAACGGCGTGGCGGCGACGCGCTCGCCGGTCGAGCTTGTGCTTCTGCTCCTCTTCGGCTTCGCCGTCGTGATGGGAACGGTTCTGCTCACGCAGGGCGTCCGCAAGGTCGTGATCCACTCCACGCGCCGCAGCGTCAGCGGCGGCGCCACCTACGGGATGCAGCAGACGTTCATGCCTCTTCGCGTGAACTACACGGGCGTGATGCCGATCATCTTCGCGCAGCCCGTCCTTCAGATCCCCGGCTTCCTTGCCCGCTACATACCGACGGACGCCACGGGCTTCATGGGATGGCTTCGCTCCTTCTTCACGCAGCTCGCAGACATGAGCAGCCCCGTGCATCTCGTCGTGTACGCCGCTTTCATCATGTTCTTCGCGTTCTTCTGGGTGGCGACGCAGTTCAATGCGATAGACATCTCCGAGAACCTCAAGAAGGACGGTTCGTACGTTCCCGGAGTGCGTCCCGGACGCGCCACAGCCGAATATCTCGATGCCGTCATGACGCGCATCACGCTCATCGGCGGCACCGGGCTGCTCGTCGTCGCCCTCCTGCCGCAGGTGCTGAACGGCGCCATGCAGGTGCCGTGGGCGATCGCCTCCTTCTTCGGCGGCACGTCGCTCCTGATCATCGTGGGCGTTGCGCTTGACACCCTGCGCATCATGGAGTCCCACCTGCTTGTGCGCAAGTACGACGGATTCCTCGCGCACGGCACGCTTCGCGGCCGCCACGGCTGATGGGAGAGCGGTACGCAATGGACAAGGTAGTCATAACGGTTGTCGGCAAGGATACGATAGGGATTCTCGCGAAGACCTGCACGTATCTCGCCGACAGCGGCGTAAACATCCTCGACATCTCCCAGACGATCGTCCAGGACTACTTCAACATGATGATGATTGCCGACATGAAGGGCGCAAGCCGCTCCTTTGACGTCCTTGCGGCGGAGCTGGCCGCCGTCGGCGAAAGCCTCGGTGTGCAGGTGAAATGCCAGCGTGAGGAGATATTCGACAAGATGCATCGGGTGTGACGCCGTCTGCGGCGCTTCCGGCAGGGATGTGCATTTGATTTGAAAGGAACAGACAAATGGAAATCGTAATCTGCAAAACGAAGGAAGAGGCGAGCCGCAAGGCCGCCGAGATGATCACCGCAGCCGTCAAGGCGAACCCGAAGATTGTGCTTGGCCTCGCGACCGGCTCCACGCCCGTCCCGATGTACAAGGAGATGGCGAAGGCCGTCAAGGCGAAGAAGGTCTCCTATGCGCAGGTGCGCACCTGGAATCTCGACGAGTACCTTGGGCTTCCCGGTACGCACGACCAGAGCTATCGCTACTTCATGGACAAGAACCTCTTTGAGTCCATCGACATCAAGAAGTCCAACACCCATGTGCTGAACGGGCTTGCGAAGGATTGGCGCAAGGAGGTCAAGTCCTACGAGGCGGCAATCAAGAAAGCCGGCGGCATTGACATTCAGGTGCTCGGAATCGGCTCGGACGGACATATTGCGTTCAACGAACCCGGCTCGTCCCTCACGTCCCGCACCCGCCTTGTCTCGCTCACGCCTCAGACGATCAAGGACAATGCCCGCTTCTTCAAGAAGGCGGCCGACGTTCCGCGTCAGGCTCTCTCCATGGGCGTGGGTTCCATCATGGAAGCGAAGCGCATCATTCTTCTTGCGTTCGGCAAGAACAAGGCTGCCGCCGTCGCCGCCGCCGTCGAAGGTGGCGTATCGCAGTTCTGCACGGCCTCCGCTCTCCAGATGCACGAGGATGCCTGGTTCTTCTGCGATGAGGAGGCGGCGTCCAAGCTGAAGCTCAAGAAGTACTACGCATGGCGCGCTGAGAACGAACTCGCCCGCGCCTGACGGGAAGCATGGGAAAGGCGTGGGCATTGCTGTGCGGGACGGTCAAGCGGTTCCTTGACGCCCGGTGCGGTCTCCATGCGGCAGGTCTGACGTACTTTACGCTCCTTTCGCTGGTGCCGATCCTATGCCTTTCCCTTCTGCTTGCCAAGATGTGCGGCGTAGGGGATGTCGCGCGCACACAGATAAACAAGGGTCTTGATGCGTACATAACGCAGATCGAGACTGCGCAGGATGGCCTTGGTGCGTCAGCTGCAATCCCGGCGAAGATGCTTGAGGAGCGCAGGGAGACCGCCAAGGCCTTGGCGACTCAAGCCCGTGAGGTGTCGAACAGCCTCTTCGACCGTGCCGCGAAATTTGATGCCTCCACCCTTGGATGGATCGGCATTGCGATGCTTGCCTGGACGGTCATCTCGACGTTCGGCATGGTGGAGACGTCCATGAACGAGATATGGGGCGTGAAGGCGTCCCGCCCGCTCTGGAAACGCTGCGTGCTGTATCTCCTCGTCACGGTGATTGCCCCGATACTTGTCGCGCTCGCGCTTTCCATGCCAATCCTCGGCGCGGTTAAGGCGATACTCGAAGGCGCCGCCGGTTACATCCCGTATTCGCGGCGCTTCATGGATCTGCTCGTGGCGGTGCTGTTCTCCAAGACCGTTTCGTATCTCGTCACACTGTGCTTCGCGGCGCTGGCGTTCGGCTTTTTCTACAAGTTCATGCCGTTCTGCAAGGTCCGGACGAAATGGGCGCTGGCGTCCGGCGGCGTCATCGCGCTCGTCTTCGGCCTGTGGCTGAAGATCTGCATTGTCGCCCAGGTTGGCGTGGCGAACTGCTCCGCACTCTACGGATCGTTCGCATTTCTCCCGATAGTCCTTGCGTGGCTCTACATATCCTGGCAGATCGTGCTTGCCGGATCTGCCCTGTCATGTCAGCTGCAGTCCACATTCTCCTCCTCGCAAGCCTGATCTTCCATCCTGCGAAGGAGTTTCCCGATCTCGCGCTCTCGTGCGGGATTCCTGCGAACGCCAAGGCTGAGCCGGTTGAGATGCCGAGAGCCGAAGCGTACATCGTCGGCGACAGCGGCGGAAGCATCCTTGAAGACCGCTACGACGTGTTTGACCTGTGGTACGCGGATTCGATGCGCGGACGCTGGCGCGATGCCGACGAAAACCGGATGTCGATAAGCCGCATACGGCTTAAGATCCCCGGCGACGCCGGAGATGTTGCCCGCACCCGGCGGGACTTCGCCGCCCGCTACGCCGATGCCGTCCGACCGGACGACCTCGAGGCGCTTGACGACGCCGTGTATCTTCTTTCGCCGGTCGAAGTCTCCGCAAGGGTTGCGCCACGACGTTCGCAGCGGCAGAACCTCGCTGCGCTTTGGCGCTACGAGACTACGAATGCAAACGCCTTCGTGTATGCGTTCAGACCTCGCGGGAGACAGAGGATCAGGACGGACTGGTATCTGGTCTCGCTCATCTCCGACGAGACGGATGCGCCGGAGGCCATAGACCGTTGGCTTGACGAGGTGCGGTGGATCGGGGACGCCGGCGAACCGCTGCCGCCATCCGGAAACGCCGAGACGGATCTGCTTGCGGAGGACTACCGCCGCAATGTCGTAAACTACGCCGACTGGCATTTCACCGCCGCATCGAACGTGGTGGTCGTAGACAACATCGCCGCTCCCGAGCGCGGAGCGTTCATCGCGGCGCTCACGAACGGCCTCCCGAAGATGCAGGCGGCATACCGCGATGTGCTTCCCTCTCCGCTTGCGGACGATACGCACATTGCGGCCGTACGCATATTCGATTCGCGCAGCGAGTATCTTGACTATGTCGGCTGGGATATGCAGTGGTCGGCGGCGCTGTGGAGTCCTCAACGCCGGGAGCTTGTGATGTTCTATCCGATGGACGGCGCGACAGCGATGCTCCGCACGGTCTGGCACGAGGCGCTTCACCAGCACCTTGACTACGCCTGTTCAATGCTCCAGATGCCGCCGTGGTTCAATGAAGGACACGCCGTTCTGTTCGAGAACTCGCATTTCGATTCAACCGGACGTCTTGTGTTCGATGTCGACCGCGAGGCGGCCGCCGCCATAAACGCCAATGCCCCAGGTTTGGCCGAACATCTGCCGGCACTGTTCGCCATGGACTACGCGGACTTCTACGCCGGAAGCGACGAAGAGCGCAGGATGAAGTACCGTCTTGCGTGGTCGCTGGCGTATTTCCTTCAGGTCGGTGCGCCGGAGGTCAGATTCCAGCCGTTCAAGAACCTCCGCCGTGACCTGATGAAGTCGCTGGTGCGCACAAGGCGGCGAGGCGATGCAATGCGCGACGTCATGGGCGGCGAGATGACGGAGAATCTGATCAAGGAGTGGATTTCCTTCTGGAAAGGCAGCGTGCAGCCGCATGACGGCACACTGTGATATAATCGCGACAAGGAGGTTGACATGGATTTTCTCGACATAGGTTGGATATGGCTGTACGTGGGTGCGGGCCTGATGCTCGCCGAATTGCTCACGCCCGGATTTGTGATGTTCTTCTTTGGGCTTTCCGCCGCAACGGTCGGCGGTCTCGTGCTGCTTCTTCCAGATCCGTTCAATCCGTCGTTCAAGTGGCAGCTGGCGTTCTTCTCTCTCTTCTCTCTCATATATCTCGTCACGCTGCGGCGATACGTCAAGAATGTGTTCTTCGGCGACAACGGACGCAGCAGGACGCTCCCCGACGAATTTGCTGGGCGCATCGGCGAGGTTGTCGCCGCGATAGCTCCGGATGTCCCCGGACGGATTGTCGTCGGAGATGCGGAATGGACTGCGACGGCGGAGGAGTCTATCCCCGCCGGTGAAAAGGTGAAGGTCGTTTCGCGCAGCAACCTCACGCTTCGCGTGAAGAGGATTTGATGCGCACACTCATAGAGAACGGGATTGTCGTGGACGGGACGGGACGTCCAGGATTTCCCGGATTCGTTGCGTTCTCAGGTGACAGGATAACGGATGTAGGCGAAGGCCGTCTGCCCGCATCGGCGCGGTGCAGCTTCGATTGCGTGGTGGATGCGACAGGATGCGCGGTCACTCCGGGGTTCATAGATGCGCACAGCCACAGCGACGCATATCTCGTGGTTGAGCCGGATGCGCCAAGCAAGCTCAGCCAGGGCATAACCACCGAGATCAACGGACAATGCGGCGGCAGTGCCGCGCCGCGCTACGGAGATGCCAGGCTTTCCGGGGACTGGGCGAGCATACTTGGCGAACGGCTTACGTGGCGTTCGCTCGCCGAGTACCGCGAGACGCTCGCTGCGGCGCGTCCGTCGATAAACACCGTGCAGTTCATCGGACACAACACGCTCCGATCCTCGGTCGTAGGGTACTGCGGGCGGGCTGCAACACCTGACGAAGTGGAGCGAATGTGCCGACTGCTTGCACGGGAACTCGATGACGGCGGATGGGGTCTCACGACCGGTCTGATATATCAGCCCGGAAAATACTCCACGCCAGAGGAGGTGACGTCGCTCGCCAAAGTGGCCGCACGTCGCGGCGGTATGTACGCCACGCACATGAGGAGCGAAGGGGATGCCATAATCGAGGCGATAGATGAAGTGCTTGAGCTTGTGCGGGCGACAGGCATACGCGCCGAGATTTCGCATCTCAAGACAAGCGGCAGACGCAACTGGCACAAGATCGATGAAGTGCTTGAGAAGATGCAGAATGCGGTGGACTGCGGTCTTCTGCTCGGCAGCGACCGCTATCCGTTCTGCGCCGCCGGGACAGACCTCGACGTAGTGTTTCCGGACTGGGCCGGCGAGGGCGGCGCACCGGCGGAGCTTGAGCGCCTTGCGAGCGCAGCCATTCGCTCACGCATTGTCGACGAAATCGACAAGTCTGACAGGGACTGGTCAACGGTGATGATCGGCGGCGTGTGGCATCCCGACAACAGCAAATGTCCCGGACGCACCGTGTCGGAGCTGCTGCACAGCGGAGAGGCGTTTGTTGGCGGTGCGCGTACGGCCGGTGAGCTTGTGTGTTCGATACTGGAGAAGGATCTCTGCCGCACGGGGGCGTTCTTCTTCGGAATGAGCGAGGCGAACCTCGACCGGATCTACGCAATGCCGTGGATCGTCCCAGGAAGCGACGCATCGCTTCGTGCGCCATGGGGTCCGCTTGGCGCAGATCATCCGCATCCACGTGCATACGGAACGATGCCGGAGTTCTACCGCCGCACGGCGCATGGCGCATCTCGTCCGGACGCCGCCGCGATTGCGCGGATGACGTCCGTCCCGGCAAGGCGCTTTGGAATAACCGGACGCGGTGTCCTTGAGAACGGCGCATTTGCGGACGTTGCCGTGTGGCATGAAGCGGAGTTCCGCAACACAGCCACGTATGCGAAAAGCCACTCGTTCTGCGAGGGGATGGAAAAGGTGTTCGTCAACGGGACGCTGGCGTACGACGGCGGCAGGTTCACCCATTCCGGCACTGGACGTTTCCTTGAGCGTGGATGACCTGAGCCGTCGGTCACATCATGCGGACGTGCGGGCGTGTGCGACGCTGTAGCCGAAGAGCGCGAAGTCGCCGCGCAGCGGATCGTCAGGAAACACTTCGGCGAGAGAGGCCGTGAGTCTCCTCGCGGCGCACATTGATGTGCATGAGCCTTTGAGGAGACCGAGCCGGCGCGACTGCTGCATTACGTGCGTGTCAAGCGGCATCACAAGTGTCCGGCGGTCTATGAAGTCCGACCAGAGACCGATATCGACCGGCGAACCGCTGCGCACCATCCACCGCAGGAACATGCAGACGCGCTTGCAGGCCGAGCGGGCGTCCTTCGGGACGACGGCATCTCCCCCGTGCGCTGAAAAGTACCGGCATATAGCCGCAACGGCGCCAAGCCCAGTGCCGTTCCCCTCCGACCTTATGTAGCCGCCAAGCGTTCCGTACGCTTCCATCAGTTTCCGGTATGCGCACAGAAACGAGTTCATCGTGCTGAACGTGAAAAACCGGTAGAAGCATCTCCCCGGATCGGCCGGCAAATCCTTTGCGAACCTTCCGTGCCTGATCCAGCCATCCACATCGTCAGCCGCACATTCGCGCATCCACTGGATTTTTGGCATGAACTGCGCCCGGCTTCCGAAACTGAGGCATGATGCCAGAAACGCCAGCGCCTCACGGTTGGCATCGCCATCGACCTGATGCATGAACCAGGAAGGGTCGCCGTTCAGGAATTCTGGAGTTTCATACCTGTCGGCGTACTCGGTAAGCAGCGAAGATGTGGATGGCATTGGCGTACGGTGATGGTCGCGTGGTGAATTTGATGTCAGGTTGCTTAAAACGGACGTATTCTACCACAGCGTATGGCGTGTTCGGAGACGGTTTGATTAAACATCAATTCGCGGCAAATCACTTTGGCAGTGCAAGAACGTTAAGCAGTCGCCCGCCGACCGTTTCCGGTGCGCCGCCACCAGCAAGACGGATTGCGTATTCCGGGCGCAGGCGGAGCGACGGCGATTCATCCGGCAGCCAGAGCGCGAGACGGTCACCCGTACGCGGCGCGGGGACTGCCCCCTCAATCACAGTCTCACTCTCAGGTTCGAGACGGCGGCAGTCGAACTCCGTCGGGCATTCCTTGACCGTGCCATCCGATGACACCACAACGAAAAATGCTGGACGCGGATTGATCGGCGCGGCGAAGCCGCTGTTCCGGATCGTCACACGAGCCGTCTTGCCCGTCCATGATGCGCTTGTTGCGGCAAGCCGATAGCCAAGATGGTCGCGGATGTACTCATAGGCTGTTCGGCACGGGACGCCTGCAAAATAGGCGGGATCGCTCGGAATGCCGAACGCCGCCAGGAGTTCCGGCGTGATGGGCGTCTTCTTCCATGTGTCGATCGGCCCGATGTCCTTCCCGCTGTTCATGTCCAGCTCTGAATTGCCGTGGACGAGGCTGAACGTCGTGTAATGATGGCGGCGGAGACGGATGAGCGCATCAAGTCCGTTCTGGCGGGCGGGATCGACGTGGCCGATCCAGAAGAGTTCGCCGTCAATCGGCACGTGCGCACCTATGCGGGTGACGAGGTCGAACTGCGGATTCCCAGGTTCGGAGAATCGTGTGCCGAGAATTTCGTCCCACTGCATTTTCATGAGACGGTTGCGGTCTCCCATGAATGTGCCTGAATCGTGGAAGTCGGCAAGTGTCGCATCGTTGAAGAAGCCAATGCGGTCGTCGCCGTATCCGAGGTCGGCAAGGACGTTCTCTCGCAGCTGCATCGTGCGGAGCATCGTCGAGCGGTTTGTTGGCAGAAGGTGCTCGATCGTGTGCCGTACGACCTTGGTCGAGGCCTCGCGGTCGAACTCTATTCCGCTGGCGGACGAGTGAAATTCGCCCCATGCCCCGACCCATCCGATCTGAAGCGCGTAGATTACGTCTGCGTTGCGCTTGACGATTGCGGAGAGTTCCTGGATGTGCGAGAGTATCCGCGTGAGCGTCGGCCCGCGCATCCGTGACATGTCTGTTTCGTATGCGAACCGCAGAAGGAGCTTTACGCCGTCCTGCCGCGCCCTGTCGAAATCGGACTGAAGCGCCTCAAGCTTTGTCTGGGGCACGGGCGCATCGCAGTAGCGCGTAAGATAGCAGTAGGCCTGCGCGACACGTACTCCGTCTTTCGCATATGCCGCGAATGGCCAGTTGTTGCGGACGGATCGCGGCAGAGGTTCTCCCGCCTCGCGTCCAACGCGGATCTCGAATCTGAACCCGCGTTCAGGGTTCGGCAGTCCATCCATGTCCGACGCAACGAGCGTCGCTGCGCATCCAATCGCCAGTCCAGCGGCAATAACTTCCTTCAACTTCATTTCAGCACTCCTGATTCAAGCAGTCTTAATGCATCGGAAAAGAGAATGACAGCTCCTGTCGCGCCGTCGGATGAATTTTGCCCTGAGCGTCACGCCATGCGAACTCGACACGCTGCCCGCCGAGATTCGGCGAGAATGTCATGTGAGTCAGTTTCAGGTGCGCATCCGGTGAATCGGCGAGGACGGGGTGGCGATGTGCCATCTGCGTTTCGAACCATGCATAGCCGCCTTCCATGTAGACGCGTCCGATTCCGTAGTTGTAGACCGGTGTTGCGCCTCCCCATTCGCCGCCGTAGCGTGTGAATAGCGAAATGAAGTCGCCCCTGTTGTCCACCCAGCGGAAGTCACCTGCCTTCGCCTCCTTGAAGACCGGCACTTTGTCCATCGTGACCATGTTTGCGAAGAACATCGGTACGCTGAGCATATCGTGAAGCACGAAAAGGCCCTTGTTGTCATAGACTACAGCGCCAGCGAGTTCGCCTTTCGCCTCGGGAAGGATCTCCGTCCAACGGCGGTCGTCCCATGCCGTACCGTTGCCGCGATAGATGCGGCTGGTGAAGGCGATGCCGCCGTCCATCACGAGATTGAAGTCGTCGCGCCTGTCCTCTTCGCCCGTTCCGGATGTCGCCACGACAGCGAAGTCGGCGGCGTCGCTGAAAAAGCAGTCCGTGAACGACGCGAACGGACGCCGCCCCGTCAGCCTTGCGAACAGCCCGCGCTTTGCGCATGACATTGCGACATGATGTCGTCCGCCTTTGAAGTGCAGGTTCTCAAAGCGGATGTCCTGAAACGCGCTTACGCGAAAGATGTCCTTGGTTTCGTCCTCCATTCTGAAGCCGCAGATTCCGTGCGCAACAATGTAGACGTCGTCCGGCACATCAAGTGTTTCGGAGATGTTCACCCATGTTGCCGGGAATACGAGAGTTGCGTTCCTCAGCTTCCGCGCGGCGGCGAAAAGGCGACGCACAGCCTCCGTATCATCTGTCGTGATGTTGTAATCAAGGCCGAAGTCTGTGGCGAGAAGCGTCGGGCCTGCCTTGCGGGAAAGCGGCTTTGGACGGGCGGGGCGTTTGAGCGGCTTTTCCAGAATCAGCGTTTGGTAGCTTTCCTCGACGGGAAAGTGTTTGAAGTAGCGGATGTCCGCGAGGTCTGCATCGTTTCGTCCACCGACGTGGAAGATGGGATTCGCGTGGTGTGCGCCGCGTTCGACAAGGCCGGCGACGCGCAGGCGGTTCGGGCAGGTCTTCGGTTCAATCACCACCGGGGCGTCGTCATCTGATGCACCGGATTCGACGGTGACGTCGTTGAGTGAGATTGCGGAGGAAGCATACGCCGGCACTGTTGATGAGCGTATGGTGCATACGCCAGAGCCGTCATCCGTGCGGAAGGTTGAGTTCTCGATGTCGAGCATTGCGCCAGCGTGCTTTGTCTCAAACACGCTCTGTCGTACGTTCGCCATGCGGCACACCGTTACATCCATATCGTAGGCATGGAGGCGGTTGCCGACGAGAAACGCACCGCCCGGTGCGCCCTTTGCCGTCACAGCCCGCACCCGTCGCATCACGGCGCCGTCGCACGCGAAGTCCGTCGCCCGTGCGCAGTTTTCGAACGCACAGTCCTCTATTGCGAGGAGCGTTGAATTCGGCCAGCCGCCGCGTACGCCAGCGTAGCGCGGGTTCGGACGCGGAACATCGCTCTCCTTCTGCACCAGATACGGCGGAAGTGCACGTGACTGGCCGTTTGTCTTGAAGGAGAATGAAAGGCATTCGATGGCGGCGGCCGATGTGCCGGCGAAACTGCATCCTTGGATGGTGATGTGTGCGGTGTCGTTGTTCTGCGTCCAGAACCTGAGCGCCGTTGCGCCGCCCTCGAATGCGAGTCCGCGCACGAAGCATCGGAACGCGCTGTGGAAATACATGATGTCGCGGTCGGCTGCCTTCATCTGGATTGTTGCCCCGTCGCCGCGCAGGACGGCGTCGCGCCGGACGAGCAGCGTCTCGCTCACTCGGTAGATTCCTTGCGGGAAGAACACTTCACTTATCGGCCCATCGCCTACGCCTCCGTTCTCAAGGCTGCGATGTCCTACCCGCACTCGACGCGCGGCGTTTTCCTTCGCCGCCTGCGACAGTGCGGCGCGTATGGCCGCCGTGTCGTCAGCCACTCCGTCGCCTTTTGCGCCGAAGTCGCGAACGTTCAGGAACGGTTCCGCTGCATCGGTGGCAAGTGACGCGATGAGGGCGATTGCAGCCCCAAGACAATGCTTCGCAATTGAATGTTTCATTCCTGAATTCATCTATGTCATCCTTTGTTTTGTTTCATGCTCGTTGTGTGCGTTCGGATCAGCGGACAATAAGTCTCATGCCTGTGCGTCTGTAGGAGACAACCGTTCCGGTGCCGCCGAAATGCAGGGCGTCTGTGCGCGATGCCGCAGAGGCGGGAGATCCGCAGGTCTTGCCGTAGCGTACGGTGTTTCCGTCGATGGACAGCGCCAGCACAGATGCGGCGATGCCGTCGCCAAGCGTCAGTTTGCCGAAAAGGGCAATGCGGCAATTGCTTTCCCCGTCGGCAATCGGGCCGAAAACCTCGGAGCCGCAAGTCGCGCCCACGACGAGTTCCGCCCCTGCCGCAACGATGATGGCTCCAGGCCAGCTCGCCGATTCGAGTACGACCTTTCCGGAATTGACCGTGAGCGTTCCTGTGGAGGTGGACTTTCCGGTGATGCGCAACGTGCCCGTTCCGTTCCATGTCAGCGATGAGGTCTCGGTGAAAACCATATTGAGATCGTCGTCCGTGCCGCCCAGCACAAGCGTGCCAGTGCCGCCGAACGTGACCGCCCCTTTGCCGTAGTCGCCGCAGTTGATTGATCCGGCCGGTGCGACCGTGCCGTCTATCGGAACGACCACGCCCGGCTTGCCGGCCGCGTTCTTGAAGTTCAGCGTCAGTGTCGTGTTCGTGAGATCCGGCGCGGCGTTCGCGCCCCAGTTCGCCGGATCGGTGAATGAGCCTGTCGCGCCATTGCCAGTCCAGATCCAGACCGGGTCGTGCGCTGTGACCGTGACTGTTCCACCCTGCGCGTCGGCCGCCTCATTCCGTCCTGCCTTCAGCCATGCAACCTCAGTAGCGCCCGCAACGCCTGCACCTGTGCGGCAGTAGATGCCCGCCGGCAGGTCTACATCCTCGATGAATGCGTGTTTCACGGTCAGGTCTGCGCCTGTCGATAGACGGATGCCGTCGCCTGTCACGTCATGCACGTCAAGCGTCATCTCTGGATTGAACGTGGCGCCGGACTCAATCGAGACGGATCCCTCGCCCGTGCATTCGATTCCGCCGAGGTTGGGGTATTTCGCCTCGGCGGTGAACGTCAGAGCGTTCTTCTCCGTTCCGATCCAACCTGTGAGGTCGCCTTCGTTTGCGAACTCCAGCCCGGCATTGTTGCCGGATCCGTTGTCATAGGCGTAGACGGTGAGCATTCCGCTCAGGAGCGGCATCGTGTGGACAATGTTTTCGTGGTTGCCGACGTGCAGCGTTGCCGGACGCTCCGATGACTTGACAGTGAAGTCGTGCGGCCCGTTCCCGAAGAATGCGATGCCGGAGATCGTCTGGTTGTGTCCATGCAGATCAAGGAACGAGTTGGTCGTGGTTCCCGCATCCCAGCCGACCATGATGGCGCCCTTGGGCAGGATGTCCGCCGACAGAAGGTGGAAGTGCTGCCGCGACCGAGGCGCGAGTTTCCAGGCGTGTTCGCAGGAGACTGGTCCGCCGAGACGTATGTCGGCCTTGGCCTGGCTGGCGTTTGGGGAAACAGAAAGAAGGCTGATGGCCGGCGGTGCG
This sequence comes from uncultured Lentisphaeraceae bacterium, assembly GCA_964440985.1. GTDB lineage: Bacteria > Verrucomicrobiota > Kiritimatiellia > RFP12 > UBA1067 > UBA1731. The sequence goes on along the minus strand of CAYTWE010000041.1, from coordinate 2,856 downwards.
TTGTCAACCGTCGATGGACAGAATCGCCCGTGAACTTCGAGGTGGAACGTGCCGACCGGCGAATATGTGTAGATGTTCATGCGTGCACCGTTTCCATAGATGCAGACGCAGTCGCCAAGAAACACATATCCCGAACGGCGGTTCGCGCCAATGTTGCCGCACGAAAGCCTCAGAGTGTTGAACCCTGCACTTGCGGTGTAGGAGACGTCGCCCCTGAACGTGACGAGACCGTCTTCATCAGAGGAAACGGAGTTCGCTCCGATCTCGGCGTTGCCAAAGAGGTTGACGGTGCCGGCGACCTCCGCCGCCCCGTAGAAGGTCAGCTTTCCGCAGTCGGTTGAGTTGTCCGATGCCTTGCCATGGACGTTGACCGTGCAGTCGTCCGCGCCAAACGGGAGCTGTGTCACGCCGCCTTGCGTTCCGACAACCTGAACTGGCGAGCGGAATGTCCATGTGCCGTGAAAGTTCGGGTGCGACCGAAAGATGATCTCTTTCTTGTTATCACTCATGACGAGGATTTCGCCTGAACCACGGAAGATGTCGTTTCGATCGGACGTAATGGCGCCGTTCGCGGGTCGGATTGTCAGGCGAGCCCCCGCCGCCACCTCATGCGGTGCATAGAGATAAAGATGTCCTGACTGCACGTTGACGATCTGTGAATCCATTCCAGTAACATGGATCTTGCAGCCGCTGTTGGCTGAGATTACGCCGCCACACGTATTTGTGTAGTAGAAGTTCTCCATGGAGAAATTGAATGTCCAGATGATCACCTTGGAACTCGTCGGCGAGACGACGACCGTGTCACCTTCGACCGGGACTTGCCCATCCTGCCAGTTTGCGGAGTTGTTCGTGTAGAGATAGTCGCTGCCGTCTTGTGCACCTGTCCAGATGCAGGTCTTCGCGTCAGCAGTGAGCAGTGCGACAAGAGATACTGCGGCAACCGCAATTCTTTTCAATGCGTATTTCCGCATGGCTCTTACTGGCGGATTTTCCGCATACCGCATTTCAGTTGTCATTGTGTTCTCCTCTCACGAATTGATTTTGGCTTGAGATGGTGCAGCTCATCGTCGCAACTGCGACGGCTGTCGACTCTTGTACGGATGGTTCGGCAAGGTATCATAAAGGTGATATGCTGTCAACGGCTAAATCACATATATATGCAATAAATTACCCCCCCCCTAACTTTTTGCGCATTTGTCTTTCGGTTTAGGTGGTGTGGCTACAACATAGTCATTTTTGGATGTTCCCCATTTTTTTTTCTTGGAGGACAAGGCGTTGCGGCGGTCTGCGTGGTTTTGATCCGGTTTCAGGAGAACTTCTATCTGCGTGTCTATCCGCCCCCACGTCTTTGTGTTCTTTGTGATTCCACGAGGGAGGCGGTGGGAGGGGGTGTGGAACGACCTCGCGTCACCAAGCCTCAGAAACTCCCGGTGGCGAAAGCAACAGCACCCCTACGGCATCGTTCGCAGGCGATCTCTTCGAGGGTGTGCAGTGGACGCGCTCCGGGTTCACGCAGCCGAATTTTCACTTGGCGCAGATTGAAGCACATTGCTTAAATGGCAGATGGTTCGCTGACCATTGTCAGTTGGCGTTATTGCGGTCTTCTTTGTGCTATAATGGCGGACATGGAAAAGGCTGCGACAGACATCTTCATGTTCGATGATTTACGGAAGGACGGCTTTACGTACATCGACAAGACGGATCGAATCCTGCTGCTCGTGGACAAGTCGTGCGGAAAGCGGTTCTTTCGTGCCCGGACGCGTCGGGAAAGCGCAATGCAATCGCATCCTCCGCCATTGAACCACTTTAACTTAAGAAAAAGGAAGAGGTATTAAACATGAAGAAAATGATTCTGCTCAGTGCGCTCGTGGGGGTGCTTGTCGGTTGGGGCGCGATGCGTCCGACGCCGGAGTACCTGAAAAAGGCCACGGTCTACCAGGTCGTGTTGCGCAACTTCACCCGCGACGGCAACTTCAAGGCCGCGACGGAAATGCTCGACCACGTGCGAAGCGTGGGCGTCGATGTTGTCTACCTTACGCCGTTCGTGGAGATGGACTGCGACATGGACGAATCCGGCTGGTCGGCCCGGCAGAAACTGAGCGGGTTCGGTTCGCCCAAGAACGCCTACCGCATCTCGAACTACGACAAGATCGACCCCGAATACGGCAAGGACGCCGATTTCAAGGCCTTCAACGACAAGGCTCATGCGCTGGGCATGAAGGTCTACATGGATCTCGTCTATCTGCACTGCGGGCCGAACAATGTGATGAAGGACATGTTCCCCGATGCGTTCCAAAAGAACGCAGACGGCACGGTGCGCACGACCGAATGGCACTTCCCGTTCGTGAACTTCAAGTCGAAGGACGTCCGCAAGTACCTGATTGATTCGATGCTCCACTGGATGAGCCTCGGCTGCGACGGCTTCCGCTGCGACGTGGGCGACGGCGTGCCGCTCGACTTCTGGGTGGAGGCCGTGACGGCGTGCCAGAAGGTCAACCCCGAACTCGTGATGATCAACGAGGGCGTGAATACCGAGTATCTGAAAAAGGCGTTCGATGCCTGCTATGCCTGGCCGTGGAGTTTCTCGATCCGCAACTTCCTCACGCCGAGCCTGCCCGGACAAAAGAGCGCGACGCACAAGACGCTCGACAAGAAGATGGTGAACGTCCGCACCTACGAGGCGAAGATTCCGAAGGATTCGCTCATGTTCTGCTTCATGGACAACCATGACACGGCGAACGACGACTGGGACAACCGTTTCGACCGCGTCCATCCCGTCGAGGCCGGCAACGCGGCGTTCGTTCTCACGTTCCTGCGGCGCGGTCTGCCGCTCGTCTTCAACGGAAACGAAATCGC
>CAYTWE010000040.1:0-21213 GCA_964440985.1 uncultured Lentisphaeraceae bacterium | reverse complement strand
CCGCTCCGCAATCCACGCATGGTTCTCGACCCGGCACGTCCCGACGACCGTCTTCCGTTCTTTTCCCGCTTTTCTCAACATGATCGAATTATTGTGATTACAACCTTCGTCGCCTACCATGGTTGGGGGCTGCAGCGACTTCGGCATATGCCACTTTGGTCGCTCGTTCAGGTGCTTGGCTTGCGGATGACGCGCTTGGCCTTCCCTTCGTTGCGAGGAAGGGAGCCAACCGGGAACACATCGCCCTTTGGCAGGAAGCCCAGCCGCTCACGCAGATGCTTCGCGACCATATGCCCCGTCACGCCAGGCTCCGCCTCCACATTCACCGTCACGTCCGTCATGCCGTTATGCTCCTCAAGGATGATCTGAAACTCATCCTTGACACCCGGAATCTCCATGAGCGCCTGCTCGACCTGCCGCGGATAGAAGTTCACGCCTTTCACGATCAGCATGTCATCCGTACGTCCCGTAATCCTGTCGATGCGGAGGGAGGTGCGGCCACACGCGCATTTCTCGCGGGAGACGATGCGCGAAATGTCGTGTGTACGATAGCGTATTATCGGCATGGCCTCGCGGGTGAGGGACGTGAGCACCACTTCGCCGTACTCTCCGTCAGGAACGGGAACGCCCGTCTTCGGATCGACTATCTCGGTGATGTACTGATCCTCCCACACATGAAGCCCGTCATGCGCCCTGCAATCCTGCCCCGTCGTTCCGATGCCGCCCGTCTCCGTCATGCCGTATATGTCAAAGCATTCGATGTGAAGACGCTTCTCGATCTTGCGGCGCATTTCGTCGGAGAACGTCTCCGACCCGAATATGCCGACGCGAAGCGACGGTATGTCATGGTCGCCGGACGCCTCTGCGTCAAGCTTCTCTATCAGACGGGGAACGTACGACACGACAGAGCAGAAGCCCTTCACGCGAAAATCCCGCATAAGCCTTATCTGGCGTTCGGTGTTGCCCGACGACGCAGGAACGCAGAACAACCCTGCCTTGCGGCATCCGTGGTAGCAACCGAACCCTCCGTTGAAAAGCCCGAACGTCGGCATGATCTGAAACGCATCGCCGCGCACAAGTCCGGCCATCGTGTAGCAACGCGCCATGCACTCCGCCCACTGGCTCAAATCGTTCTTGGTGTACGCCATCACCACCGGCGTGCCGGTGGAGCCCGATGACATATGGAACTCAAGCAGACTGCTGCGCTCAACGCAATTCATCTTGAGCGGATATGCCTCCCTGAAATCCTCCTTGGTGAAGAACGGAAGGTGCGCAAGGTCGTCGAGCGACTTGACGTCATCCGGCGCCGAAACGCCGCCGCGCTCCAGCCGTTCACGGTAGAATTCGTTTCCCCACACCCTGCGAAGACTTTTCCGAAGCCCTTCAAGCTGAACCTTTGCATACTCGTCGCGGCTCATCGTCTCCGCCGTCCGATTCCAAAAGATATCCTGTGTTTTCATGTGAACGATTATAGCAAACCGACACAGGCGATTCAATGAACCGCAGCCCGCGGAAACGTGCGCGAAACCGCAATCCCCTGTGGCGCAGTTCCGGCAGGGGAAACATGCCATGGCGAGAAAAGGGCCGCACCCGCACCAGGCAATGCTCAACACGGAAAAACAGAAGGAGACCCCCGCCCAAAGGCGAAGATCCCCTTTCCGTAGCTTGCGACGCAAGCTTACTTGTTCTTGTGCCGCTGCGCTTTCATGCGCTTGTCGTATTTATGCTTCGACATTTTTTTGCGGCGCTTCTTCTTGATGGAACCCATCTTGATTTCTCCTTTGTTTGTCGTTCTGCGTTCCGCCGCACACGCGCGCCGGAACCCGGCGTGTTAGAAGATGACCTTGTTGAGGGCAAGTTCGATGATGCCCGTCGCACCGGCCTTGCGAAGCGGCGGAATCAAGTCCCTGACCAGCTGCTCCTCCACGACCGTCTCGACCGCAAACCAGTCGGGGTCGTTGAGCTTGTTGACCGTGGGCGCGTGCAGCGCAGGCAGCGCCTTGACGATCTTCTCAAGATTCTTGGCGGGCGCGTTCAGCTTCAGCAGCACACGCTTCTGCGCATCGAGCGCACCGAGAAGCAGCATCTTGAGCTGCTCGATCTTCGTGCGCTTGGCGGCGCATTTCCACGCCTTCTTGTTCGCGATCATGCGCGTCGTGGAGGTGAGGATCGTATCGACAATCCGCAGGTTGTTCGCACGGAGCGAAGATCCAGTCTCCGTAAGGTCGACAATCGCATCCACCAGCTCCGGAGCCTTCACCTCGGTGGCGCCCCAACTGAACTCCACATCGGCCTTGACGCCGTTCTTCTTGAGATACCGCTTCGTGAGACCTATCGCCTCAGTGGAGATGCGCTTTCCGTTAAGATCCTTGACGGTCTTGATCTTGGAATCGTTCGGCACCGCCAACACCCAGCGCACGGGGTTGGACGTCGCCTTCGAATAGTTGAGTTCGCAGACTTCCTCAACGTCGGAACCGTTCTCGTACACCCAGTCGTAACCGCAGATCCCCGCGTCAAGAAGCCCAAGCTCGACATAGCGGCTCATCTCCTGCGGACGCAGAAGACGGCACTTTATCTCCGGATCGTCAATCGACGGGATGTAGCTGCGGGATGAACACGAAACATTGAAACCCGCACGCTTGAACAGCGCGAAGGTCGACTCCTGCAAACTTCCTTTCGGAAGACCGAGAACTATTGCCATCTGTGGAACTTTCTCCAAATAACCGAAAAAACGGCGTACATTATATCAAAGCGACACACCATCCGCAAGTCACCGGTTTTTCTTTGTGCGCTTATGCCCTCTCAAGCAGTATGCTTGCATTGCTCCCGCCGAAGGCAAAGGAGTTGGACAGCGCACTGCGGATCTCTCCGTTCCGTATCTTGCGCCAGCATATCGCCGCCTCGACCGCACCCGCCGCGCCAAGACAGTGTCCCGTTCTCGATTTGGTGGATTCTATGACCGGCGTACGCTCAGAGCCGCCGCAAAGCGTTTCGCCAAACACGCGGCGCACAGCCTTCATCTCCATGGCATCGTTCGCCTGCGTACCGGTGCCATGCAGATTCACGTAGTCGATGTCGCCGGCGGCAAGTCCCGCATCCTGCAACGCAGAGCGCATCGCCGCCTCAGCACCACATCCCTCGGGGTCGGGAGCCGTTGCGTGGTATGCGTCGGAAGTCTCCCCGGCCCCGGAGAACAGGATGGAATGACGGTCTCCGCGCCCGGCGGCGCAATCCCTCTCCATCAGGAAGAGGGCAACGCCCTCCCCAAGGCAGATGCCGTCACGGTCTTCGGCGAGTGGACGACACCGTTCCTGCGCAAGCGCACCAAGCGAATTGAACCCGTTCATCGCGAAACGGCAGCGGCCGTCCACGCCCCCGACAATCGCGGCATCGCACAACCCGGCCTCGATGAGCCGCCTCGCAGCCGGAAAGACCTTCGCCGATGAACTGCACGCCGTCGATATCGTGTAGCAAGGGCCGTCGACGCCGGCCGCCTTGGAAAGATATTCGGACGGTGTCCCCAGTTCAAGCATGGAGAACCTGAATCCTTCCGGGAAACGGCAAACGCCGTCATCAGCGAGCGATCTGTCGAAATACGTCTCCGCCTCGTCAACGCCGGTGTTTGACGCACCGAGAACAACGGCAACCCTTGAGCGGCCATAACGCGACAGAGCCTCCTCAATCTGCGGCTTCATGTCTGCGACAGCCCACGCAAGAAGGCGGCATGACCTGAAATCGTATTCCGGGACGTCGATCTCCGGCAGCGGTTCGGTCACCGCACCGAAATATATGGCCCTGTCGCGGATGTCTCCGTCAATCTTTGTCAGATGGTCGGAGTACAGCGCGGAGCAGCACGTCAGCGGCAGTTTCATCTGCGGCAACCTCAAATCCATTCCTACAGACGCTTGAGCATCTTCCGGATTGTCCCCTCGCGGGCCTCTATCGATTCGCACAGCCTGAACTGCACCCGCGCCCGGTTCAGGTTCTGCCCTGGCTGATGCGTCTTGAAGTATCTGTCTCCCGCAAGATAGTCCTGAAAGAACCTCAGCCCAAGTTCGAACGGAAGCAGGCAGACGGCATCGTACAGATACTCCCTGTCTGCGTCCGTCATGAACGCCCCGGCCTCCTTCATGTATCCTTTCATGAATGCGTTGAACAGGTTCTCGTCGAACGAGACCTTGCCGAGATTCGTCTCCTCCTCTCCGGCAGGGTTGCATATCGAACGCACCGCGTCCCCGACGTCTATCTGCACCAGTCCGGGGCTTACGGTGTCAAGGTCTATCATTGCCGTGCCCTTGCCGGTGAAATCGTCGATCATTATGTTGTTGACCTTCGGATCGCCATGGAACATCCTTCGCTTAAGCTCACCTGCCGCCTCCGCCCTTTCAAGGCAGCAGGCGAGATCGCGGTGTTCGTCGATGTACCGCGCAAGGCGCATCGCCTCCATGGACGAGTTCAGCAGCGACTTTGCGCGTTTGGATCTGAGCGTACGGTCGTACTGACTGAGATATCCGCTCGTGACATGGAAGCCAGGGAGCGGATTCACGATGGATGACGGCGGCATATCCGAAATGAGATAGTGAAAATGGCCGAGTGCGCTGCCGCATTCAAGGGCGTGCTCCGGGCTCTGCGCCGTATCGAATGCGTGAGCCGAGAGTATGCGGGTTATCACGCGCCACACCTCGCCCTTCTCGTCGCACATGAAGTCCGCTCCGCCCTTCGTCTTCACAATGCGCGGCATCTGCCATACGCGGTCGTCCTTTCCGCCCTTTGCGTCCCGCTCCAGCTTTTCGTGGCAATGAAGCGTGATGGAGTGCATATTCGCCATGATCGCCTCAGGATGCGGAAAGACAGCCCGGTTCACACGCTGCAGCACAACCTGCGTCTCGGTGAACGTATTCCGGTACACGGCGAGAAACGTGTCGTTGATGTTTCCGTTGCCGAACGGGACAAGCGTCACCAGCCGCCCCTTGACGTTAAACCTGCCCATCAGCAGGGAGAGATCCATCACCGCCTCCTTCCCTTTGCGCCGTCCTTCGGCATACGTCCCTTGCGGTGTCCGCCGCCGCGCTCACCGCAGTCCGCCGGAACGAAATCTATCCAGCGGTTTTCCCAGTCCACCTTCGTCACGCGCAGACGCATAGCGTCGCCAAGTTTCCACGTGCGCTGTCCGTCATCAAGCGTCATTCTCCGTTCGTCGAAGCGGACAAAGCGGCGCGAAAGCGTCGAGACGTGAACAAGTCCGCCAGTCGCGAGAGCCGGGACGTCGACAAACAGCCCGAACTTCGTCACCTTGCCGACCGTCGCATCGAACTCGCCGCCGTTCTCCTCGATGAAGCGGAACTTCTTGACGTCATGGAGCGACCGTTCGGCCTCGTCGGCGCGTTCCTCCATCTCCGAGCAGTGCCTTGCCGTGCGGTCAAGCGCCTGCTGCGGGAGACGTCCGTTTCCGGTGTCGAGGAAGTCCGCAAGCTGCCTGTGGAGAACCAGATCAGGATATCGGCGGATCGGACTCGTGAAATGGGCGTAGAAATCCTTGGCAAGCCCGAAATGGCCGATGTTCCTCGCATCGTAGCAGGCGCGCTTCAGCGAACGGAGCACCATCACGGATATTGTCTTGCCAAGCGGGTTGACCTTCACCTTGCGGAGAAAATTCGCAACGTTCTTCCCGTGCGACAGATCCCCGCACTTCACGCCAATGGCCGCAAGGTCGGCGCGAAGCTGCTCCAATCGCTCTGGGTCCGGCGGCTCGTGCAGACGCGAGAGTATCCTGATTCCGCGTGTCCACAGCTCCTTTGCAACTGCCTCGTTCGCGGCGACCATGCACTCCTCGACCATCTGATGCGACTCGTCGTAGGGACGCTCCTCAAGACCGGTCATGCGGCCTTCACCGTCAAGCACAATCTCCGTCTCCGGAACCTCAAGGTCAAGCGCCCCATCCGCAAACCGACGCTTGCGCAGCTGCTGCGCAAGAAGATGTATCTCGCGGACAACCTTTGCGCTGCGTGACGCCGCCCGTCTGCCTTTGATGATCCCCATCACCTGCTCGTACGTAAACCGCTCCTTGGAGCGGATGACGGATTTCGCAAACTTCCGTCCGATGCAGCGTCCATCCGCGTCAAAGGTGAGAAACACCGAAAACGCGAGCCTGTCTTCACCCGGAACAAGCGAACACACGCCGTTCGACAGCTCCTCAGGCAGCATCGGCACCACCTTGTTCAGCAGATACACGCTCGTGGAGCGGCGATACGCCTCGCGGTCAAGCGCCGTCCCCGGTCTCACGTAATGCGACACGTCCGCGATGTGCACTCCCAGAACACGGTTGCCTTTGCGGTCGCTTTCCAAAGAAAGCGCATCATCGAAATCCTTTGCCGTCACTGGGTCGCAGGTGAAGATGAACCTCTTCCTGAGGTCAAGTCGCCTGTCGAAGAACACCGCCCCTGCGGCCGATATCCTTTTTGCCTCCCGTTGGACATCCTTGGGGAACCTGTCGGGGAGCCCGTACTGCCTCATCACTGCCTTGACGTCATCCGCCGCAGTCTCGCCCCGCGTGAGAGGAAGCTTCTCCTTCCGCTCTTCAGTCTTTTCTTCTATCCTTCTTTTCACGCCCGAAATTATACCACAATCCCGCAGCAAACAAACGCCGCGGGATTTATGATGCGAGGCAAATAAAGTTATACAAGGCGAATTGACGTCCTCGCCGCGATATGTTATCATTGCCTAACTTTTTAAGGGATATCAGGCCATCGATGGACATCAAGCCGAAAATAAGCGAAATCCACCGCAAGGAGCTTCTGAGGTTTCTTCTCCAGAAGACCGCACCGGTCCGCATTGGCATAAAGCCGGGCGAACTCCTGCGCGTCCGCCACTGCTATTCCCAGGAGAACGAAGAAGGCCTCAGGTACTGCCTCTACAGAAATGACGTGTACGAGATCCTGGGACTGGATTTCATCGAACTACTTCGCGAAGACGACAGTTCCCTTGTGCTCTTCTACGACAGAGAAACGCTTTCAAGGACGCTTTCGCGTCCAGAAAGCGCTTCCTTCCTCGAATCATGCGGCTACTCGCTCCCATGCGATGCCGATGCACTGCTTCTGCAGCTTCAGCGACGCTTCGCCGCTTGCGGAAGCCTCTGCCATGAAGTCGGAGTGTTCATCGGCTACCCGGTAAAGGACGTGTTCGGATTCATGAACAGCATTGAGTCCGCACCAAGGCACAACACGCCATGGCGCATATTCGGAGATGCGGCGGAATCGCTCAGGCTTGCGTCCGCCTACCGCCGTGCCGAGGAGCTTGCGCACAGCGCACTTGACGCAGCCGCAAGCATTCAGGGCTTCATCCAGCTTTGCGCCGGACTGCGTCTGGCTAAAATCCAACAGGAAAGGAAAATGAAATGGACAATGCAAGAGTGATATTCGGCTCTACCACCGGCGTCACTGAGGGGATAGCGGGGAGAATCGCCGCCGCGCTCGGATGCGAGGCGGTGAACGTCGCAAACGCGACGCCAGACACGTTCAACGCCGCACTTCTTGTGCTTGGCACATCGACATGGGGCATGGGCGATCTTCAAGACGACTGGGCCGCAACCGGGATGCCGATTCTCGAATCGCTCGACCTCAAAGGCCGGAAGGTCGCCTCATTCGGCCTCGGCGACGGACAGGGCTTTGCGGATTCGTTCTGCGACGGCGTCGCAACGCTCGTCGAGGCCGCCGTTGCCCGTGGAGCGGAGAATGTGGGTGCGATAGCCGCCGCAGACGGCAGATACGGCAACATCGCCTCAAAGGTCGCCGCCAACGGCAGGCTCGTAGGTCTTGCGCTTGACGAAACGAACGAACCTGAACTTACGGACAAACGCATCGCCGCATGGGTTTCACAGCTCAAGGCCGCAATGTAGCCTCAACCGCATCAACGTTTGCACACGCTGGTCCCGGAGCCCTCCTCCGGGACCTTTTCCGTTTCTGCGGCGGCCATTTGACAAACAAAAAGCGCGGCCGATGTGGCGAACACCACTTCGGCCGCGTCTTTTCAGCCTACGGCTGCCACATTACATGGGATAGTCGAGCGCTTCGGGGATCATAACGGTGGTAAGGCACTTCGCGGCGGCATCCTTCGCGGTCTTCGTACCGGCGAGTGCGACATCCACCTTGGTGCGCAGGGCGGCGAACTCAGCCTGCTGCTCAGGCGTGGCCGCTCCGAACCCGTACACCACCTCCGCGCAGACACGCGCCGCCTCACCGGCGACCGTTCCGGCAATCGTTCCGAGAAGGTCGTTGAACGTGTTGAGATATCCGTCCATCTCCGGACCGACAACGGGATGCTCCCTGCCGTTGAGCGCAAGGAACTTAACGTCCGCATGGAAGCTCTTGGCGGCCATCAGTCCGGCGAGTGCATCCGCCAGCGGGAACACCACGCCATGACGCTGCGACGCACCGAGTTTCTTTCCGGCGGAATCCTTCGCCGACACCGCAAATGCGCGTGTCCACGCCCAGAGACGGAGTGCCGCCGCAAGCGCGTGCATTCCGTTGCTGTCCGCCGCCGGGCAGGCATCGCACTCCTTCGCCCACGCCTCAAGCTGCGCAAGGAACACGGCATTGCCCATCGTCTCGGATATCTGACGCCTCTGCACGGCTTCAGGCCCTTCATATGTCGCGTCGAGCTGCATATCCGTCCACTTGTAGAACAGGAAGCCAGGACAATCCTCGGTAATGCCGTATCCGCCCATGAGCGATATCGCCTGACGCATCACATCCGCGCCATGTCCGGTGTTCCAAAGCTTGCAGCTCGGACACAGCACGTTGGCGACGGCCTGAAGATACACGTAGCGAACGGTTACGTCTTCGTCCTCCTCCGGGTTCTTTCCTTCGGAGAGCAGCGCGACGGCGCGTTCCATCGGGGCCTTCATCGCACGCAGCATCTCGCGCCCCTTGCCGAGCTTCGCCTTGGCTTCATCCTGAATCGCCTCGATCTTGTCATATACGCGGGAGATGTCAAATCCAAGCGAGCTTGCCGCCTCGGCAGTGGCCCACACGTCCGCAAGACGCTGGGTTACATCCTCCTTCATCTGGAGACCGAGTGTATGGCGCGGACTTCCCTCGGCTACGCCCGCCGCACCGCGGAAGCGTGTGCGCTGGTAGCGGATAACAGGCTCGATGGCGCTCATCAGCGATGCGGCACCCATCACGCCTACGCCGACGCGCGTCTTGGAGAACACCTGCGCAATGATCTCGGAATGGGAAAGGTTCGGCACAATCACGCCATCCTTGACGGTGTACCCGCCGATGATGCGCGAAGCCGGCACCACAACGTCTATCACAGGGTCGCCGGTGTTGGAAAGCTGATGGACAAGCTTCTTCGTCTGTGCGCCACGGTCGAACTTGCCGGGATCGGTGGCCTCCACCACGACCATGCACGATCCCTTGAAGCGTTCATCCTTTGAATCGAGCGCGATGGTGATGTAGTCGCATATCTCTATGTTGGTGATGAAGCGTCCGCGCTTCTCGACGCGCAGCATCGGCTCCTCTCCGTCCTTCCATTCGGCGACGGAGACGCGCCCGCAGAGAACGCCCGTATCAACGCCAACGTACGGCAGAGGTTCAGTGAGGGCGAACGAACCGCGCCATGTCTTGCCGGACTCGTTGCCGGGTGCGCAAAGCGTCATGTACCGCTTCTTCTGTTCAGGTGTGCCAAGTTCGGCAATCGGACCCATCGCAAGATCGTTCACGAACGAGGACGTGGCCGCGCCGTTGTCCACCCACGCCGTCTCGTAAGTCACAAGGGACATCGCCAGGTTGCGCGGCCCCTCGAACAGACCGCCGCAATCGAAGTTGAGCGTTGCCGCCGTCATCCCCGATGCGTCGAACGCATCGAACATCGACTGCTTCTCAGGTGTCCATTCATGCGTAAAACGCTGTCCATTGGCAACCAGCTGTGCGACAACCGAGCGGGCCGTCTGACGCGCACCGGCGACAGCCATCTGAATGTCATAGCGCTCGGCGTAGCGCCACATGATCTGACGGACCTCATCTCCCGGCAGCATCTTCATCACGGGACGTTCAACTTTGTTCTCTTCCATTACCGCTCCTTCTGTTAATAAAGACTTCAACCGCACATTCTACCACAAAACGCCTTTGCGCGTTTCACAATCCGGATGCCGCCGAGGCGTCCCTGAGTGCGCCAGGCGCAAAATCAAGGCGCAGAACTATGCTTTCATTGGCAAGTTCATCCGCAGGGATGCCCCGCAGGTGCAGTGTCTCCGCTTTCGAGCCGGGGGCGTTCCACGGCATCAGTTCCACACTGGCCTTCAGTTCGGTACCTGTGTTCATCACTGTGGCCTTTTGCGGCAACACATCAAGAGGCGCACAGTCAAGACCGATGGCGTCAAGGCCATCGGGAAAATGCAGAAACACGGTGTCACCCCTGCGGGTGACGACCGTCTGCCCCCTCTTCACCGCCCCCGGAACGGTCGTCACGCCGCGATACGAATCACGAACACTGCGATGCCATTTGCCGACAGCCGCCATGATCCTCTTCGCCTCGTCGGGGATGGTGCCGTCGGACTTCGGCCCCACGTTGAGAAGGAAGTTTGCGCCTGTCGAAAGGAACCTGTCGATACGACGCGTAAGATAGCCGATGGTGTGATAGTCCTCGTTGCTGCGGTAGCCCCAACTTTGCACGCCGACGGAATCGCAGGCTTCGATGTTCCGTCCGCCCGCTGCATCCCACTTGTAGTTGCGCTCCGGCGTGGAGTAGTCGCATACGGCCTTGTTGCCCCAGCCGCGATCGTTCACCATTATGCCTGGCTGGAGCGACCTCACGAGGGCATCCATCTCCGGACGTCCAATACCGGTTGGGATGTCCCAGAAGAAGCACACGATCTCGCCGTACTTCGTGAGCAGTTCTGTGACCTGCGCCCTTACGTATGCAATGTACCTCTCCATGTCCGGGCTGTCGCCGGATGCCGGCTTTATCTGATGGGTGCTCTTCTCGTTGTAGGCGTTTGGATGATGCCAGTCAGGATTTGAATAGTAGAATCCCAGCTTCATGCCGCGTCTGCGGCAGGCTTCCGCAAGTTCGGCGATGATGTCGCGTCCGGCAGGCGTGTTCGTCACCTTGTAGTCCGTAGTGGCCGTGTCCCACATGCAGAAGCCGTCGTGGTGTTTGGACGTGAAGACAATGTACTCGGCGCCGGCGGATTCCGCCACATCGATGAACGCATCGGCATTGAACCTCTCCGCGGTGAACCGCCCGGCGAACTTTTCATACTCCGCTCGGGACATCCCTTGACGGTACTGCTGTTGGCAGTGCCATTCGCCGACGGAATATATGCCCCAATGGACAAACATCCCCAAACGTCTGTCAAACATCTTCCAGCCATCTGCCATCGCTGGCGCAACGAAGGCCAATGCCGCCAATGCCGTCAACGCAAGACGCACGACCTGAGAACCCGTACGCCTTTCACCACCATTTTCAATCTTCATGCGGGCATTATAGCACAAGTTCCGACCGCTTCATCGCGCCTCGCGCAACATGCGCCTGTTCCTCAAGCGGCATCGACTTCCGTGATATACGTGTCGAAGTGGACGTAATCGCCCGGCATCAGCGTCAGCCGCCTCTCCATAAGGCAGCAATCTTTGTTTCATGTTTCGCTCCATGGTTTTCATGGCGGAATTATGTCATTTACAGGAAACGACATCGGCCAAATGACACTCCGTTACCACCCGTGCAAATGGCAAAGTCAACTTTGCCATTTGCACGGACTGCGACAAAAACAACATAATTCGCCGCTGGTTTTTATTGTGTGTTGTGCGCTGCGGATTGAGACTGCCAACCAAAGAACACCTTGAAACTTCGCAGGAAACCTTCCATGCGATTTCGTCCGCACCGTAATCTCACACTTGTCAGCACACGCGTTCAGCGGATCGACAGCACGGTGCCGTAACAACGCTTCATGATCCATGTCACGCGAAGGGTGCCCTCGGTTCCCCGATCGAGCGCGTACTCGCCGGACGCCTCGCATGGATGGCGGGAGACAAGCTCCCACCCCTTTGCGACTGCCCGCTCAACATGATACCGCACGGGGACAATCCGCTCCCCGGCTTCGTTCTCCATCGGCGAGGGCGCTTTCAGCGTAATCGTCTGCCCCCAGCCGGCGCGGTCTATGTCTCGCTCAATCCAAGTGCCGATTGCCGGAGAAGGCTCCGACGCTCCGCCGATGTTGTCCCTGACAATCAGACGGTGCCGCCTGGTGAGATAGTTGCCGTATGAGAGGAACACGCCTGTGGATGTCCCCATCACACCGGCGGGAACCTGCCCGATGAACACGTCATGAATGCTGTCCGTGTGCCCATTCGGCCTTTTTGACGCATCCGCCTGCGCAATCACGTCATCCCATGTACCGTCTCCGTACGGGATGTAGAAGCGTACCGAGTGCGCCCACTGCGTATTGTACGATCTTGCAAACGGATAGGACGGCGTCCCTTCAGCGTTGTCCGCCGTCAGGAACTCCTTCGGCTGCGAGCCGGCGAAATATACGTTGGTCATGCAGTTGTCGTCAATGCGGACATAGCACATGTTCGCCTCAAGCACGGTATTGGTAGACGTGCCGAGCACCATCATCGGTATATTATTGTCAGTCGGGTAGATTCCCCCCACGCAGATTCTCTCAAGCGTATCGCCGTCGGTTCCAAACTCGAATCCGCCCGCCTTGACGTTTGCGAATGCGTTTTGCCCCACAGTTCTGACACGCGGGAAATACACAGTTCCGTTGAATACGGTATCCTGAAGCGCTCCGCCATTGCTGTCGCCAGGAAGATTTGTGATTGAATCGACGTTCCAGTCGCTGAACAACGTATCCGTGAGTGGCGTTTTGTACAGCACAAGCGTTGAGGTCGACTTGCAGTTTGGAATCCAAAGCGTCAGGTCAACAAGCGACGTGCATGAGTGAAACGTCGCGTTTCCCAGATTCTCAAACCTCTCCGAACGTATAACCGCAGACTTGAGATTTGTACACCCCATGAACGAACCGAACCATGTATTCACAAGACCGGGACAATCGAACACGACATTAGTAAGCGAAGTGCAATACGCAAAATACTTGTTGCCAAGATATCCGCCGTAGCCGTTGCTGAGAGGTCCCAACGTTGTAGGCGCAATGAACGACGTAAGGGACAGGTCGCCTTCAAACGTGTTGGTGGCGTCCGTACCAGGCATTGTGACAATCTTCCACTCATTCCCGTCAGAATCCACTATGATTGCATTGGCCAGATCCAGATCTCCGAGATTCCCCGATTTCTTGCCGAGCAGCTGCAATGCCCGCTCGGCATTGGAATACGGTGGTGTGTTCAGGACAACGCCAGTTTCTTTGCAGGTTATCGTTTTAGCCTCTGCATCATAGAGCCAGTGCGTCAATCCACCCGCAAAGGACGCAAGCGGCATGATGACCGAAGCCACCGCAACCAACAGAATCTTCAACTTCATCGCTGCAACCTCCAGACAGTTCGTTCAAGAAATTGCGCGTTATTCTATCAAAGCCATTTTTTTTTTCAACCCCAAACTCCGATTTTGGGGATTTTGCGTCTTCTTCGTGTATGCGTATGCACACCTTCCCAATGGATGTGCATATGAAAGGAGAGGATGCCGCCGACAACCGGATTACGCGCAAACACAGCCCAATGCGCGACTGAAACGGGCAAAGCAGTCGTGACGACCATCAACGGCATGAGGGCCAGCTGACGGCGACGGAAATGGACAACATTCCTACTTTGCACCCGTCTTGAGGTACTCAAGCGTGGCGCCCGACGGAACGGTGAAACCCTGCTTGTTGTAGATGTAATTGAGCCTCGAGTACTTCGCCTTGATCACCTGCGAAGCGCCACCCTTGCGGACGAGCACGAACGCCTTGTTCGAGAACGGCGTATCGGACTCGCCTTTCCCCTTGCCCAAGCCGACTTCCGTCGTCTCCGTACCCTGGAAAACTCCAGAGGTCGGAAGCTGTTTGATCGCCGCATTGCGCGTGACGAGCACGGGCAGGATGTCGTCCATCTTGTCCTGAAGCCCCTTCAGCACAGACCAGGCGACGAACTTGCCGTCGAGCGTATTCGCACCGGAGAAGGACGGAACGCCCGCGCCGGACAGCACGGAGACATCTACACCGGATACGTACGGCGACCATTTCGAATCACCGTAATTCTTGATGTCGAAAAGCTCTTCAAAGTACCCCGCGGAACTGTTGAAATCCATGCCGGAGATGTCCTCCGTATCTTTCGACATATTCTCGACGGATTTCGGCCACACTGAGGCGAGACCGACCACCTTGCGGTCTGTGTTCGCCGATGTGATGCCCACGAAGAGGTTGCGTCCCTTCATCGCCATGGATGACGTATTTGCGCTCAGCATGGCCGATGAGATGACCGGGAACAGTGCACCCATCAGAATGCCGAGGATGCCAATCACGACGAGCAGCTCAACGAGCGTAAAACCTTCAGATGTCTTCTTCATGTCAACCGTCTCCTTTCACAAGCAGTCCGTTCCCGGACACAACTTCAAACGTCTTCGTTCCCGCCTCGCCGCCGCAAACCGGCGACAAGTGCGCTTTTGCGCTTACGTGTGTATTGTCGCATTTCCATGCGAACCACGCAAGGGGGGGGGGTACACGCAGGGGCGGCACATCATCCCACTATCTGCATATGACCACGAATCCCTTTGATGGGGCGAGCGATACGCGCTTCTGACCATACACAAACCTGTAGCCAACAGGCAACCTTGGCGCAAGCACCGTCGGGATTCCTGTAAAACTCCCCGAAGTGGTCACAAAAGGATAGCGCGTCTTCATGTCCATTTCATCGGGGAACGATCCATCTATGCAAAGCGTAACTTTCGAGAGATCAAAGTCACCTGAAAGCGCTATCGACTTCCCGGCAAGGATATCATCCACCGAAATCTCAAACGTCACGGCATCTGGCATTTCAGCGGATCCCGAACGTGCTATCGCACCGCCACCCACCTGATACGTAACGGAAGATATCCGGTGCACCCTGTTGCCAAGGTCAAGCGTCGCTCCATCCGAGATGATTACGGAAGTATTGACGGGGACAGCCCAATTGCATCCGGCGGCAAGCGTGCCGCCTCGCACACATGTCGCGCCAGCCCATGTATTGGTGGCCTTAAGAGTGAGCTTCCCCATCCCCTTTTTTGTGAATGAACCGCCTTTGGCGTTATCGGCGAACTCCACATTGCTCACCTTTACCGCTACCCCTGGCCTGAAGTACAGCGCAACAGTCGCATCTTCATACCCGTCTCCAGCGCTCAGGATATCGATGCGGTCAACGGTGTGCGTATCCCAATTGTAGTGGGCGAAAGCGCTTGCGCCGCAACCTGTCCTGCTTTCAATCTTGACTGCCGGCGACATTGTGTGCGTTATCGGCGCATCAAGCGTAATGGACGCGATGCCCTTGCCGGTTGGAGACGTTATTGGCTTGGTGATCCTTGCGTCATGACCGTCAGTGTCAATCGTTGCGCCGCCGGAATACACCATGATCCTGTACGCGCCCTTTGGAGAAAGTTCGTCTTCAAATACGATTACTTCATCCGCGTTTGTGCCGCTCGCGATGCGGAGCGTGCCGCCATCGAAGTTCACGAACATTCCGTTATCTGGCTTGTCGCCGACCTTATCGAATCCGCCGGCGCGCAGCACACCGCCGTTCATGTTGACCAGCAGTTTGGATCCACCATTGTTTCCGTATCCGAACTTGAACCGTGCCTGTCCGAAATCACAGACGGCGCCATCTCCGTCCACGGTAAGCGAATGAACGGCATTGCTCGTCGCGGCAACGCCAACAAGCACTCTTGTGATTCCGTGACATCGAAACGCGCCGCCGGAAACACGGACGGAGCCGTTGCCCTGATTGAACGAACCGAAGCCGAACTGCCCTGCCTCCGATGATCCAAATATGTTTGTCAGCGCGAACGATCCGCCTCGCATCCAAAATGTGCCAATGCCACCGTATCCAACATTGAGGTTGCCGTGCGAAATGAGCGATCCATCCATGAGTTCATAATAGCCGCCGCAACACTGCCCGACACC
Organism: uncultured Lentisphaeraceae bacterium; assembly: GCA_964440985.1. Classification (GTDB taxonomy): domain Bacteria; phylum Verrucomicrobiota; class Kiritimatiellia; order RFP12; family UBA1067; genus UBA1731. Next base: position 5,132 of record CAYTWE010000040.1, on the reverse strand, counting down.
AATCGAGTTGCCCTTTCCGGCCACACTTTCCGGAGATGCAGCCACCAAGGTTCCGCCGCACTGACGCACCGCCCCAAACGATGTGTCATTCCACACATTGCCGCCGTGCATTCCAACAAGCAGACGGTTTGATATGACAGACCCCGCCTCGACTTCAAGAAGTCCATAAGAACCTTTGCCAACAACAAGCGAGTTTGTCATGCTGGCATAGGATGCGTTGACAACATTGAACGTATCCGCCTGCAAAAGATCCTCCGACCTCACAAGCGAATTCGTTACGACAAGCCTGCTGTAATACCCACCTACCCCAACACCCCAGAAACCGCCTTTTGTCACAGTCACGTCTGCACCATCAATGGTCACTATGTCCGTAAAGTCGTTCCTGGACTGGTTCTGCGCACTGAGCCGCGAAAAACGGTACGGGGCAGCGCCGGAGAGGACAAGCCGCCCTTTCGTCCACACTACATCAGCCGGATCTTTCGCAATGTCAGGTATCGCCCCTGATGAGCCGAGGACATAGACGCCATTGCCGAATGTGGTTGAGCCGGTGTAGTCGTTGTCTTCATTTGTGATGAACGTGTGCCCATCGCCGCTGAACGTTATTGAGCCAGGCCCGGATATCTTACCGGCGACCGTAAACCCGCAAAGCGCATTGACCGTATGTATTTCAAGGCCGCTTTCATGACCGCCATTGTCAAGAAACGTAATTGAGCCACTCCACAACTGATGATCGCACGATTGATCCGTTGCGGTAAGACTGTCCGGGTACTGTTCCATATGCTCAAGCAGGTTATTCTCTCCACACACGCGGAGAGGACGCTTGAAAGCATGATAGCGGTTGTACGTTCCGATTCGTGCATATCCGCCAAGAGTGAAGCACATGCTGTCCGAATCCGTAACGACGCCAGCGATATTGTTGTTGTTCCATGAGCGGAACATCAGCGACGTCATGCCGTCGGAATTTCCGACAACAAGAATCTCACCTGTCTCTGAAATGTCCACGTTCATTATGTACAGCGAGCCGCCGCCACGGACTGTCATCTTATGTCCCGCAAGGTCAAAAACGCCTTCAACGACAATGGCACGCCCCTTCATCGACAGGATGGCATCCTCGGCAAGGGTAACATAGCGCAGAAACTTCCCGCCCGTGTTGAGCACGTTTTCACCGAACTCAAGCGCGCCGCATCCGTCAACGCCACTGCCGCCTATCAGAAACCTCTGATGGTCATGTTCCGCGACATTTCCGTCCACAGACAGCGTCGCACCGTTCGTGACAACTATGCAGCAGCCATTTCCCTTGCTGCTCTTGCCAAAAGGGTTCTTCAATGATGAGTTGCACACCTTCCCGCCTATGATCTCCCATGTGCCGGAGAATGAGGAATTCTCCGTGCGCATCGTCCATGTTGCGGTATTCGACTTGCGAATCACCCCGCCGCCGGTAATGGCGACGGCCGGCGCTTCAGACGTATCAAGCACAAGAATGCCGCCCGTCTCCACAGATATGGAGTCGCAACCGTCTATCGTAGAATCGTCAAGCGTTCTCGTCTCGCCGGGCGCAACAACGAACGCTCCCGCCACCGCCGTGGCGGACAGCATTGCCGCCGCAAGAGACACCAGATGCATTGCCGCACTTTTGCTGTTCATTTGTCTCCCCCCTTCTGTTTGCGCAGGTTTACATGTGCGAACCGAACATCAGGTTCGCAAAGTTCTCCAACTCGTCGAAGTTCATCCGCCATGTGCAGAAAATGAAGCCGGTCACCGACTCCGGATGCAACCTTGCGGCTTTTATCCAGGCCTTTTCGTTTTTCTGATCCTTGGAATCATAGTACGCCCCGGGGCACATCTTGAATCCGTTCGCGTGCCAATACTCAACCTGCCCTGCAGCCTTCTGCTCTGCACCATTTTCTCCCCACCACGGAACAATCACGAGATCCTTTGGAATGCATCCGGCAATTCCGTCATAGCTGCCGTAAGTCCGCGCATAGCCCTCCCTTGCGTTATGGCTCGGATCCAGCATGTCGCCCCAGACGTAGCAGACCGCATCAGGGGCGACCTTGCGAACGATCTCACGCTGCCGCGTAAGGCAATCGCCTATCAGGTGCGCCATGTCGATGTTGCGGGCGCGGCACGCCGCGCAGCTGTTTGCGCTGCGCAATTCGTCGAAGCAGAGGAACCACCGACGCGGACGAATGACGTTTCCGATGACCTGCGCCGCCATTTCAGCGCGCCTGTACCAATCCTCGTTCGACATGCAAGCCGCATATTGCGCCTTGCCATCATATCCAAAGCGTGCAGGGATGTCTGCGGTCACAAGCAGCCTCGCGCCATCCGCGATACGGCTGCCGGACGGGATGTCCAACTCAAGATACGGACCAAGAGGATCCCCCTCTCCCCGCACCTTGATGGGCGGCACGTTGGCATAGTCACGCCCTTCGACATACACCTCTCCGGATGCGGCATCCTTTACAATGAACGGAATGCCGTCCCGTCGCGTCGCCCCGCATATGCCGCGTGCGCGAACCTTGAAATCGGACAGCTCAAGTCGGCCCACCTTCCCCCAGTGTCCAAACACCATGGTCACCTCTTCGTCCGTCCTCGCTTCGAACGGAAAGACAAGGTCATGCCATTTGCCGTCATGCGGAAACTTATGCGAAGAATAGTAGGATGACCTTCCGTTCACGCTCGGTATGAAACCGATGAACTGGAAGAGGTCGCTCTCCGGGACATCCGTCGATTTTGCGCGTACCGTCAGCACATAGCGTACGCCCTTCTTCAGCCTGAAGCGCCTTGCCGGACGCATGGGCATCTTGCCGCCGTCAGCCCCATTGAATGACATATGAGCGGTAGCGCCGCCCTCGACCGTCACGGGCGGCGGGTCGAAAATCGCCCTGTCGCCGTTTCTCACGTACGGAAGATCGGCAACGGTGCGGCTCTCTAACCAGTTTGACGGACAGTCCCCGCCGTACCCGACATCCCACGTCAACGGCACAAGATCCATGCCAAGCGAATCGCAGAACGCCTTTGCCTGCACAACGCGATTGCTCAGGTAACTGCCGTTGCCCCAAGTGTGCATGAGATCAAGATGGGCCGCCAGTATTACGCCATTGTACCCGGCGTTGTGCGCCCGCTTCACCACATTCGTGAAGAAACCGTATGAGTGCGCCTCGCCTTTCTTCCCCCAGAAGTTGCATGACAGGTACACAAGCCTGTCGGAATACGCGGCATCCCTGCTGCGGCATTGCGACGGCTCATTCCCACGGCGTGGCGACATGTCATCGCATTTGCCGGTCTGATCATTGACCATCTTCATGAACGCAGGCAAGTCGCTGTAGTTGCGGTGCCATGTGGTGTACATTATGCCGCGAGCGCCATCCGTACGATGCACAAGGTCGCGCCAACGCCGCGAGTATTCGAACGCAGGCGACTCATCGTAGTACGCGGCGGCAAGGGTCCTGAACCCCCTTTCGGAAAAGAACTTCATGGAAAGTTCGCTCTTGCGGTCATGCCAGCAGACTATCGTGATGTCCTTCGGAATCTCCTTCCAGACATCCACAAATCCGCCTCTGCTGTTGTAGTATTGAGCAACGGCATTGTGGTTTGGATCAATCATGTCGCTCCACATGAGGATGTCCGCACCCGGATGGGTCTTGCGGACTATTCCGTGAAGTCGGGTGACTGCATCTGCGTAGATCTGCCCCATCGTGAGATTCCTTGCCCGGCAGGCGGCGCACAGGTTCCCGTTCCGGAATTCATCAATGGATATAAACCAGCGCTTAGGGGACAGCACACGCTCTATATGCGCGGCTGAGTCCACCGCCACACGTTCATAAAGATCAGGTTCGCTCAGGCACATGGACACCTGCTGACCATCCACAACGGCAGGTGCGTACGCATCGAGCACGAGGCTTTCACCATCTTTGATTGATGACGATGCGGTACGGACGAGCCGCACCACATCTTTTCCCTGTTTCCACGCCGGGTATACCGGATGCGGCACAGTGTAGTCGCGCCCCTCCTCGTACACCTTGCCGTTCACCGCTCCTTTCAGCGTTCGCGGAGCGCCTGGACGCAACAGCACGTCACATGGCGGAATTTCGGTGAGCGTCTGATTGCGCAGTTCAAAGCAACCCTTCTCCACGCCGCCCCAGAATCCAGTGTATAGATAGTATTCACCGGAATCTATCGAATTGAAGTCGTATGTTACCGGAGTCCAATCCTGCGTAGGCTCATGCTCTACCGTGATGCGCTCCTTCTCATGCCACTGTTGCGCCCCGCAGTCAACAACGCTTACCTTGAACGGCTCCTTCGCCTCAAGACCGACAGTGCGAAACTCGAAACGATACCTGTAACGACGGTGGGGGGACACCTTAATCCGTTGTATGGTGCGAAAGAATCCCTTGGTCCGCTGCCATTCAGACGGCTTTGCGTCGATGCTTCTACGCACCGCTGACATCTCATCGAACACGATGTCGTTCCCGCGCACAATGAATGGTGCGCCTTCCACCGGCACACCCTCAAGTGCGCTCATGCCGTAGTTCTGAAGCGCCCCGTAGCCGAACGACCAGATGGCAGGTATGATCTCAATGCCGTTATCCTCGCAGATCCGTTTCACGGCCACGAGGCGATCCATCCTGTCCTTTGGCCAAAACCTGAGGAAGTCGAGACCGCATGACAGCAGCATCCCGTTGAAGCCGCCGGACTTCGCCGTCACAGCGACATTCGAAATGGCAACCACATCCGAGTCCTTGGTCATCGGCACAGACACATACACCCAACGATTCGACATCTCACCGGCGAATGATGCCGCCGGCAACACGACACAGGCGGCAACAGCCACCACATTTGCAAACCTATGCATAGCCATGGTACTCTCCCTCCTTGAACGCAACACCGGAACAGCACAACAATCGACTGAGGGAATTGTAGCAAATGGTCGTTTTCTTTTTCAATCCCCTAAATAAAACTTTGTTGATTCAGAAAAACTGCAATGTCATATGTGACGACAAAGAGGCAAAACGGGGATTTCATGCCTTCTTCGCCACCGTGTATGCGAGAGATTGCAAGGAATTCAGTCGACAACGCGGTCGCGCGCGAACGTCGTCCGATGCGCGATGAAGACAAGCAGGGCGGCA
>CAYTWE010000039.1:0-21416 GCA_964440985.1 uncultured Lentisphaeraceae bacterium | reverse complement strand
CATCCTTTCGTCTAACTGATCTTCAACAGTGGCAGTATACCATTTCCGCACATGGCCGTGTTCACTTTGCGGACAACACTTTGCTCATCATTCTGAAAAATCTGATATACTGGCGTTTATGAACCCCGTTCTTGTCAGACGTACAACCCGAACGCGGCGGAATGTCGTCGTCGCGCTGCTCCTGTCCACGGTCGCCAGTCAACGCAAGCTCGCCGGCATTTTCGCGTATCTCGGCGCGAATGCGAACTGGAATCTTCGCATCCTCCGTTCGCAAGAAGAGGCCGACCAGTTCTTCGGTTCGCCCGAAGGGTTCGCGGCGGACGGCGTTATCTATTCGACCGGCACGTTCACGTCCGCCTGTCGGTCTCTCGCGCACGCCCGCGCCGCGCTCGTCGTCATGGACGAAGATCCGCCCGCCCTGCGTACCCGGAAATCGAACCTTGCGATCATCCGCGTCGACCCAGACGCACTGGCAAAATCCGCCGTCGATCTTTTCACGCACGGCGGCCGCTACGCCGCCTATGCGTTCGTCCACCCCGTCCGCGCCCTGGACTGGTCTGCACGACGCGAAGCGGCGCTCCGCAACGCCCTTCCACGCGGTATGACGCTCACCGTGCTGCCGCCCCGCGCCGATTCGCCCACGAGGGACGCAAAACGGCTGGCGGCCTTTCTCGCCGGACTGCCCAAACCCGCCGCCGTCCTCGCCGCGTGCGACGCCCGCGCGGCCGACGTCCTTGCCGCCGCCGAGACGGTGGGCCTCGCCGTCCCCAAAGACCTCGCCGTCCTCGGTATCGACAACGACCCCTACGTTTGCGACCAGACGACGCCCGGACTCTCCAGCATCGAACCCGACAACTTCCAAGAGGGGAAAAACGCCGCGGAACTGCTCGACCGGTTCATGGACGCAAAACGCCCCCTGCCCGCCCGTCGCCTCGATTTCGGCGTCAAGCGTATCGTTCTCCGGGAATCGACGGGATTCGTCACGCCGGCCGGCCGGCTCGTCGACCGCGCCACGGCGCTCATCGCGGCAGAGGCGACAAACGGCCTGCGGCCATCCGACGTACCGCGCCGCCTGGGCGTCTCGCGGACGCTCGTCAACCTCCGTCTGCGCGAAGCGGGCTTGCCGTCGATTGCGCGGCAAATCGCAGCCGTCCGGCTAACCGAAGCCCGACGGCTGCTGCGTGAAACGCAAACGCCCATCTCGCAGATTCCGTCACTCTGCGGCGCAGCAAACGACAACGCATTCCGAAACGCCTTTCGCCGTGCATTCGGCCATGCGCTCAAGGATGAACGCGCCGGCGGCCATCCGTAGAGATGCTACGCCTTCCCGATTTGCCTGTCATCCGGCCTGCGGCGATCGAGAAAATCCTTTGTAGTCTTCACGACAACCGGCGAAAGGAGAAGAAGCGCCACAAGGTTGGGGAATGCCATCAGCCCGTTGAGGATGTCCGCAATGCCCCATACCATCGAAATCGTGAGGTACGGGCCGATTGCCACAACCGCCACGAACAGCAGACGGTAGAGCTTCACGATGCGCTGCCTGTGCATTCCGATAAGGTACTCAAGGCACTTCTCGGAATAGAAATTCCAGCCGAGTATCGTGGTGAACGCGAAGAATATGAGCGCACACATTATGAAGAACGGCATCAGCGGCTGAGCCACCGGGATGAACGCCATGCCGCGTGAAAACGCCTCGACAGTGATGTTCACGCCCTCGAATCCGAGAGATGGATCCCATGCGCCGGAAAGGACGATCGTAAGTCCCGTCATCGTGCAGATGACGGTCGTGTCGATGAAGATGCCCGTCATCGACACCAGCCCCTGCTTCGCCGGTTCGTTTGTCTTGGCCGCAGCGGCGGCGATCGGTTCTGAGCCAAGACCCGCCTCGTTCGAGAATATGCCACGGGCGATCCCCTTCTGAACGGCGATGAACATCGTGCCGACCGCGCCGCCGGTGACGGCGGCAGGATCGAACGCCGCCTTCACGATCAGCATGATCGCTTCCGGTATCTTGTCGATGTTCCCGAACACCACGAGCAGACACACTGCGGTGTACGATATCGCCATGAACGGCACAATGACCATAGCCACCTTCGCAATGCGCTTCAGTCCGCCGATGATGACGAGACCCACGCACACCGTGGCAATCGCACCTGCAATCATGGTTGATGGCGAGTAGACTCCGCCGAAGACCGCTATGCCCGTCGATGGATCTGCAGGATTGAAGCCGGGGTCAAAGAACCGCTGGACGGCGGATGTGATGCCGTGCACCTGCGCTATCGTGCCGATGCCGAGCAGACCGGTGCCAAGTCCGAAAATCGCGAAAAGCACGGCAAGAGGCTTCCACTTCGCGCCAAGGCCGCGCTCGATGTAGTAGAACGGCCCGCCGAGAACCCTGCCGTCAGGGCACACCTTGCGGTATTTGACGGCGAGCAGCCCCTCGGCGTACTTCGTGGCCATTCCGAAGAACGCAGCAAGCTCCATCCAGAAAAGCGCACCGGGGCCGCCTGTCGCTATCGCCGTCGCAACCCCGACGATGTTGCCCGTGCCTATCGTCGCAGACAGCGCAGTGCACAGCGCCGCGAACGCCGAAACCTCGCCGTGGTGACCTTCTCCGCTGTGGAACATGTACCGGAATGCGTTTCCGAGCTGGAATACGTGCCGGAACTTCAGCATCAGCGACAGCAGCACGCCTGTCGCCAGTATCATCGCAATAAGCGGTATTCCCCATACGATGTCGTCGATTGCGTTGACGACCTTTGTCAATGATTCAAGTGTACTGGACATTCATTCCCTGCCGTTCCGTAGTTGATGCCGTCAATGCCGTTTCATATCTCCCATCCGCCAACGCCGAACGTGCGGCAAACCTCGGATATGAGAATCGCCAGCACAAGAAGCGGCGCGACGAACTTTACCATCGCCACATAGAATCCCCTGAAGCGAACACTGCTGCCGTCACGGCGGCACTCCGCAAGGATCCGCTTCGGGCCGAGCACCCATCCGACAAACAGGCATATCAGCGCGGCAACGATGGGGGTGAGCGTGTTCAGCGTAGAGTCGAAGAAGTCCAGCGCAGGAAGCCCGAACGGCTTGAACGCCGCCCAGCGTCCGTAGCCGAACGCCGACAGCGAACCGATTGCAACGGTCCAGACGCAAACGCACATGACTGATGCGTTGCGGCTGATGCGGAAGAAATCGCACACGGCGGCGACGCAGGCCTCCGTCATGGATATGGCGCTCGTCAGCGCAGCGAACAGCACAAGCAGGAAGAACGCAAATCCGATCCACGCTCCGACCGCCCCAAGCGAAGCAAAGACCTTTGGAAGCGTGACGAACATCAGCCCCGGCCCTACGTCGATCGCTGCGCGGCCTCCTGATCCTGCGGCGAACATCACGACCACAGGGATGATCATGAATCCGGCAAGAACGGCCACGAGCGTATCGGCGGCGACGATTCTCACGGAAGCCTTGCATATCGAATCGCTGCGGCGCATATAGCTGCCGTACGTGATCATGATGCCCATCGCGAGCGAGAGGGAGTAGAACATCTGCCCCATCGCGCCGAGGACGACCTTGCCTATGCTGTCGCAGGCGGAGAAGTCCGGAACGAGGTAGAACCTGATGCCTGCACCCGCGCCAGGCAGCATGGCGACGTACGCCGCCAGCCCGACAGCCATGACAAGCAGGGTCGGCATCATTATGAGATTCGCCTTCTCGATGCCGTTCTTCACGCCCATCACGATGACGACGGACGATGCGAGCGTAAACGCCACCATGCACACGAACGGATCCCAAGGAGCGGATATGAACGAATCGAAGAACGCCTGCGGATTATCGAGCCCGCCGCCGCCAAACAGCATCTTCACGTACACGATGAAATACTTCACCACCCATCCGCCGATCACGTTGTAGTACGGCAGAATGAACAGCGGCACAACCGTGGCCATCACTCCGAGAAAGTTCCACCGGGGATGTCCAAGCGCCCGGAACGCCGTCAGCTGGCTCTGCCGTGAGTATCTGCCGATCGCAATCTCCGTGATGAGCAGGGTGAGCCCGAACGTGAGCGACAGCGCAAGATACACGGCTATGAACACGCCGCCGCCGTACTTCGCCGCAAGATACGGGAATCTCCACAGATTGCCGAGACCGACCGCCGATGCCGCCGCCGCGAGAACGAACGCAAGAGACCCTGACCAGCTTGCCCTTTTTTCGTCTGCCATGTTCCGCCCGTCAGCCCCTGCCTGAAATTGCGTCGATTCCGGCGGTTGTGCCGAAGACGATCAGCTTGTCGTTTTCCATGAAGTCATCGTTCGGGCCGGGTATCACTATCTGCATCGGCTTCCTGTCGCTTTTCGGATCCGGGCGACGTATGCAGAGCACCGTCACGCCGTTCTTCTTGCGCAGATCCGCCTCTGCGAGCGTCTTGCCCACACAGGCTTCCGGCACGTCTATCTCAGCAAGGGAAAGTCCTTTCGATATCTCAAGCAGGTCGTATGCGTTGTGTTCGGTGATGTTTCGGGCGAGACGGCGGGCGCTGTCCCGGTCCGGATAGACGATGTGGTCTGCGCCAAGCTTGTCCAGGATCTTGCCGTGTATCTCGCTCGTAGCTTTCGATATCACGGTCTCCACGCCGAGTTCCTTGCAGTTCGCGGTGACGAGCATGGACGCCTCTATGTTCGACCCGATTGCGACCACCACCGTGTCGCACTCCTTTATGCCGGCGGATTCAAGCGCACTTGCATTCGTGCCGTCGCACTGCACCGACCACGTAACCTTCTTCAGCGCATTCTGCACAAGTGCGCTGTTGCGGTCGACAAGCAGCACCTCCGTTCCGGTATCCGCCAACGCCTCAGCAAGCGACATGCCGAACCTGCCGGCACCTATGATTCCAACTCTTTTCATCTAACGACCTTATGACCTGTACGACTGCGTACTTTACCACATCCATGCGCAAAATCAAGCGAAAAAGCAAAAGAACACCTTTCGGGAAAGGTTGCAACATCTCGCGGCGCAGTTTCAGGCAGACGGAAACAATGCCGATCCGCGAAGAAGAGAGGATGCCGCCCCTTGGGGTGCAATTATCTGCGTCAAACGGATGATCTATAGGTCATATTGCGCAGCAGGCGGCGGCGTTCATCGCCGCAAGGCTCGTGCGCCCGTCGTACAGGGCCTTGCCGACAATCGCCGCCCGCAGGTTCGGTCTGCCGAGCCTGCGCAGGTTCAGCACATCCTCCGGCGAGGAGACGCCGCCGGACGCTGTGATCTCACAGCTGGGCGCCGCGTCGCAGATTGCCGCCATCTGCTCAAGGTTCGGACCGCCAAGCATTCCGTCCGTTGCGGTGTCCGTATAGATAATCGTCTTTACGCCCATCGCCGCAACGGCGCGGGCAAGCTCAGTCGCCGGCGTCTTCGACGTCTCCACCCAGCCGCGGGTCTGCACGAAGCCGTTGCGGGCATCGATTCCGACAGCAATCCTGTCGCCGTATATCTCGATCGAACTCGACAGGAACTCAGGATCCTCAAGAGCCGCCGACCCGATGATGGCACGTGTCGCCCCGGCCTCGATCACAGCGGCCAGAGCCTCCGGTGTGCGCAGACCGCCGCCGACCTCCACGGGGCCGGCAAAAGCCTTGATTACGTCCGCAATCACCGCTGCGTGCCTTGGCGTCCCGGCGAAGGCTCCGTCAAGATCCACCACGTGAAGCTCTTCGCCGCCCTGACGACGCCAGTCAACGGCCTGTTCGGACGGCGCATCGCCGTACACGGTCACATCATCTTCTCGCCCCTGTCTGAGACGTACGCACTTGCCACCCTTGATGTCGATTGCCGGAAGTATGACCATATCAGATTTTGCCCTTTGATGACGGGATGCCCTTTTCGCGCACATCCTTCGATGCGGCCTGGCGAAGCGCGCGGGCGAACGACTTGAACAGCCCTTCGCACACATGGTGCGTCTCATCGCCATATATTTCACGGAGATGCACGTTGAGCCGCCCCTCCACCGAGACGGCGCGGAAGAACTCCTCAAGAAGCTTCACCTCGAAATCGCGAACCATCATGTGCTTCTTGCCGGACACAAACACGGTGAACGGACGCCCGCCGAGATCTATCGACGTCTCGCAGAGCGCCTCATCCATCGGCACGGATGCGAACCCGTAGCGCACGATCCCCACCCTGTCGCCGAGCGCTTCATCCAAGGCCTTTCCGAAGACAAGCCCTACATCCTCCACCGTGTGATGGTAGTCCACGTCAAGATCGCCGACAGCCTTCACCGACAGGTCGATGAGCGCGTGCTTCTTGAGCAGCTCAAGCATATGGTTGAAGAAACCGATGCCCGTATCGATGGTTCCTTCACCAGACCCATCAAGATCGAGGCTCAGAGAGATCTTCGTCTCCCTCGTTTCCCTGTTGACTGTCGCCTTCCTCATTCTGAAATCTCCTGAAAACATCGCCGCCGGACACGATGCGCAGCATCAGCTCGGCTTGTATCCGTCCTTCAGCGTGACCGTGCGGTTGAAGACCGGGCTGCCGGCGCGTGAATCGACGGAATCGGCGCAGAAATACCCGGTGCGCTCGAACTGGAACGCCTCACCCGCCTTCGCATCCGCAAGAAGCGGCTCCACATATGCCGTGACCTCCTTCAGCGAATCGCGGTTGAGGTAGTTCAGGTAGCTGTCGCTTCCGTCCTTCAGCGGATTCGGATCAGTGAACAGCCTGTCGTAGAGACGCACCCGAGCCGCAACGCCGGTCGCGCAATCGACCCAGTGAATCGTCCCCTTCACCTTGCGGCCGTCCGGAGCATTGCCGCCCCACGAACCCTCATCCCAGGTGCAGTGGATTTCGGACACCCTGCCGTCCTCGCCCTTCAGGAATGAGACGCATTTCACGATGCAGGCGCCGCGAAGACGCACCTCCCTTTCAGGAGCAAGACGGAAGAACTTCTTTTCGGGCGACTCCATGAAGTCCGCCCTGTCGATCCATATCTCCTTCGAGAACCGGATCTTCCTCGTGCCGGCGGTCTCATCGAGCGGATTGTTCGGAAGCTCCACTTCGCGGACGCCGTCAAAGTTGTCTATGACGAGCTTCACGGGGTCAAGCACCGCCATGCGACGCGCCGCAGTGCGGTTCAACTCCTCGCGGACGCACCATTCGAGAAGCGCGGGGTCGCTTTCGCTCTCCATCTTCGATACGCCGACCCGTTCGCAGAACTCGCGGATTGCGCCAGGCGTGAACCCGCGACGGCGCATTCCGCACACCGTCGGCATCCTCGGATCGTCCCATCCGGACACGTGCCGCTCCTCCACAAGCTTGAGAAGAAGCCGCTTGGACATGACAGTCCACGTGATGTTGAGCCGGGCGAACTCGCGCTGCTGCGGCCGCACCTTGACGCCGTTGCGCACCACGAGCAGCCCCTGTTCGTCGAGCCTGTCCACAACCCAGTCGTAGAGCGGACGGTGAACCTCGAACTCAAGCGTACACATGGAGTGCGTGACGCCCTCAAGCGCATCTTCGATCGGATGCGCAAAATCGTACATCGGATATATGCACCAGCTGTCGCCGAGATGGTAGTGGGAGACGTGGCGTATGCGGTAAAGCACCGGGTCGCGGAAATGTATGTTCGGCGAAGCCATGTCTATCTTCGCCCTCAGGCACCACTCCCCGTCGGCGTACTTGCCGTCGCGCATCTCACGGAATATCTGGAGATTCCGCTCCGGAGACGTATCTCTCGAAGGCGAAGGTCTGCCGGGCTTCTCCGGAACGCCCCTGTACTCCTTCCAGTCCTCCTGCCCAAGGTTGCAGCAGTAGGCCTGCCCGCGACGGATCAGCTCCTCCGCAATCGCGTACATCCGCCCGAACATGTTGCTGGCGTTGTAGAATCCCGGTTCGCCGGAATCGCCCTCACCCGACCAGCGGAACCCGAGCCAACGTATGTCGTTCTTTATGTTCTCCGCATACTCGTCGGATTCCTTGGCGGGGTTTGTGTCATCAAGCCGCAGATGGCATTCACCGCCAAATAGTTCCGCCATGCCGAAATCGACGCAAATCGCCTTGGCGTGCCCTATGTGTATGTAGCCGTTCGGCTCAGGCGGGAAGCGCGTCACGACCTTGCCGCCGGTGCGCCCGGCGGCCACGTCGGCATCTATCCACTGACGGAGAAAATGCCTGCCGGTATCAGTCTCTTCCATCCTTACCAGCCAATGTTGATGATGGGCCAGAAACTCCACCTGCGATCCAGCGCAAGGTTGGCAAGCCCGATCTGGCAACCGTAAAGCCTGTCTGTCACGTTCACAAGTCCGATCTGGCAGCCGTAAAGCGTTGTGGAGACGTTGGCAAGCCCAACCTGCGCACCGGCGAGATATCCCTCGGCCGAATTTACGAGACCAACCTGGAGACCGGCCATGTCGGTGCCGACGCCGTTCCAGCAGGCATTAAGCTGCACACCTGATGCACGGTCGCGCACAAAGCCGGCCACACCGAGGTCGAGACCGTAGAACTCGTGGCACTCGCCATACACTATCGACAGCCTGCCGCCGTAGATGGAGGCGGTTGGCGTGGGAAGCTCACCCGGCGAGAAAACAGCCAACATCAGATTTCCGTCCGTATCGGCGCGAAGCGCCACGGCGGCAAGCGCAACCATAACGGCGCACAGAACCTTCTTCATCGACATCTCCTTTTGGTTTCGAAAATTGCGCAGAATTATACCCTTATTCAACGAGCAATGCAAGCAAGCCCTCTGCGACGCCGACATCATCTGTACTCGATGTGCGCATATCCGTCGCGCTGCACACCCCGTACGTACCTGACGGCCGGCCGCCCGAACAACATGGAATAGAATGGCGTCGTCCGCCTTATTCCGACCGTCGCCTCAAGTATCTCCGGAACCTCCTTCTGAACGAGCGGGAGAAATCCGCACCAGCAGGTCGCAATCCCGTTTGCGTTCGCGAGAAGCTCGAAATGCGAACACGCGATCGTAACGTCCTCATGAGGCGTGACCACGCCCGGCGACGTCTCGTCTGAGGATACGATCAGCATTCCGGAAGCCCCGCGAAAGAACCTGTCCTCAACGCCGTCGCGCAGCTTGATCGCCGGAACCGCAAGCCAGCGCGGCAGCAGCTTGGTTCCGTCGCGGTGCCTCTCTATCGCATGGATGAACGACTTGCGGAAGCGATCCATAGATTCGCGGCCCGGAAGGCACGTAAACGTGAGGGCGCGGGCATTGCACCCCGTCGGCGTATTGCCGAGAATCCTAAGCACGCGGTCAAGCACATCCCTGTCTACGTCCTCGGCGGCGAACTGCCGCACGGAACGGCGCGTCGCCATCCAGTTTGCGACGGCCTCCGCGCTCGGAAGCGCCATTCCGGAAAGCGGCGCGGAATCATCCGGACGCTTCCCGTCAAGCGTCACAGCGCCAGTCGGACACACCGCAAGGCAGTGCTGGCAGCGCGTACACCTTTCAGGAAAAGCCAGGGACGGCATTCCGTCGTCACCTGAACGCAATGCGCGGAACGAGCAGTCGCGCACACACGCACCGCACTTCACGCACTTGACCGCATCAACCTGGAACAAATCAATCATGGGCGAATTATATCAAATGCAGACGGACTTAGATCATGCGCCCCATCTGCGCGGCGCGTTCTCGCGAATCCAGCGGCGTGAGATGTTAACGGCATCGATGTCCATGTCCACGAGAGGGGTGCAGTGGAATATCACGCCGGATATCTCCCGGCGATCCAGCAGCCGCGTCGTCTGGGCAAGCTGGCTCTCCATGCGCTCCGCCGACATCGGTCGCCGGCCGCCGAAATCCCACATGTACTGTCCAAGCAGAATCGGCTTTTCCGGGCCGACAAGCTCGCGGAGTTTCGCGACCTGCCCCTCGATTCCGTCGACGTTCTCTCCGTGCCAGAACCAGAACGTGATCTCATCGCACAGGTCGATGTCGCGCTTGAACTCGCCCTTCACGCCATCGGCGTCGGAATACAGGACTGCGCTCAGCTTGAGCCTGCGCGAAGCAAGCCGTTCCTTGACCCTGACAAGTGCCTCATGCCCCTGGTTGTGTCCCGGACGCCAATAGTCATCAAGAATCAACGTGGTGAGGTTTGGCATCCTGTCCGCAAACTCAAGACCAAGCCGCACCTTTTCGTCGAACGTCTCCTTCGCGCTGTCGGTGATGGAGAATCCCACGCGCTTCATGCCGGCAAACTGCTTCATGTACGACGGAAGCTCCTCCTTCGTCGGAAGGTTGAGCCACCGGACGACAAAACATCCCGGTATGCCCATGTCCTTGCAGGCGTCGGCCATGTCGATGCGCCTGTCATACGGAAGGTTGTAGCTCTCGTTGCTGTTCCCCTGCAGCGAAGCGAACGCCATGGCATGATGCCCCCACATCCAAAGCCGATCCCCGATGGTGTCGCCGTACGGAACCCGTTCCGCAGCCCCGTCGAACAGTGCTTTGCATCCTCCGGTCATCGCCCCCGCTCCGGCAAGGAGCGTTGCGCCTATGAATTCTCTTCTTTTCATTTGCGGTTTTCCTGTTGGTGGTTTCTAACGGCACAGATCATTCAGCGTACGATTATAGCAAAACCTCCTATGCGCTCCGCGGCGGACGCATTCAGGAATCCGTCGCCGCGCACGGAAAGGTACTCTGCCTTTACCCAGTTCGCCGACACTTCCCCGCCGCGAAGGCGGATCTCGTCGAATTCGCCGTTGAGCGACGCCTCATTCCCCAAAACATTGCAGCCGAACGCAAGCGGCAGCGCGTTGTCAGTCACGAGCGCCAGGTCTGCCCTGTCCACCGTCTCTCCGTCATCCTTCCTTTCCTGCGTATATGCACGGCTTCCGTTCGCATAGACGGCGACCTTGCTCCCGTATGCGTCGTTCATCGAGAAGACGAACGCAAGGTGCACCCAGTCTTCGGAAAGGTCGGGGATCGTCGCGGTGACGCTGAATGCCGACCCGCCGCGCACGTTGACATTCGTCAGAGATTGCGGCAGCTCCACCTCCCATCCGTTCGGATCGGTGTACGACATCTTCCGCGACAGGAGACGCGGATGTCCAGCCATGCCGTTCGCCTTGAACCATCCGGAGACGGTGAACCGCGATCCGACGTTCTGCGCATCGTAATCCGGAACGGCGTACCAGTTCCGTCCACCGTCGAGATACGAGCATGGCTGGTTGTAGCGGGCGTGTCCGACCGCACCGTCCGGATAGTCGTCGCTGTACGATGGATAGTTCCAGGCGTTGACGACGGCGCCATATCCGTGACCCGTCGCATCATGCGCCGGCTTGCGCCACGTCTTCTCGTTGAAATGCCATACGCCTACATATCCGCTCCAGGGAACATTTACGACATCTGCGGCATCGAGATCAAACTTGCTTCCGTACAGCATGAGGAACTTCGTCCCCCTTTTCAGCTCCGGCACGAACACCCAGACATACG
Source organism: uncultured Lentisphaeraceae bacterium (assembly GCA_964440985.1). Classification (GTDB taxonomy): domain Bacteria; phylum Verrucomicrobiota; class Kiritimatiellia; order RFP12; family UBA1067; genus UBA1731. The sequence continues at coordinate 9,979 of CAYTWE010000039.1, read as the reverse complement.
AAGCGCCGTCTTCATTCCATTCATCGACCGAATGTGCGAACACCCTTTCGCCGGATGCGTCGGTGAAAAGGATGTCATTGCCGCCGTTCATGCGGAACGCACCGTACGAGAATCCGCCCACATGGGCAGCTGAAAGACGGACAAGCACCGGAAAATTCGTCAGCGTCTCCCCCTCCTCAAGGAACTGACAGGGGCAGTCAAAGCGAATCCTCCACCTGAAATCATCCTTGATTGGCGACCTGAGGTCTGCGATTGTCAATTCGGCGGTCAGCCCCTCAAAGCCGTCGAGCGAAATGATTACGGTTCTGTCGCCATCAGCGCCCGGATTGGACTTCACCGGAATTTTCAGGATCGTCTCCGTCATGCCGGCCGGCACAACCACGGTTCCTGTCGATTCGCCCACGTAGTCTACACCGGACACCGCCGTTCCGGAAAGCGTATAGGCGAACTGGCGCGGAGTTGCGCATGGCGCGGAAAGAGCGATCTTGAATGCGCCGGGGACTCGCCCCTTCTCGTCTGCATCCGACATCCTGGAGACGGTGACTTCTGGAACAGCGGTGGAAACGGGAATCGCCGGCGACGCCGAGAAGAAGTTGGTGGCCGTCATCGACCTGTACTCCAGCCGCACACGTTCCGCAGAGGGAATGCGTCTGTCTATGCGCAGCTCGTCATAATCGCCGAACAGGCTCCAGTCGCTGCCGTCGGACACGCATCCGAACGACAGCGGTTTGCCGTTCGCGGTCGCTGGCTGGCGGATGTCAACCACCGCCACCTGTTCGCCGTTCGTGTACACCGTGCACGTCTTGCCGGAATAGGCGAATGCAAGGTGAACCCAGTTGCCGACAGGGTCGGGTATCGTCACAGCCCCTCCGGCTGCCGCCTTCCCCTTGCCGTACACGGTCAGCTTCGTGGCGTCGTTCCAGGTCAGCTCCTGCCCCCAGCCGCCATCATCCGATTCGATGCAGCGGGAGAAGAGACGATACCAGCCACCGCCGGACGTGACACGGAAGAAGCCGCTTGCGGTGAACGTGTCCGTAAGCCCGGACGAATCATAGTCCGGCACTGATATGTAGCTTCTGTTTCCGGAATTGCCGTCACCGCCGTTCTTGCGCGCCATGCCGATTACGCCGTCCGCAATGCCGACGTTGTTCTGCGAATAGTCGCCGCACGGCGTCCCGCTGCGTCCGTAGACCGTTGCGTCCGCCGCCGTACCGCCGCTCTCGTTCATGTGCCACACGCCGACGTATCCGCTCCATGCAGCCCGCCGGTTCACCTCCGGGTTGACGTAGCTGTCGCTGCCGTAGTAGGCGACGACCGTCGCGCCTGCGGATGCGGACGGCAAACGCACCCACACCAACGATTCGCCGTCTGGATTCCATGTGTCTATCTCATGCGGAAGGATGCCGCCATTTGCGTCCGTGATGCAGAGGTCATTGCCGTCCGCCTTGAAGTCGCTGTACCGGAATCCGGCGATCGCCGTGGAGAGCCGCAGGAGAACGGGTACGTCGCCTACGCCCTCTGCGACATGGGAATCATTTAGCCTGAAAGCTGCAAGATGCGAAAAGCGAGAAACGTCGACCGTGGCGCGAGCCGGCTCGCTGTAGACAAGAAATCCAGGATCGGCAACCATCCTGTACTGCACCGCAATCTCGTCGGAGCTGGCGACGCCGGCGCGGTAGCGCACCTCGTCGAACCAGCCGGACCAGCCCTGCTCTGTCGCGTTCGCGTTTCCGCCGATCGCAAGCCCCAGTCCCGAATCCGTTGCAGGGTCTATCGCCCCGGACGCAGCAAGGTATCCGTTAGTGTAGCAATAAGCCGTCGCCCCGTCATAGACGAACGCAACATGGCACCACTTGCCTACGCACTGCGGCATATCCGCGAGAAAACCCTTGTTGTTCGCACCGCGCAGGTAGATCCGCCGCGCATCACGCTCAAACTCAACCTCCCAGCCACAGTTGTCTAAATAGTTCGTCTTGGTCGAGACAAGACGCGGATAACCGATGATCTGATTCGCCTTGTACCAGCCGGAGTAGACAAACTGCGAGCCAACGCGCAACGGCACGGAATCGACGACAGCATGTGACGATCTAAGGCCGGAATAGTACGTCGCGCTGTCCTGCGCCCGACGACACCGCCCGACCGCTCCATCTGCAACGGCCGTCATCTGCGCCACATAACCATCCGCGCCCGCCGGCGCGGCGGAAAGTCCGTTCCCGGCGGCATCCGTCAGCGCGGCAGATGCGTCATTGCAGTGCCAGACGCCGGCGAACCCGCTCCAGACTGCCGTTGGGTCGTTCTCCGCCGCAACACCCGCCCCCCAGCGCATGACGATCGACGTGCCGGGCGACAGCGTCGGCACTTTAACCCACACAAGAGATTCTCCGTCCGGATTCCAGGTGTCGATGTCGTACGCAAGCGCATTTCCGCCCGCATCCGTGAACGAGATGTCGGCGCCGCCCTCAAGGAAACCGGAATACGTGAAACCGTACGTCGCTGAAGACAACCTGACGAGAAGCGGCATGTCGCTGAACGACACGCCTGACGGAATAGAATCCGGCGCAACCGAAATCGTCATCGACCGTTGCTCGGCGCCGCCACTGAAGGCGGCACAAACGGCTAAAAGCAGACACAGAGGAATACCGGCATTTCTTGTTTGACGCAATTTCATAGGAATACTATCTCCCTCTCAATCCTTGAGGCTCAACCACCCGCCGACATGATGGATGGCGATGCCATGCCCGGCGGGAATGTTCTCGGCGGCAAGCCGCTTCTGCACGATCGCCAGCTCTTTTGCCATTGCCGCCCGTCCTTCCTCAAAATACGTCACGATTTCCGTTTCGCTGCTTTCGCCCGTCTCCGCCCCGAGAATGACGCGGCAGTTCGGGAATGACGCCGCCTTTCTGATTTCTGTCCGGCTTACGTCAAGCATCGCCTGCGCCGTGTCGCGATAGGACATCAGCGCAACGCCATCGGAATTTCTCATGATCACATCGAGTAGCGGCACATCTGCATCGTGTCCGTACGCCACACGAATGTCATCAAGCCAGAACGGGATGTCCCATTCGATCTTCACTCCGGCCCGATGCGCCATCCGCGTTGCGCGAACAACGAAATCCGCGTACAGCTGCCACTTGCGTCCATCGGCAAGTTTTGCGTCCTGGTGCGGTTCTACGTCAAGATGAAGCGCGAAGAGCTGCGCATCCGGCGGAGCAGACCGACGATAGGCGATGAATCGCTCAAGCGTCCGTTCGAATCCGTCGTTCTCCGGGAATATCCACGATACGTCCCCGGCAAGCCAGGCGACACGCATTCCCCTTTCTGCGGCGGCACGAACGAACGCGGTGAGCCGATCCGCCGGTGACGTCAGTTCGGCGCAGAAGTATATCTCGGTTACATGGTTGGTGCAGAGGAAGTCAAGACGTCTGCCGTATGCGGCGGCGTCATCGATCTGCCGCCCGTTCCACCACCACACACCAACCGATTCATGCGACGCCGCCGCGCCGGCAAGCGTCAGCAGCGCCGTGCAGACCGAAGCAATCAATTTTCTCGTGACATATACATCCATTTCTCGCTCCATCATTTTGTTTAAGGGTATGCGGCCAATGCCCATGACTTTCCCCCAGGAATGAATCAATGTATCAGATGCGTCTTGCGCTTTCAACAGAAATCCACACAGAGGGATTGTGCTGACGTGTTGCAGCTATTTTACGCCATCACGCATGAAGTATTTGAACTCCAGCGCCATTGTGTCGTCGGCAAAAATAACCTTGCCGTCCTTTACGATCCATTTGCCGCGATTTGAGATTAGCAGGCGATACGCTTTTTCGCTTCTTGCCAATCTGGCTTCTGATTGATCGAGCGCCTCCATCGCCTCTGCATAGATTATTTGCGCCGCATTTCTTTCTTGCATATCTTCCGAGGGTGAAATGCTGTAAAACGGACGGAGCGCTTCACGCATTTTCTGACGTGAGACGTTAAGCGCGTGGTATCCGTTGCGGATTGCCTGATTGAACGCCGTTGAAGAGGAGTTCGTGAATATTGCCGTGTAATCGCAAAGGATAGAGACACCGGAACTCTTCATGCGCAATTCATGATCCAAAAGAAGCTCCTTGGCGCTGTTCTGCAAAGCCAACAGCCTTTCGTTCAGTTTGACCGAAGACTTTACCGGCTTGTCGCCGCCAACCCCATCGCCATGCCTATGCACCGCAAATTGCGTGACTGCAACGCCGGCAATCAGTCCTGTTGCAAGTGCGGACAGGACAAAGCGTTTGCGCACAATGAATCTTGTCTCTCCGTTTGCCTTTGAACCGTCCGCAGCAACAACTTTAATCGCCTTGATGCCTCTTTTGCGCAACTCCACGAACACATCTTCACGAGAGGATGCGTTCATGGAATCTTCGTGGCGGACGCCATCCGATGTCTTATATGCGTAGGTGTAGCGCAACCGCCGTCCCCCTTAATCTTCGATTGCAGGCGTAAGGATCTCCTCTCCGCCGACAATGCGAAGAACCTCAAGCATTGGGAAATAGCTGTCTGGAGAAACGGTGATTCCCGTTTTGTCCATCCCTTTAAGATCGAATGTGTCATAGTTGGACGAGCTGCGTCCGTCCAGGGCGGCGCCGCTGCCGCAGGCATACACAAAGCCTTTGAGAATCGCCTTTGCGCAACGGTCCAGGTATGTTTGCGCGTCTGGATTGTCCGCCTTCAGCGGACGGACGTTTACGCGGCACCATTGCCCAGGAGCAGAAAGATATGGAGCCGGTGTTTCGATGTCTTCGATGAACACGGCAACCTTCGCCTTCCCGCCGAGAGTTTTTGGGATCAGATTTCCGTCGGCCAGGACGGCCGGGAAGATTGTCTTGTCGAGAGAGTTGGTCCACACATTCAATTGAAGGCGGGATGCCGCATAGGTAACCGCGAGCGGCCATGCGGCTGCAGGAATCGCATTGGCCACATTTACAACACAGATGTGATTCCTCCCCGACGCCGACGGATTGATAAGTCTGATGGCGTCAAGCCTGGACGGCACATGTGCAGCCTTAGGGGATTGCTGAGCGGAAAATGAACACAACGCAACGGCAAGACATGCAGAAAGAACTGACGATCTCTTCATTTGCTTTTCTCCTTTGAATTGGCGGTGGTGATGCCTTCTTCATCAACGGGGATGGATATTCCCTTTATCCCGCGCTCTGAAAGAACCTTGTTGATCTTCTCGAGAGTCTCCATGTATTCCTCATCGGACACGTTCGGATCGTTGAAAACCGTCTCGTGAATCGCAACCGATTCGGAAAGGACTTCATTGTCAATTCGCGCTTTCGCTTCAAGCGCCTTTATGTAATCAACAAACCGCCAGCCATGCTTCGTTCTCAATTCTGTGTATTCGTCCCGCATCGCCTGAACAAGCTCCTTCCGTTCAAGAACCGCATCGGTGTCGTCTTCATTGGCCGTCAAGCGCTCAAGCATCTGCTGTTCCTGCTCCGGAGTGAACTCCATATCGTCAGAGATTGGAACCGGCGGCACCGCCTGGCCCGGCTCCATGGGCATCACCATGGCCATAAGCTGATCCATCGGGTTTGAGAAAACAATTTTCCTCTTGGGGCGTTCCGCCTTTTCATCGGCATTTGTGACGACATCGATCTTTTCAGCGCCAAGCCCTGATGCGGCATCGGATTGTGACTGCATCACTTCGTTGGATTTGACTGCACGGTCTGAACATGGATCGGCTGACCGCACATCGACCTTATGCGATTCCCTCTGACGTGATGCATACGCCGCCGATCCTGCCGCTTCCGCGCCCGCGGTTTTCCCCTTTGTGCGCACCATCTCCGAAGACCGGAAACAGAGAACTGCAACAGCTGCGATGGCCAAACAGCAGGGCAGAATCCATTTAATGCCTCTTGCGGAAAGATGCGGTTGACGTGATGCAGTTCGTCTGCGAGCGCTCGCCGTCCTGCCGTCCGAGATTGATATCGCATCTATGCCGCGACGTCTCAACTCCGGCCACAGATCAGCCTTGTCTGCGACATCGATCTCTATTTCGGATCGGCTTCCGTCTTTATTTCGACATGTAACATCAAATAGCACTGCGGTCCACTCCGTATCTCACTGCCGCGCATTATAGCAGAATCATTTCACATGAGCGTATGCTGCCGTCAATCTCATGATGTCCCCATGCCGCATAAGACGCAATTGTCAGATCATTTCTTCAAAGCCCGTTGAACGAGATACGCCAGGAAGGCTTGCAGAGGTGTGCGTCTGCGGAATCCTGGTCTCTATCGACACTCCATGATATGAGACAACGAATCGTGCAGGATCAGAAATCTCTCATGTTCGGCGCGGCAGGCTTCGGCGGCGCCCGATACGTCTTCAACGCCTTTTCGAGCGGCCCGCCCTGCGGCATCCAGCCGCCCGCGACCAGCATCTTCACAAACCGCCTGAGCGCACTGACGTGGTACGGCACGACGACCTTCGGATCGTTGGCCGCAAGCGCGGCGACACACGCCGCCTCTGCGGCCGGCAGCTGCGCCTTCACGTCGCGGTCAGGTTCGTAGCAGAACGACTCCCACAGACGGATGTAGCGTTCGAACGCATCTTCAGTCTCGCCGGCGAATGCCCGCGACTGGATAGCAAGCTCATGCCGGAGCTTCGCGACATCCCCGCGCTTCGCATAAGGCCCGCCGCTGACGGTGTTCTCCTGACGCGCAGGGATTCGACGAATCCAGATGTTGCGGAACGGCACAGGATGTCCATGATCCTGCAGCCTCAGCGGCGCTTCGGCAACTTCGATGTGATTCGTCAGACGGCGGCACCATGTCGTCATGCCCTGCAGCGACCAGTTGTCCTGCACAAGCACCCCGTTGAAGAACACGGTGAAGCTGCCGGTATCCACAAGCCGCCCGCCCTCGCGGCGCGGCGGATGGAACACGATGTCGTAGCTCTGCCATTCGCCCGGCTTGCGGCATGGGTTCACGAGCGCCGGGTTCTGCCCATAGACCGCGCCGGCCTGGCCGTCTGCGTAGTTCGCAGGCTTCCATGGCGACTTGGACGGAACGACCGCCGACGAATCGAGAATCTGGATTTCGTACCGCCCCATCAGAATCACGCCGGAGTTGCCCCAGCCCTCCACGTCGTCCACAGGCGTCATCCACTCGACGTGCAGCTGGCAGTCGCCGAAATTCTCCTTCGTGAGCACAGATCCGGAACCTGGCGTACACACAAACGTCCCGTCCTTCACCGTCCACTTTGTCGGCTTCCCGCCGGTACCGCACCAATTCCGGTCGACGGAATCCTGCGTACCGTCGAAGAGCACGATTGCATCTGACGGAATGCCGCCCTGAGGCACCGTTATCTTCACGGGATCCGGACGGTTCACGTCATGGACAGCCCAGGCATGGGTCTCATCAGGACGATCCCCCGACGGCTCGGCAAACGCCGCACAGGCGGCAACTGCACAAAACGACGCAACAACTCGCTTCATCATCTGAACAACCTTTCCCTTTCTCACTTCATGTCCTTGCATGCAAGGCGCACACCCGGCTGGAGCTGGGCGAGATTGCCGAGAAATCCCCACTCCGTCATGCGGCAGGCCAATGCGAACGGACTCGTCGTCGTTCCACCCTGCAAACAGGCGTTCACATATTCGTGATAGTGCGACGGCGCCGCCGCGACAGACGGAAGACGTGGCGCGGCCTTGCCGTTCTTCATCAGATAGACTGGCTCTTCGTCGAAATGCGTGGAGAGCAGCCACCCCTCCGTTCCCTCGATGACGCGCCCCTGCGGCGGCAGGTCGCCCATCGTCGTACGGGCTGCCAAATCGCGCAGGAAGGCTGGCGGGAAGAAACGTGGCTCAAGACGGTAGCGAACGTTGCCGAAGCCATCGCACCACTCGACTTCAAACGGCTTTCCGCCGCTCGCCTTGACGCCGGGGAACGTCCAGGTGACGTGCGACATCGTCGGCCAGAACTGCTCGCGCTGCGCCTCCGTCCATCCATCATCCGAAACCTCGGCCATGACCGTTTCGGGGCTGGTTGCGCCAAGTCTGAGACCGAGCCAGACTGGACTCATCAGGTGGAGCCCAAGGTCGCCGAGCCACGATGTGCCGAACGCGCGCCATTTGCGCCAGACACGCGGATGGTATGCTCCGGCCGCAAACGGCCGATGAGGAGCCGGACCGAGCCAAAGTTTCCAGTCCAGCGTCTCTGGCACCGGAGTCGGCTCAAGCGGCCAGCGGAATGCCTTCGGCGACGGCTCAGACCGCCGTGTCGAGAACAGCCACACGTGGCGAACTTCGCCGATCACGCCCGACCTCAGCGCGGCGACCGTGCGACGATCGCATTCCCACGCCGCAATCTGTGTCCCCATCTGCGTTACGGCCTTTTGCTTGCGGGCAAGGCGTTCAAGATCACGGCAGTCTCCGAGATCGTGGCAAAGCGGCTTCTGTCCGTAGACGTTAAGTCCGCGACGCAAGGCCTCGCGGATGTACTGTGCGTGCGTGTGGTCGGGCGTGGATACGTTCACCGAATCGATTTTGTCGCCCTCGGCGGCCAGCATCTCAAAGGCGTCACGGTAGATCCGTGCATCCGGGTGCGCCCGCCGTGCGGCTTCAAGGTAGGCGGAATCGACATCGCAGAGCGCGGTGATGTGCAGATCCCGGTGAGATGCAAAGCCCGAAAGATCTGAGGCCGCCATGTTGCCGGTGCCGATGCACGCATGGCTCAGCATCTCGTTCGGCTTGCGGCGTTTTACGACCGCCGGAAATCCGATGGACGGAGCCAAGGCCGCACTTGCGACACAGCCGGATATGAATTTTCTCCTTGTTGCGTTCATGATGTCAGCGCTTTCCTTTCCTTGCTTTTGCCGTTGTTGGCATGCCGCCGTCTCTATGCGGACACCTCCGCACCTTTCTTCAGACAGCGTATGTGCAACATGGCGCATATTGACCTCGACGTCTGTACGAAAAATCAATCGCCCGCCCTCACCCGCTCACGACTTTCGAGCGCCAGCTGGCGACGCCGCGCTTCTTCGTCGAGAAGTTGATGCCGACGAGCGTGACGCGCCTCCCCTCGGAGAGGAACTTCTCGTGGTAGCGGTTCCTCACTATCTGCGCGATGGCCGACGGCGCGGTGCCGTCGAGCTTCAGCTCTACGACGTAGATCTCCTCCTCCACGCGCATCGTCATGTCGATGCGACCGGCGTTCGTCCGCTCCTCCGGAAGGACGCTGAGGCCGACGAAATTCAGGATCACGGTTAGGATGACCTGCCATGTCTGCTCGTTCTGCCGGTCGGTGAGGTCGTAGGGGATGCCCGCGAACAGCGTCGCGAGCGACCTGAAGAACGCCGGAAGGTCGTGCGCCGCGAGGGCGCGGTAGCAGTCGATCTTCGCCCGCGTGAACGAAGTGCCGGGGACGTTCTCCGCGTAGGCGCGGGCGAGCGACCGGTTGAACGCGCGGCGCACCTCCTCGTTGGGGAAGCGGAGGCGGTAGAAGCGGTCCTGATTCAGCGTCAGCAGCCGGTCGATGGTCAGGTAGCCCGTCTGGAAGAGCAGCGGCTCCACGGCAGGGTCGGCCGGATTGTACGCGCCAAGCTCGTCCTCGGAGAGCTCGAGGCGCGAGATGTCCTTCGGATGCGCACGCAGCATCTTCACGAGGAACGTCGGCGTACCCGTCTCGTACCAGTACGACCTGAACTCCCGCTCGGCGAAGCACCGCCCGAGCGAGACGGGGTTGAAGACCCTCTCCGCCGACGGGTGGAAGAGATAGCCGTCGTACCATTTGACAACCTTGTCGAACGCCGCGTCCGCGTCCATCCCGTTCGCCGCGCCGAGCGCCGCGAGGCGTTCGGGGAAGTACCTCTTCACCTCCTCGTGCGTGTAGCCGAACAGCGTGGCCGTCTGCGCCGAGAGCGTGAGGTCGACGAGGTTGTTGAGGTCGGAGAAGATCGACACCTTCGAGAACTTGGAGACGCCCGTGATGAGCGCGAA
>CAYTWE010000038.1:0-21956 GCA_964440985.1 uncultured Lentisphaeraceae bacterium | reverse complement strand
CAGTGAAAAGTGCATTTAAGTTCAGGGGTGGCGTTCATCCCGACTACAACAAGGATCTCGCACGGGAGACGGCAATCGAGGCAATGCCGTGTCCCGCCGAACTCGTCGTCTCGATGAGCCAACATCTCGGCGCGCCTGCGAAGTGCATCGTCAAGGCTGGAGACTATGTCGTGAAGGGACAGCTTCTCGGCGAGCGCAACGGCTTCATATCAGTTCCCGTCCATGCACCCGCCAACGGACTTGTAAAGTCGGTAGAGCCGCGTCACGGGCCTGCCGGCGGAAAGGCTGCGGCGGTAATCCTTGATACGACGGCGCCCGTGCCAGACGGCGTTGACGTTGCCGAAAGGACGCTTAAGCCACTCGATTGGCGTGTTGCGACAAGGGATGAACTTCTTGCGCGTATCGATGATGCGGGCATCTGCGGCATGGGTGGCGCCGGCTTCCCGACTTGCGTGAAGCTCAATCCGCCGCCGAACAAGCGCTGCGAATACCTGATAGTGAACGGCGCGGAGTGCGAGCCGTACCTGTGCGCCGACTTCCGCCTTATGCTTGAGCGGGCGGAGCGCGTCCGTGTCGGCGTGGAGATTCTGCGCAAGATACTGGGTGGATGCGCCGTGCGGATTGCGGTCGAGGCGAACAAGCCGGAAGCCATCGCCGCGCTTGAGCGGGCGTTTGCGGACATCGACGGCAACGTGGAGATTGTCGTGTTGCCGGTCCTCTATCCGCAAGGCTCTGAAAAGCACCAGATCTACGCGACGGTCGGTCGCATCGTTCCTGAGCCGCCCGCTTTGCCGATCGATGTCGGGTGCGTAGTGGAGAACGTCGGGACGGTTGCGGCTGTCGCGGACGCGGTCGAGAAGGGGCTGATCCTTCTTTCGCGGGTGACGACCGTTTCGGGCGATGCCATATGCTGTCCGAAGAACGTCGAGGCGCCGATAGGAACGAAGTATGCAGACCTTGTTGCGTTCTGCGGCGGCGAAACAGAACACCCGGCCAAGGTTATATCCGGCGGCACGATGATGGGATTTGCCGTGCCGTCGCTCGAAATTGCGACGACGAAGACAACATCCGGGCTTCTTCTCCTGTCGCGGCGGAAGGTCTTCCAGTACTCGTCGCATCCCTGCATCAACTGTGGACGCTGCGTGAGGGCGTGTCCGATGTCCCTCAATCCTGCCGCCATATCTCGTGCGGTCGAGGCGAACGACATCGCCGATGCCGAACGGTATGGCGTGATGGACTGCATCGAGTGTGGTGCGTGTGCGTTCGGATGTCCGGCGTACCGTCCGCTCACCCAGTTCTGCCGTCGAGCCAAGGCCACGGTGCGCGTGCGCATTTCAGCGGAAAAGGCCAAGGCCGCAGCGGCGGCGCAGAAATGATCTTTTTGAAAATCATGCAATACACATGAGCTTGCACATAAACCGGATAAGTCTATGAAGCCAAAGGAAACATCCACGCACTATATCCTGAGTTCATCGCCGCACACACACGCGAAGTCGAGTGTGCATTCGATGATGCGCGACGTGATCATCGCCTTGACGCCAGCGGCGCTGTGCTCCGTGTGGTTTTTCGGGCTTAGGGCGGTGTGGCTGATGGCGACGTGCATCTCGGCGACGGTCGTGACAGAGGCTCTCTGCCGCCTCGCGATGAAGAGGGAAAACACCGTCGGAGACCTTTCGGCCGTTCTGACCGGGCTCCTGCTTGCATTGAACCTGCCGCCGGATCTGCCGTTGTGGATGGCCGCCGCAGGTGGCGTGTTCGCCATCGCAATCGCGAAGCAGACTTTTGGCGGACTTGGCTACAACCCGTTCAACCCGGCGCTCGCGGCGCGGGCGTTCATGCTGATATCGTTCACCGGCGCAATGACCACATGGGGTGCGCCGCGTGGCCTTCTGTCGGTAGGCGGTGGCGCTGTCGAGGCCGTAACCTGCGCAACGCCTCTCGCGCTCATCAAGAGCGGTGACGCCTCGCAGTTCGCCTCTCTGAAAAGTCTGCTGTTCGGAAACGTCGGCGGCTGCATCGGCGAGACGTGCGCGGTCGCGCTGCTTGCTGGCGCGGCCTATCTGCTCGTCAGGCGCGTCATCACATGGCACATCCCGGCGGCGTTCCTCGCCACGGTGTATGCATTTGCGTTTTTCAAGGGCGGAGTGCCGCCGGTTTTTCACGTGCTTTCCGGCGGCGTGGTGATAGGCGCGTTCTTCATGGCCACGGACTATGTGACGTCGCCGATCACGGCAAAGGGCAAGCTGGTGTTTGGCGCCGGGTGCGGACTTCTCACGATGTGCATCAGGTCCGGCGGCGGATATCCGGAGGGTGTGTCGTTCGCCATTCTCATAATGAACGCCGTCACGCCGCTCATCGACCGCTTCACGCAGCCCAGACCGTTCGGACGCAACAAGGCCTGATTCGCCATGCTCACCAACGTTCGGTACGCTCTCGCGCTCTGCATTGCCGCAGCCCTTTCGGACGGACTCTGCTCCACGCCCCTGACCCTCGACTACGATGCGCCTGCGGCGACGTGGAACGAGGCGCTTCCGCTTGGCAATGGACGCCTCGGAGCGATGGTGTTTGGCGGGCCTGGCGCGGAACGCCTGCAGCTCAACGAGGATACGCTCTGGGATGGTCGACCAGACTACATGCTTGAGCCGAAGCTGAATGAAATCCTTCCGGAGATCCGCCGCCTGATCTTTGAAGGGCGTGAGAAGGATGCCTTTAAGCTGTTCAACCGGACGACTGGCGGCCGGAGTTCGCGGCGGAATACGTCCGAAGCATACCAGACGCTTGGATCTCTCGTGCTTCGCTTCGACGGCCATGACCTGCCTGCGGACTACCGGCGGTCGCTGTCGTTGGAGGAGGCTGTCGCCTCATGTGTCTACTCTGTCGGCGGGGTGACCTACAGGCGTGAGACGTTTACGTCGCTTGCCGATGATGTAGTCGTCATTCGCCTCACGGCAGATCGACCCAAGTCGCTTTCGTTTGCAGCTTTCTTCGAGAGTCCGTTTCAGAGGAGTGCGAAGACGTCAGACGACGGGCGCGACGTCTTTCTCTCCGGGAATGCAGGCGTCACCTGCTATTCGCATGGCGCAATACGCTATGCGTCCCACCTGAAGGCGTGTGAGACGGATGGGGACGTCACGGCCGACAATGGTGTGCTTTTTGTCCAGGATGCAACATCCGTCACGCTGCTCTACTCTGCGGCCACAAGTTTCGTGAACTGGAAAGACGGCTCGTCAGGCGACGAAAAGGCCCGTTCCGAAGAGCGCCTTGCCAAGGCTGCATCCATGCCGTACGACAAGCTCCGCGCCCGTCATGTAGCGAAATATCGCGAGCAGTTCAACACATGCAGGCTTTATCTGCCGGACAGCCATCCCGGACAGACCGTCTCGTCGCGCCTAAAGTCGTTCCGCAACGACCGCAATCCATATCTTGCCGCACTCTATTTTGCGTTCGGGCGGTATCTTCTCATTTCATCGTCGCAGCCCGGCACTCAGCCTCCGACACTTCAGGGGATATGGAACGAGTGGATGATTCCGGCGTGGATGTCGAGCTACACGATCAACATCAACCTGGAGATGAACTACTGGCCTGTGGACGTCGCGAACCTTTCGCCGCTCATCGAGCCGTTGCTTTCCGCGCTTGAGGAGCTGTCCGTATCCGGCGCACGGACGGCGAGGGACATGTACGGCGCCCGCGGCTGGTGCGCACACCACCACATGGACATCTGGAGGATTTCAGTTCCCGTGCACGGGGCATTCGGCTGGTGGCCGATGGGCGGCGCCTGGCTTTCCGCGCAGCTTTGGGATCACTGGCTCTTCACGCAGGATCGTGCGTTCCTTTCACGCGCCTACCCTGTCATGCGCGGCGCAGCGGAGTTTTTCATAGATGCGCTCGTCATCGATCCGAAGACAGGATTCCTTACGGTAGTGCCGAGCTATTCCCCGGAAAATGCGCCAAAAGGGCGTGACGGCATCAAGTGGACGCGTGGAGCATCGATGGATGCGCAGATACTCCGAGACCTTTTTGACGCCGTCGCGTCTGCCGCGAAGATCCTTGGGCGCGAAACGGATGACGCCGCGACGCTCTCCGAACTGGCGGCGCGGCGAGAGCGCCTTACTCCGCTGCAGATTGGACGTTGGGGACAGCTTCAGGAGTGGACGGAGGACCTGGACGATCCGGATGACAGGCATCGCCACATTTCGCACCTGTACGCCCTCTATCCCTCCGCGCAGATCACGCCGGAGATGACTGCGCTCTTCGCCGCCGCGAAGAAGACGCTGGTGCATCGCGGCGACATCTCCACCGGCTGGGGCATGGCGTGGCGCATGGCATGGTGGGCGCGGCTTCTTGACGGCGACCACGCATACGCGATTCTCGAAAACCAGCTTACCCCTACATTCGCCACTTTGGGCGGCACATACAAGGGCGGCACGTACAGCAACCTCTTCGATGCGCATCCGCCGTTTCAGATTGACGGCAACCTTGGCTGTACGGCGGCAATCGCCGAGATGCTGCTGCAGAGCCATGAGCGGACGGCAGACGGCAAGGTCGTCTTGAGGCTTCTTCCCGCTTTGCCGTCGGCATGGCCCGAAGGGAGCGTGAAGGGTCTTCGCGCACGTGGCGGCTACACGGTTGATCTTTCCTGGCGGAACGGCAGCCTTGCCGAAAAGCGCATTGCCGGTGGCGATCCAAATGGATATGTCATTCGTTTGCCGCCCGCAAACATCCGCAATCCGGCCGAATGATGTGTCAGGCGTAGCTCGCCTGGTGTTGCGTTTCCCGTTTCTTTTCCACGCAACGGGGGAGACTGTGATTGCTGAATTGCAACCCAAGTGGCGCAGGAAATCTCCAAAGCGGGGGAGGCTGTGATTTGACATGGAAAAAAAAAACCATATACTACACGGCATTTAAAGGCCAATTAGGAGATATCCATGTCAACGGGAGTTTTGACGCCAACAGGAAACATCTGGAAAGCGGTGCGCGGCGCAAGCCGCAGCCTCACCGGGATCATGGTGTCGCCGTGTGCGCATCTCATGTGCTGCGCCGCTTTTGCGGCGACGCTGCTGTGTCTGCCCGCAAGCAGATGTGCGGCAGATTCCATACATGTGGGTGAAGGAAGCCAGACGCTGACGCAGGCCTACGATACGACGGCGCGATATGTCCGCATAAAGTGCGAAAAGACCAATCCGTGGGAGACGCTGAACGCGAACGGAACATGGGGATTTTCGTTTTTCGGACTGACCCGCGACGGCGAGTTGGTGCCGTACTCGGCAAGTGCGCAGGCGCATGGGTCGGACGGTTCAGATGCGTCCGCTGTGCTGTCTACCGTCCGCGCCGAAAAAGACGCGAACTGGCAGCAGCCGATGAGCGTAGATCTGATCGTCGACATGGGCGAGGCGACTACGTTCAACGGCTATTCATACGGGCAGCCGTGGAATTGCCCTGGACGCGCCCCGTACGATTTCACGATCGAGATCTCCGTTGACGGCAGCGAGTGGTTTCTCTGGGAGAGGCGAAGAGGTGCGATGAGCGGCCAATACGGCACGTCAGACGGGATCGGCAGCTATGCGCCGCGCACAGATCCGCAGCCTGTCGCGAATGCAGTTCCGATCTTCGCCGCTACAGACACGGTGACGATCGATGCAGGTGCGGAACTTGTGCTCGACCATGTGAACGGACGGGTGCCGAACCTTTCGGGCGCTGGGACGCTGCGGATTGCCGGCGGACGCATCATCTTGACTGGCGACTGCACATTCACCGGCGTGATTGCTGGCTACGGAGAAGTGGTCATTGCGACGGAAAATGCGGAAATCGGCCCGCTCTCGTTCGGTGCGACGGCGTTTGAGGTCACAAATGACGGCAAGGCGCGGACGCTGAAACTCGCGAGCGGTTTCCTTCCTGTCCTGAAGGACAGCGCGGATGCGCCGCTCACGGTTGAACTGAACGGCGCTGTCGGCCGTCTCGCCCAGCCGAAGCGGATTGTGACAGCGTTTGGCGAAGCGGCGTCAACCGTTCCGCTTCACGGCAAGACCATCTACCGCAACGCAACAGTGGAGACGCTGGATAGCGCTCCGCGTATTGCGCGGTTCATCCGCTACGTCACCGTAAAAGGGTTCAGCACTGTCCATGTGATCGGCGACATCCAACTGCGGCTCGGCGGTGTGCGACAGGCGTTGCCGACCGCCGCGCACGGTTGGCATAACCTGTATGCGACAACGAATTTCACGCAGCATGGGATAACGTCTCAAGATGCATTTGGAAAAAGGAACAGCGACAGGCTGCGGTATCTGTCCGACGGCGACAACGAGACGTACTATCAGTGGAACGTGGCCGATATCGGGGGCAGCAAGGTCGAGGCCTACGCGCAGATCGACATGCCGTATCCAATAGCGTTCGATTCCGTTTCAATTGCGGTTCCGTCGTCTGCAACGACCGATAATGGCGCTCATCTCCCACAGCAGTGGATCATCGAGACGAGCATGGACGGTGAACTGTGGACGCAGGTGCAGATGCAGGATTCTGACTACGAGTATGGTACTTGGCCATACAGACGCGGCGAACTGCGCGATGAAGCCGTTCCGGAAAGCGAAGACTGGACGCGAGGTGCTGTGGAGATAGCCGACGGCGCGCTTGAGATCGCCAATTCGCTCCGGTATCTGAAGCTGCTTGTCTACGGCTTGAGCGGCGATGGCGGCACAAACGTGGGGTCGCTCCTGTCATTCGGCGAAATGCAGCTGCACAGCGGCGGCGTATGGCAGCCGTGGCCGAGCGGCGTGACGGCGAAATGGACAGGTAAGGACGACATGTCGGTGACGAACGTGTGCAACTCCACAGCGGAATTTGTCACGAACGTCTGGAACAACTATGCGACGAATCAGACGCGAGACCAGGGAGTCGAGGCGCAGTGGCCTGTAGGCAGCGCGGCGGCGGTTGCGCAGGGCGTAGGCTTCGTAATCGACGGCGGAACGGGGCTGTCGTTTGATGCCTATGCTCTGTACATGGGTGGACAGTGGCTCCCAAACAACCGTGTGCCAAATGTCTGGACGCTCTCGGCATCATACGATGGCGTGAGCTATGCCGAGATCGACCGTTGCGACAACGGATATGAACTTGTCAGCAAGCGGCCTGTTGATAATCCCAGAAATTGGGCATACATGTACGATCATTGGTTCTGCACGAGGGCTGTGGATCTGTCGTCTCTTGCCGCTCTCGGACAGACTGACATGCTGCCGGATGATGGCGAGCTGACAGTAGGAGAGGGGAGCGTATTTACGCTCCGTTCAGCAAAGGAGACAGTTGGAAGTCTCACCGGCGGCGGCACGGTTGCGTTTGAGGGAAGGGCGCCGGTGCTGACTGTTTCCGGGGCTGATTTCTCTGGCAGCATCACAGGCGAAGGAACTCTTGTGCTGGCCGGAGGCACCAACCACTTTGACAACGCCAACCTCTCAGGCGTCCGCAGGATTGTGATTGCGGAATCTGCGGTCGTGACCGGTTCGGCGCAGTTCGGCGGCGGCGACCTTACGGTTGAATCGTCGGGCGGCGTATGGGCTGCGGTGTTTTCGGGCATTGGCAAGTTCAGCCTTGCCGGAGAACCGCTTGTGATGGCGAGGATGCCGGCGGACGGAACGGATGCCGTGTCCCGCTGCTGCTTCTCGTATGCGGAGACCGACTCCGGATCGAAGCAGCTGTTCGGGCTGTCTGAGATAGTTGGCTTCAAGGCGAAGTTCCTGACGTCGGCGAAGGCGGACGACTCGGCAATGTGGTTCAGGGCAAGCAAGTTCGGATTCATCGTCATCAGGTAGCTGCGAATGTGCGCATGGATGCAGCGCAAGACAGCGTCTGCCGTTAGGCGGACGTGATGGCATGGTGCGATTATGGTATAGTGTGCCGACACGAAGATATTAGATCTACACATTACAGAAATGAGCGAGAGACAAAAGACGATGAACAGCAAGATGGGAGTGATATGCGGCGTTGTCGTCGCGGTGATGGCGGCGTTCGCCGGGTGCGACAAAGGCGGCGAAGCGGCGGTGCGCATGGGCGAACCGGTCAGGCTTCGCGGCTACGGCGGCGAAGTCTCGGCGGGGTTCTCTGCGGATGAGGCGAGGTTCACGTGCGAAAACGCCGCCGTTGCGCGGACGGTCTACTCAAAGCTGCTTCGCGACCTGTCGGGCATAAGTGCGGCGCGTCCGACCGTTTCCGGAAACGTCTTCACGTTTGCGTCCGGCCGCTGCGCCACAGTGAGCATGGCGGATGAGAGGACGGTTGTGGTGCGGAACGTCGCTGATGCGAACGTCGCCGCAGTGGCGACTACAAACTATCCGCCGTATCTCGACTATTACGACCTTCGCGCTCTCAAGTTCTACAAGCGTCCGATGGATTCATTGATGGGGCTTGGCGTGGAGAACCACTGGACGTTCGCGAACAAGGTGGGCATGGGTGGTCTGCTGTCGCACGGAATCGGCTTCAACGAGACGAAAGGGCCGGGTGTCTTCTCATACGAACCGTGGGATTTCGGTGTGGACGAGGCGGCGAAGGCCGGAAGCATGCTTACGCTGTCGCCGACGTTCGCCGGCACGATGCCTCTTTGGGTATACAACGATCATCCTGAGAAGTGCGCCAGGACGCAGACTCACACGCTTGTCACGGAGTGGATTCAGGGTGTGGAGGGAATGGCGTTCGACAATGACGGCCCCGGCTTTCCGGATGCGGCGTCGCCCGTCCTTCAGTTCGAACGCGAAACGATTTCGCGCTACGTCAACCATCCCGGCCTTGGCGGATGGCAGTTCTACTGCGGAAAGCCGATTGGCGACCAGCTCGGGAAGGGCATGGACGGCATTCTGTGGGATGCTTCGGAGGAAGGGTTGCTTGCGCAGAAGGACTGGCTCATGCGGCGCTTTACGCTCAAGGAGCTTTCGGTGCGGTGGACCGGTAATCCTGATGCGTATCGGACATGGGCGGATGTGCCGTCCATGCAGCTTGTGGATCTGATCGGCGGCGATTGGGATCGCGAACGGTGGGATCTCTTCGGCTTCGACTGGGAGTGGGCGAAGGCTCCGGAGAAGCGCACCTGGTTTGGCGCGAAGGGCTGGGTGGAAAACTCGGACGTCACGCTCGGGACTCCGCCGCCGTCCGATACGCGGTGGCTCACCGTGCAGATGCCGCCCTCCCACCGGTGCAACTACGTGGAGTCCGGACGGTGCTGGTACAGGCTTCGTCTGCCGAAATGCGAGTGGTTGGCGAAGAACAAGGACAGGCCTCTGCACTTTCGAACGGTCATCTACCTTGGCGACAACGGCCAGGCGCACGTCTGGGCGAACGGGCGGAAATCCATCTCGACCTGCGGCAGCGTGCTTGGCATGATAGACGCGCCGATTGAGGCGGGTGCGTTCCGCAACGACGGCAAGGACGAACTTGTAGTCGAGATGCCAGGTGGACGGTGCGGCGGCAGATTCGCCGGTCCGGTTTCCCTGTCGCCAAATGCGGGACAGAACTTTCCGTATTCAGATCCGCGTGTCAATGCCCGCTACTACGACAACATAAAGTTCCAGAACGACAAGATCGTCGAGCGCAACAGGCGCGTCTTCCTTGCGGGACGCGCAATCGACCGCAACCGTCCGATCTCCATCTCCGGCGCGGACATGCCAATTCTCTCCGATCTGGCGCCGCTCTGGGCGGAGCAGGGGTTCGCGATGCAGTCCACGTCCACGGACGGCTTCTACTGGCCGCATCTGCCGGATATGGGGCGGCAGTACGGCTTCTACTTCATTGGCGAGCCGAGCAGGGACGTTGCGGCGGAAGACCGCTTTGACCGCAACTTCGGGACGATCTTCTACACCGGCGCATCATCCACCGCCGTCTTCATGGACATTGAACAGTACATGAAGTTCGAGCAGGAGACGGGCGGCATGACGGCGCGGATGCCGGTCACGCGCCTTGTCGGAAAGTACCTGATCGACGAGCCCAAGACCGGGCTTTTCCTCTCGACGCTCTCGGCGCTCATGCAGACGGGAACTCCGTACATGTGGAACGTTTCGCGAGGCGAAATGCAGTCCGTCCATCACGATGCGACAATGACGAGCGAGAAGGCGCTTGCGCAGGGAATCGTCACTGTGGAGCGCTATCCTATCCTGCTTGACTGCGGCGCGGACGTGATGACTGACGAGATCGTCGACGACATCGATCGGTACGTGCGTGACGGCGGCGTATTTGTCGCGTTCACCGAGACGGGCCGCCACACGCTGTTCAAGCGCGATGCGCATCCGTTTGCGCGGCTTTCAGGATTCCGCACACGCGATCTGCCGGGCGGAGTGCAGACGCTGACGTTCGCGGCCGGCAACAGCGAGTTCCCGAAGTGGTCCGGCAAAACGTTCAACGTCAACGGCTACGGCCGTCACACGGCAGCCAACTGGCGCTACAACCGTGCGCTCGAAAAGACGCTGGCCGACGCGGAGACACTGGCCACCTACAGCAACGGATCCGTCGCCGCCGGCGTACGCCGCGTCGGCAAGGGCAAGGTCATCACCTTGGCAAGCGGCTTTTGGCGCGAAGCGGCCGACATACGCGGCAAGTGGACGCCGTCGACGTACAACGTCCTGACGGACGAACTTTTCGCGCAGCTTGGCATGAAGCGCGTCACGGACGCTTCGGCGTTCCAGGTGTGGACGCGCAAGGCTACGAGCAAGGACGGGCTTGAGGATTGGCTGATCGCGTTCAACACGGCGCTCAACTTCACGAACCAGACGCCGTACGCCGTCAGGACATCCTTCGCTTTCAAGACTGACGCTAAGCCGGTGCGTGTGTATGATGCGTTCACGGGCGAGGACGTGTCCGGATGGACGTACGATGCGGACGGGTTCGTCCGCATTCCGGAATGCGAGATCGGCCCGTTCAAGACGCGCATCTTCGCGGCGGCGAAGGACATTCCGCCGACGCTTGCGCTGCGCACGTGGTGGGGCGAGAAGGTCAAGTACTGGAAGGCCGGCCCCGCCCTTGACTTCCCGAAGTTCAGGCCGATGGCGGATTCCGGGCTTCGCGTGTTCGACGCGTGGGAGTTCTCGGTCGATGGCGGCAAGACATGGCGTCAGGCGCGCAACCGCACATGGAAGGTTCAGTTCCCTGAATTGAAGGACTACAGGGGCGAAGCGATCTATCGCGCCCGCTTCCGCCTGCCTGCCTCAGCCAAGGGGCGGACGCACGTTGTGGCGTACGGCGTGAAGACGCTCTACGACAAGGCTGACCTCTACATGAACGGAAAGATGTTCAGGAGCTTCGACCAGGCGAAGGTGCACCGCGAACTTTGCGGCGACCAGGCGACGGACGTGTCGGCGCTGCTGAAATACGGCGGCGAGAATACGCTGGAGATCCGCATGACTGGCGGCAGGATCTTCACGGCGGGCATCTGCGACGTCGTGTGGATGTACGAGGAGCGGCAGTTCGAGGAGACGGTCTCCCTTAACGGCGACTGGGAAGTGGTGATGAAGGATTTCCACGCTGTCCGTCCGGGCGGGATCCCCGGTCGCAATTTCGGGCGCTATCTGCGGCGCAAGGTGTTCGTGCCGAAGAGCTGGGCAGGGCGCGACATCTTCTTCCGCATCGTCACGCCGGAGAACACCGTAAGCTCGGTGGTTATCAACGGGCAGGGGCGCAACAAGGGCGGCGGCGGATTGGAGCCGTTCGCGAACCGTGAGGTGATTAACGTGACGGCGCTGGTGAAGCCCGGCGAGATGAACGACATCGAGCTGTGGCATCGCCGCACCGTCCCCGTGGACTGGAAGGGCAAGACTTGGGGCTGGCAGCCGGAGGATTCCATGACCATCGACGATGTGTCGCTGGGCGTGTCAGCGCAGCGATAGACATTTGAATGGACGGATATGGGGCGGTGCCAGTTCATAAAATGGAATGGATGCCCTTTGACGGTTTTGCGGTGCGGCGGCGGATTTAGTATAATACACGCCCATTTACCGCCATTCGCAATCAATTGCCGGAAGAAAGGGTACTGAAATGTCTGAGTTCAAGCTGACCGATCCGTTCGGAACTGCGCCATCACGGGCGCCGTTCACGCAAAGCGTATCCACAGGTGTGCCGTGGCACAATCTGCCGATCACGCGTGAATATACGCTTGGGCAGCTTCTTGACCAGACGATTGCGCGCTGCGGCGAGAATGACGCCGTCGTCTACGCAGACCGCGATTTCCGTCTCACGTGGTTTGAGTTCGGCGAGGAGGTGGATCTTGTGGCGAGAGGCCTGATGGCTCTTGGCGTGAGGCACGGAGAGAAGATCGCGCTGTGGGCGACAAACGTGCCGCACTGGGTCGTGCTCATGTTCGCCGCCGCGAAGATCGGCGCAATCCTCCTGCCGCTCAACACGAACTACAAGCAGCACGAGATGGATTTCGCCCTGAAGCAGTCCGACGCCGAAAACCTCTTCATCATCAACGGCTACCGCGACTGCGACTATGTGCAGGTCATCAACGAGCTTGTTCCGGAGTTGAAGGAGCAGCCGCGTGGAGAGCTGAAGTGCGCCAAATATCCGCATCTCCGCCGCGTGTTCTTCCTTGGCGGCGAAAAGCACCGCGGAATGTATTCGCTGAACGAGGTTAAGAGCCTTGCCTGCGAGACGTCGATGGAGGACTACCTCAAGCGTCAGGCGGAATGCGACGTGAACGACGTCGTGAACATGCAGTACACGAGCGGAACCACCGGATTCCCGAAGGGTGTGCAGCTGACGCACCGCAACATCGCGAACGACGGCTTCTGGATCGGCGCCTGCCAGAACCTCTCGTGCCGCGACCGCGTATGCATCCCCGTGCCGCTCTTCCACTGCTTCGGATGCGTGCTCGGCGTGATGAGCTGCGTGAACCATGGTGCGACGATGGTGTTCCTCGAGAAGTTCGATCCGGTGCAGGTCATGACGTCAATCGAGCGCGAACGCTGCACGGCCACGTACGGCGTGCCTACGATGTACATCGCAATGCTCGACCATCCGCTCTTCTCGCGGTTTGACTTCCGTTCGCTCCGCACCGGCATAATGTCAGGGTCTGCGTGTCCGGTGCACAGGATGCAGCAGGCGCAGGACAGGATGTTCATGAAGGAGATCACGAACCCGTACGGGCTGACCGAGAGTGGCCCCGTAATGACCATGACGCGCTATTTCGAGAAGTCCATCGAGCGCAAGTGCCAGACGATCGGGCAGGCTCTGCCCGGCATCGAGGTTGCTATCATCGATCCTGAGACTGGTGATCTTGCGCCGCTCGACACCGACGGCGAGATATGCTGCCGCGGGTTCAACAACATGAAGGGCTACTACAACATGCCAGAGCAGACGGCGAAGTGCATAGACGCGAACGGCTGGCTGCATTCCGGCGACATCGGCCGCATGGACAAGGACGGATACTACTACATCACCGGACGCCTTAAAGACCTCATAATACGCGGCGGCGAGAACATCTCGCCGAAGGAGGTGGAGGATTTCCTCGGCACAATGCCGGGCGTGAAGGACGTCGCCGTTGTGGGATGTCCTTCCAAGAAATATGGCGAGCAGCCTGCTGCATTCATAATCCCGTCGGACGGCGTCACGCTCTCCGAGCATGACGTGCAGGTGTTCTGCAAGGACAAGATATCCTGGTTCAAGATACCGAAGTACGTCCACTTCCTCGACATCTTCCCGATGACGGCTTCGCAGAAGATTCAGAAGTACAAGCTGCGCGAGATGGCGCACGAACTCTGGCCGGACGCCTGACAGGGATGTTTGAGGTTCTTTTTTCGGGGTGCAGAAGCGGCAGGTTTCCGCTTGAATACGCCCGTGCCCACCATGGCGACCGAGTGACGGTTCACGCCTACGACGCATATCAGGCGCGGAAGATCCGCGAGGATGTCGGGGGCAAGTCCAATGTGCTGGTGCTGTGTTCCGCCCGACTTCCCGCGGATGCATCGTACACTCACGCATTCTATTGCGCAACGACAAAGCTCGTAAGCGCCGAACTTGAGTTGGATACGCTTCAGGACATCCACCGTCATCTTGCGGACGGTGCGACGCTTGTCGCTGAGGGCGTAGAGCCTGAAACGCTCAGAAAGCTGTTCGGGAAGGTTGTCGCGTCGCGTACGTCGCGCCGTGCGCCCGTGAAGTGCGTATGCACAAAGAAGGGCGAACTGAAGCGCGTCCGCTCGTTTGAGGCCGAGTTTGAGGCCTCAGTCCCTGGCGGGCCGAGATTGAGGATGACGTCGCTTCCGGGATGCTTCTGCCATCGGAGGGCGGATGAGGGCGGCCTTGCCTTGGCAGAGGTTGCGTCGAGGGAGCTGGCGGAGGCGGCTTCCGTCGCAGGAACGTCCGGAATCCTCGACATTGGCTGTGGCTGCGGGCTCGTTGGTCTGCTCGTCGCCGATGCCGTGCGCCGCAGCGGTGCGGCATCCGTGCCGCTTACGCTTGTGGATTCCCATACGCGGGCGATCGAGGCGGCGAAGCGGAATGCATCGGCACTTGGATTTGACGCCGAATGTGTGCTGTCTGACGAGGGGCTGCCGCCGGATCATCCCGGCATCGGCGGATTTTCTGTTGCACTTGCCAATCCGCCGTACTACGGCGACGGACGCATAGCGGATCACTTCGCGGAGATTGCGCATGGGGCGCTTGCGCCGGGAGGCGTGTGCTGGATGGTCGCGAAAACACCGGACATGATACGTGAGGCCTGTGAGAGGCGCTTTTGCGACATCCAGTCTGTTAAACGGCGCGGCTACACGGTGCTCAGGGCTGTCAAGCGTGATGGCGGGAGCGAAAAGGCGTAGTGGAACGTGCTGACGCGAAGATAGGCGAATTTACATATGAGACGGAGCAGGTAAGGCAGGAAATGGCGAACTACAACGACGACAACATCAAGCATCTCGACGCGATGGAGCACATCCGCCGCCGCATCGGAATGTACATCGGCCGGGCGGGAAACGGATCTGACTACGACGACGGCATCTATGTTCTGATGAAGGAGGTCATCGACAACTCCGTAGACGAGTTCATCATGGGCAACGGCAAGCGCATAGAGATATCGCTTGACTGGAACTCCGGAAGGTGTTCGATACGCGACTACGGGCGCGGCATACCGCTCGGCAAGGTTGTGGATTGCGTCTCGGAACTGAACACGGGCGGCAAGTTCGACACCGAGTCGTTCCAGTTCTCCGTCGGCATGAACGGCGTGGGCACCAAGGCGGTGAATGCGCTTTCCGACGAGTTTCACGTAAGGTCGGTGCGTGACGGCGAATTTTCGGAGGCGACGTTCGCAAAGGGCGTCCTCAAGTCCAAGCGGCGCGGCAAGCTCAAGGGGGACGGAGAGCGCAACGGAACCTTTGTGAGTTTCCTTCCGGATGCGACGATATTCAAGAATTTCAGGTTTCGCGAAGAGCATGTGATGCGCAGGCTCAAAATGTATGCGTACCTGAACGCCGGGCTGACGATTGCGCTGAACGGAGAGCGCATATGTTCGGACGAGGGGTTGAACGACCTGATAGCGGACGAGGCTCAATTCGAGAAGCTGTATACGCCGTTCCATTTCCGGTCGAAGACGCTTGAATTCGTCTTCACCCACACGAACAGGTTCTCCGAGGAGTACTATTCGTTCGTCAATGGGCAGCACACCACGGAGGGCGGTACGCACCTCACGGCGTTCAAGGAGGGTCTGACGAAGGCCCTGAACGAATACTCGAAGAAGAAGTTTGACGGCGATGACGTCCGGGAGGGCATAATCGGCGCCATTTCGATACGGATGCAGGAGCCGACGTTCGAGGGGCAGGCGAAGACGAAGCTCGGCTCACCGGAGATACGGGCGGATCTCGTGGCGAACATCAAGCGCGAAGTGGAGACGCTTTTCCACAAGTTCCCGTCCGAAGCGGAGAAGCTGATCAAGAAGGTTGACGACACCTCAAAGCTCCGCAGCCAGCTCAACACGATAAAGAAGCAGGCGCGTGAGCGTGGTCAGGCGGTGAGCGTAAGGGTGCCGCAGCTCAAGGACTGCAAAAACCATCTGCACCTCGAACGCAAGGAGAAGGCCGGGAAGAAGGGATACGGCGAGGACACGATGATCTTCCTCACGGAAGGAAAGTCCGCCGGCGGTACGCTCGGCAATGCGCGAGACGCGATGAACCAGGCCGTGTTCTTCCTGAGGGGCAAGTGCCTCAACACCTGCGGGCTGAACAAGGATGTGCTGTACAAGAACGAAGAGTTCTTCAACCTGATCAAGACGCTTGACATAGAGGATTCGCTTGAGCATCTCAGGTACGGGAAGATCATCTTCGCGACGGATGCCGATGTCGACGGACTTCACATCCGTATGCTTCTCACGACGTTCTTCATGCGCTTCTACAGGCAGCTGATAGCCGACAAGCGCGTGTTCATCCTCGAGACACCGCTGTTCCGTGTGCGGAATCCTAAGGCGAAAAACGGCGAACAGTACTACTGCTTCTCGGACGAGGAGCGCGAGAAGGCCATCAAGGCCTGTGGTAAGAACTGTGAGATAACGAGGTTCAAGGGGCTCGGCGAACTCAATGCAAAGGAGTTCAAGGACTTCATCGGTCCGGAAATGCGGCTTACGCCTGTCACCTGCGCAGACGACTCCGAAGCTGACAAGACGATCAAGTTCTACATGGGCGGCAACACGCCGGAAAGGCGCGAATACATCATGGAGAACATAGTTTGCGACGCCTCCGACTTCTGACGGCGAGAGGATTTAGACGGGGAGATTGGGCGGTTGCGGCATGGGAAAACGAGATTTCAGAAAATATTGAAACACCCCCTTGCTTTTTCCCCTCAAATATGGTTTAATACACGCTCTTTTTGACACAGGAAGAAAAGAAGAGACTCATCATGAAAGTTCGCAGCTCAGTTCGTCGCATATGCGAGAATTGCCGCATCGTTCGCCGCAAAGGCGTGGTGCGTGTCATTTGTACCAATCCGCGGCACAAACAGCGCCAGGGTTAACCAACCAAAGGAAACAATCACATGCCGAGACTCATGGGTGTGGACATTCCGGGCAAGAAGCACAGCCGCTTTGCGCTCCGTTATATCCACGGTATTGGACCGAAGCGTGCGGACGATGTACTCGCCGCTTGCAAGATCGAGCCTTCAAAGAAGGCCGAGGATCTCACACAGGATGAGATCCATGCCATCACGACGTACATTCAGGATCACTATCGCGTGGAGGGCGATCTCCGCCGTGAAGTGTCCCAGAACATCCGTCGTCTGATCCAGATCGGATCGTATCGCGGTCTCCGCCACAAGAGGGGATTGCCGGTGCGTGGGCAGCGCACGAAGACGAACGCCAAGACGCGCAAGGGCAACCGCAAGGCCTCGTCCGCCGCGATTCGCGGTGCGTCGCCCAAGAAGTAAACGCTTTTTTTGAAACAACAGGAAAGCAATGAGCGAAGAAACTCTCAAGCAGCCCGAAGTCGCCGCCGCAGCGGCGCCGATTGCTGCCTCTGAAGCCGCCGACGGGGCGGCCGCAGGCGCCGGAGCGCCAACGAAGAAGGTACGTGCCGGAAAGTCGATACCTGCTGGTATCGCGTTCATCCGCAGCACATTCAACAACACGCAGGTGTCCATTGCGGATGCCCGCGGTGGGGTCATCGCCTGGAGTTCGGCCGGCAAGGCTGGATTCAAGGGTTCCCGCAAGTCCACGGCTTTTGCCGCGACGATGGTGGCGCAGGATGCCGCCCGTACGGCTGTTGCCAAGGGAATGCACGAGTGCGAGGTGCGTATGCAGGGCGCAGGACAGGGCCGTGAGTCGGCAGTCCGCGCAATTCAGGCTGCTGGCATCCGCGTAACGATGATTACCGATACGACGCCGCTCGCGCACAACGGGTGCCGTCCCCGCAAACGGAGGAGAGTGTAACATGGGTCGCTATACAGGTCCGAGGACCAAGATTTCCCGTCGTTTCGGTGAGCCGATTTTCGGCCCGGACAAGGTTCTTGAGCGTCGTCCGAATCCGCCTGGACAGCATGGTGCCAACAAGCGCCGCAAGAAAATGTCCGAATATGGCGTGCAGCTTCGCGAAAAGCAGAAGGTCAAAGCAATCTACGGTATGCGCGAGAAGCAGTTCCGTCTGTTCTTCGAGCGTGCGAAGGCCAAGCAGGGCATTACGGGTGACATCATGCTCGCCATGTGCGAGTGCCGTCTCGACAATGTCGCCTATCGTCTCGGCCTTGCGCCGACGCGTGCCGGCGCCCGCCAGCTCGTCTCCCACCGCCATGTCACCGTCAACGGTGAGGTCTGCAACATTCCGAGCGCGATAGTCCGTCCTGGCGACATCGTGTCCGTGCGCGAGAAGGATCGCAACATGGTTTCCGTCGTTGAGTCGCTGAAGGGGCACAAGTCTCCTGTGGTCGGTTGGCTCGTTTGGGACGAAGCTAAGATGCAGGGTACGCTCCAGAGCGTTCCTACGCGTGAAGAGATCCCTGAAAACGCTGAAATGCAGCTTATCGTCGAACTCTTCAGCCGCTGATAGTTCGGGTCACAGTTTTTTCAACTTTCTCAAAGGAGGTTTTTCATGCCGATCCGTTTGAGCCGCTTTGAAATGCCGCACAGTATTGTCAAGGATGAGAGTACAGCCACTGGCACGTACGCTCACTTTACAGCTGAGCCGTTTGAAATTGGCTATGGACGCACCATCGGAAACTCTCTCCGCCGGGTTCTGCTGTCCTCGATTGAGGGATGTGCGATTTCGAGCGTGAAGATTGCCGGCGTCCATCACGAGTTTGGTACAATTCCGGGGTGCGTGGAGGATGTCACAGACATCATCCTCAACCTCAAGCGCGTTCTGCTGAAGTCGTTTACCCGCGATCTGCAGCCCATTTCCCTCAAGAAGAAGGCTGACAAGGGGTCGTGCACGGTCTACGCCGGAGATTTCGCGGAAAGCAATTCCATCGAGGTTCTCAATCCGCGTCAGGAGATATGCACCCTTGCGCCGGGCGGAAGCATTGAGCTTGAGTGCGAACTCAAGATCGGTCGTGGCTTCTGCCTTGCAGAGGCGAACAAGCTGCCTGATCAGGAGATTGGGCGCATCGCGATAGATTCCATCTTCTCACCTGTCACCCGTGCCAACTTCCTCGTGGAGAACACCCGCGTTGGACAGCGCACCGACTACGAGAAGCTCATCCTCGACATCTGGACGGATGGTCGCGTGACGCCTGACGATGCGCTCAAGACCGCAGCTGCGGTGCTTCGCCGCCACCTTGACGTGTTTGTGGACTACGCGCAGGAAGAGATTCTTGAGTTCGATGACGAGGCAGACAAGGGAGCGAACGAGCGCGAGCGCCTTCGCAAGCTCCTCAATATGTCCGTCAACGAGATTGAACTTTCCGTACGCGCTGCGAACTGCCTCAACAACGCGAGCATCGCGACAGTGGGCGAACTCGTCTCGAAGACCGAGGCGGATATGCTCAAATACCGCAACTTCGGCAAGAAGTCGCTCACCGAGATCAAGGATAAGCTGAAAGAGCTTGGGCTTTGCCTCGGATACAAGTTCGACGCCGATTTGCTTGAATCGAAGAAATAATTTCAGGAGACACCTACAATGCGTCACCAGAGAGTTGCAAAGAAGTTTGGGCGCTCGACAGCGCACCGTGACCTCATGATGAGGAACATGGTCACCAACCTCATCCTCGCAGAGACAATCAGAACAACGCTGCCTAAGGCAAAGGAAGCGCGGAAGCTTGCCGAAAAGCTCGTCACAATCGCCCGCAAGGGGGATTTGGCCGCTCGCAGGCTTGCTGCCGCACGTCTCACCCAGCCGAAGGCCGTCAAGAAGCTCTTTGACAAGATCGTTCCGGCTCTCGAAGGCCGCAACGGCGGATATACCCGCATCCTCAAGCTGTTCACCCGCAAGGGTGATGCGGCGAAGATGGTGCTTCTGCAGTGGGTCTGCGTCGAGGAGATCAAGGATGATGCTCCCGTAGCCGAGGCTGCGGCGGAGGAAGCGAAGTAAGAGGGTTTTCCTCTTTCTTTACTCAAGCCGGCGAATCCACTGTACGGATCCGTCGGCTTGTCGTTTTAGGGCGCGTGGTGAAATGGCAGACACGCTGGATTTAGGTTCCAGTTCCGCAAGGAGTGAGGGTTCAAGTCCCTCCGCGCCCACCATTTATGTAGCTTGGTTCTCTTCATCGCCAAAAGGGTGGGCATATGGCGGAACTGAATGAGACGCCAAAGGCGAACCGGATTCATGTAGCGTTCTTTGGATTGAGGAATGCTGGCAAGTCGACGCTTGTCAACGCCTTTGCCGGTCAGGATGTCGCCATTGTCAGCGATGTCGCCGGAACGACGACTGATCCGGTCTCGAAGGCGATGGAGATAAAACCGCTTGGCCCGTGTCTAATTACAGATACTGCCGGTCTCGATGATGTTGGTGAACTTGGTGCGATGCGCGTCCAAAAAGCGTATTCAGTGCTTGCTTCAACCGATGTGGCAATCTGGGTGTCGTCGCAGCCGCGTGCCACGGGACGTCTGACCGATCCTGAGTTTTCGCATTTCATGGATGAGTGTCGCAGACGTTGTGTGGTCGTTCTGGAATACCGTCGCGGCGATGACGTTGAAGATTTGAGGCGGCAGGTTGCGTCTACCAATGTCCAGGAGACGACGAAGCCCCTTGTCGGGGATCTCGTGCATTGTGGCGATTCAGTGCTTCTTGTCTGCCCCCAGGATGGAAGTGCGCCAAGAGGGCGACTCATACTTCCGCAGCAGCAGGTCATACGGGAGATTCTTGATGCGGGCGGCATTGTGCAGGTCTGTCAGCCCGATGCGCTTTTGAAGATGTTCGCGTCCCCGATGTCGCCCAAGCCAAAGTTTGCAATCACTGATTCCCAGGTATTCAAGGCAGTTGATGCGGCGTTGCCCAAGGACATTCCTCTTACCTCGTTTTCGATTCTGTTTGCCCGCGCAAAGGGCGACCTTGATGTATACTGCCGAGGCTTGACCGCTTTGACGGGGCTGTCGGACGGCGATGTTGTGCTGATATCCGAGGGATGTACGCACCATCGCCAGTGCGGTGATATCGGCACGGTCAAGATTCCTCAGGCGATTGCAAAGCTTACCGGCAGGAGACTGGATTTCGTTTTCAGTTCCGGCGGAACGTTCCCGTTTGACGTCTGCCGCCCCAAACTGGTTGTGCACTGCGGCGGATGTATGTTGACAAGACGCGAGATGCAACGAAGAATCTCAGTGGCGGTTGAGGCCGGAATACCCATCACGAACTACGGGCTTGTCCTGGCTGCAGCAGGTGGAATTGGTGTAGAGCCGGCCACATGCATGGCAAGACGGACATGACTGCGGTCACTCTGCCGACTCGCGGTAGACGATTTAATGTCCGCCAAAGTCTATCCGTCAATCATCTCACCGTAAATTACCGTTTGGGCGATTTTCAGTCCGCTTGAGAGCGTCAATTTCTTTTTGGTGCACTGTGAGTTTGCGTCGGTTGCGCAGAACCGGAAGGGTGCAGGATGGCGCAGCGAAAAAAAAAACGCAAATCAGTGATTTTGCGCTTGCATCCGAAACCGTGATTTGATATATTACACGGCCTATGGGACAACAGCTTAGAACACGAGCCAAGAGAGCGCGGCGCATCGCACGCAACAAGCGTGTCAATGCGAAGCTTCTTGCGGCCAAGAAGAAATAAGGTAATACGCTTTTGCGTGTGCCTTGAAGGTGGGATGGCCGAGCGGTTAGGTTACGGACTGCAAATCCGTCTACAGCGGTTCAACTCCGCTTCCCACCTCCATTTGGGTGATTAGCTCAGTTGGTTAGAGCACTACCTTCACACGGTAGGGGTCACTGGTTCGAGTCCAGTATCACCCACCATTCATTTACAAAACTTGGAGAACACTCTCCGAGTTTTTTTTTGTTGTGTGCGGGGGTTGTCAGGAATTCCGAAGCAGGGCGTGAGATCCCTGTCGTGTACGTCAACGGCGGGGCGCGACGCCCCGCCCTACCC
>CAYTWE010000037.1:0-22823 GCA_964440985.1 uncultured Lentisphaeraceae bacterium | reverse complement strand
CCGATGCGCGGGTCTTCCCGCACGGAAAGATACCTGTCGGCCAGCGCAAGCGCAAGAGCGGACACCGCACCCACCACCGCAACGACACCAACCGCAACACAGATTGCAACAACCATCAAACCCCTCCTCTCACTGTTCGCACACGCTTTTGCGAAAACGGCATCAATACGGCAGCTTCACAAGCCCGCTGAAGCCCATGAACGCGAGGCTCAGGAGTCCGGCCGTGACAAGTGCAAGCGCCACCCCCCTGAAGCATCGCGGGGGATCAGCGTGGGCAAGCTTCTCGCGAATTCCGGAGAATATCAGCAGCGCAACGCCAAATCCGAGTGCGGCGGAGAACGAGAAGAGCACACTCTCAAGGAACGGAGTGCCGTTCTTCTGGTTAAGCTCCGCGACGCCAAGCACCGCGCAGTTCGTTGTTATAAGCGGCAGGAAAATGCCGAGAGCGGAATGCAGCGACGGCAGAAACCGCTTCATCGCGATGTCTATGAACTGCACAAGCGCGGCTATCACAAGGATGAACACGAGCGTGTGGATGTAACCAAGGCCAAGCGGCTGCAGCAGACAGTGATCGAGCAGCCACGTCACGGCGGCGGCGATCGTCATCACGAAAATGACCGCGCCTGACATCCCGACTGCGGTCTCAGTCTTCTTCGAA
The DNA here is from genome assembly GCA_964440985.1 of uncultured Lentisphaeraceae bacterium. Taxonomy (GTDB): domain Bacteria; phylum Verrucomicrobiota; class Kiritimatiellia; order RFP12; family UBA1067; genus UBA1731. Next base: position 22,165 of record CAYTWE010000037.1, on the reverse strand, counting down.
ACGCCAAGAAAAGGACAGCACCCAAGAAAGCGGCTCAGAACAAAGTTGTTCACGAGCACGGCACCGATGACTATGACCAGATAACGCATATTTCGCGCATTATACCATACTCTTCCCTATCGAGATGCACTATCTGCGGAATTCCGCCTAATATCTCGGAACTCCGCAGCATCTTCCGCTTTTATAGCCAGAAAAAAAGGTCTTTTCATCGTTTTCGTGCAGCAAAGGCACGGAACTCGTACGGCTGAAGCGTCAACGCCATGCCATCCGTACGCCATTCTGCCGCCGTCTCGCCGGTCGCAAGGTCAACCGCAGGCGAACCAGTCGCCGGTAGCGTCACCTTTGCCGCTTCACCACCCGCATTGACGACATATGTCCATACCCATCCACCCTCGGCGTAGCGGCGCACCTTCACGTCCACCGTGGAACATTCGGGAACATCCGCAAACTTCTTGCGCGGCAGGGCGGTGAACGCCTTTGCGAACGGCGCAAGCAACGCCTGATTCATGAGCTGCAGCGCCTTCGGGTCTGTAGACGACTGTATCGGGAAAATCAAGATGCTGGTCGCCCACCTCTCCGTTCGGCGCAAAGTTCGCCGCTATAGCAAACACCCGCGAAACAGGATGGCGTACCCGTCTCCACCCCATTTGCAGAAAGTCAAGTCGCGCACTATGCCCGCACTTTGGCGGATATGTCTGCCGAAGGTTTAAGCGCGCCTTACACAGACCATACACCGGCATTGCCGAACAGCTCTTCCATCAAGGCATCCTTCTGTCCGAGACGCTCCACAAGGTCAAGGCCAAAATACCTTGATCTCATGTAGGGGACGCCGAGATACGTTTCGAGGAAACGCCGTCTCGATACGCCGATCATCTCAGGCTCGTACGGCGCACCGACGGTCTTCAGATTCTCGCGCACTTCATCGAACGGCATAAGCTGGGCGGCGATGCGCTTCGAAAGCGACGGCCACGCCGACTTCAATGCAACAAGCTCCGCACGAAGTCCATCACGCGACGGAAACTTCCTTGCATACTCCATCTCCGCCCGCTTTATGTGATCAGGCCGGCTCCCAAAGACCGCCGGGAACGTACGTTTGACGTCGTCGAAGGATTGCGGCCATTTCGCCACCACCGCATCGACATCAAGCGAAGCGATGTCCTGACGCAGAAGGAACTCCAAGGTCTTTGTCGAAATCAGAGTTCCGATTCCGACCTTGAAGCCATGCGACACCGGCTTGCCGTCGAAACACAGGTCTTCCATGTCCCAGTAATGCGACACCTGATGCTCAGTTCCGCTGGCCGGACGCGACGACCCCATCGCCTGCATCGCAAATCCGCTCATGACCAGCCCTTCACAGAGCTTGCGCACCTCACGTTCATCCCTGCCTGCGCATCCGCCCGGATTGGAAAGGGAATCGCGCAACGCCCCCTGCACAAACTTCCATGCTTCGGGATGAATCCGTTCCGATCCGACTGCGTCCGCAAGCATCCAGTCAGCGCCGGCCGGGACCTTCGCAAGCAGATCGGCATAGCCCGACGCCGTCATTTCACCCGGCGCATCTGCGGCAATCTGCGAATCCACTATGCAGCCGAGCGGCGCCTTGCAGGATAGCGTCTGCTTCATGCCGTCCTTGGTGATTGCGGCTCCAAAACTCGTGTAGCCGTCCATCGACGCCGCCGTTCCCACAACCATGTACCGCCGACCAAGCTCCTCGCTTGTGCGCTTCACGATGTCATTGACGGTCCCAGATCCGACTGCGACCGGGACACGGTCTCCGGCGGACAACGCCGCCTCACGCAGTTCATCTATCCATCTGTATTCGGCGTGGAACGGTCTGCCGTCCGCACCAAGCAGATATGTTGCGCAGTCAATGCCGTCGACCGAGAGCTGGGACTTGACGCATTCACCGGCAACTCTCCACGTTCGCGGATCGGCGACAATCAAGGCGCTTTTGCTGCCGTCGAACAGCTGTCTGAACATATGCGCAGCGGCATCCGCAGCGCCAGGCCCGATTACGCAGGCCTTCGTATCAGTTGTGTGCTTCAACGCATCTTCGATTCCCGACATCTGCAACCCCCAATCAAATGACTGCACCGTCCACAGTTCAAGCGACATTCCGGAATGCAGCACCCGCTGCACCGCCCGGCAGACGTTCTGCGCCGTCAGACCTGTTCGCGCATACGGAACGCGCCCGGACAGGAACGCTCGTACGCAACCTTCTTCGCCGGCACAGGCCTATCCACGCGGTGCACCTCGCATCCCTCGACCGTCATGCCCGGCATCGGTCTTGCCGGACACAGATTCTCGCAGGCGCCGCATCCGATGCACACGGCGGCATCGACGACCGGCACACCGTCAACAAGCGCTATGGCCTTTACCGGACAATGCCGCTCACACGCCGTGCACCGAACTCCGTCCTTTGCGGCAATGCACCTGTCCCTGTGCCATACCGCAAATCCGACGTGCGTATGGAGTTTCTCGTCCTCCTTCACTGAGACGATCGCACCGGCCGGACACACCTCACCGCATCGCGAGCATGACGGACGGCAGTAGCCGTTCTCAAAACCCATCTCAGGCTGAAGGAAGCGTCCAGAATCCATGGACGGACGAAGCACCTTCTCCGGACACACCTTCACGCACAGCTGGCATCCGACGCACCGTCTGCGGAACACGCGCACACCTCTCGCCCCAGCCGGCAGGACGGGCTTATCGCGCTTTGGTCTGCCCGGCAGGGAAACTGGCGCAAAGCCGCCATCAGTCAACTTGTCTGCGGCAACCGCTACGGACGCTACGCCGCCGGCCGCGAGAAAACCGCGCCGTGTCATTTCCTGAAGCATTTACCGCACTCCTTGCAGTTGTCGCACTTGGCGACCTTGTTCTTTGACATCGCAATGCGCGATGCGAGTTGAAGCAGAGTTCCGACCGGACACACCCAGTTGCACCATATGCGGCCATGTCCGACAAATGCGAGCGCGACCACAGCAAAGAACAGCGCTCCGGCAAGCGATATGCCGCGCCCGAAAATAGCGTACGGGTCGAGCCACACGAACGAAAGGCCGCAAAGTCCCGCCGCAAGGGCAAGCGCGAAGACCGTCCACTTCACGGCGAGCTGGCGCGGCGTGGACGGCAGACGGGTGCACACCCGCCGCACTTTCTTGCGGGCGATCCATCGCGCAAGATCCTGCACGATCCCGAGAGGACACACGATTTCGCAGTAGAGCCTCGCACGAAACGCAATGATCGCGGCAAGCACGGCAAGGGCGACGGGGCTGAGCGCAAGCAGTGCGGGCACAAACTGCACCTTCGCCGCAAGCGCACATTCCCGCACACCGAAGAACGCCGCCGTGACCGACGCCAGCATCAGAGCCGCGACGGCAATCTTGCACCAGCGGCCAGCCGTGGCAGCGGAGAGATGCAATTTCATGAACCCCTCTCTTTCATCTTGAGCGATTCCGTAAGTTCATCGATGCGGCGCATCGTCGCCGGGATGTCAATCGTCTGCGGACAGTGCGCTGCGCACACTCCGCATCCGGTGCAATGGTTCGCCTGACGCAGATACGGTATCTTCTCCGTGTAGTCGCGCAGGAAGCGGCTCCAGTCCGTGCTTTCCTGCGACAGCGCATCGTTGTACAGCGAAAAGATGCCGGGGATGTCCACGCCATAAGGACACGGCATGCAGTAGTTGCACACGTTGCACGGCACCGTCTTGTCGGCGAGAAACGCCGTTGCAGCCTCCTCCAGCGCGACAAGCTCCTTTTCCGAAAGCGGCTTGAGCGGAGAGAATATTGCGCAGTTCTCCTCTACATGCTCACGGTACGTCATTCCGGAAAGCACCGTCATTATCTTGGGGAAATGCCCGGCGAAGCGAAGCGCCCACTTTGCGAGCGACGCCTCGGGATCCATCGGCACAAGCCTCTGCGCAAGCGAATAGTTGAACCGCGCCAGACGTCCGCCGAGCAGCGGCTCCATCACGACGACCGGGATGTTGCGCTTGGCGCATTCGCCGTATAGGTATATGCCGTCCTGATTGCGCTCGTTCATCTCGTAGGCATGGCGCCAGTCGACGTAGTTGAGCTGTATCTGCACAAAATCCCAGCCGTACTTGTCATGGCGTTCCATCAGCCATTCCCACGCGCGCTTGTCGCCGTGGAACGAGAACCCCAGGTTCCTTATCCTGCCGGCATCGCGTTCGCGGAGGCAGAACTCTATTGCGCCGTTGTCCACGTACCGCTGCCTGAATGCATCGAAACCGCCCATGCCGACAGCATGAAGCAGATAGTAGTCTATGGCGTCCACGCGAAGGAGCCGACGCGACTTGTCGTACATCTCCCGGCACTTTTCGATCGGATACTGCGACGGCGAAAAGTTCGAGAGCTTCGTGGCAACCTTGTACCGTTCACGCGGATGACGGGACAGCGCATCCCCGGTGACGCCCTCGGATTCGCCGCGACAGTAGGCCGGAGACGTGTCGAAATAGTTGACGCCGTGGTCAAGCGCGTAATCGACCTGCGCAAAGACCTCGTCCCTGTCGATCGGGGCGGAGGATCCTCCGCGATACGAATTGGCGTGGCTGCCGTCGACAGTGGGCAGCCGCATCATACCGAATCCGAGCAGCGATATGCTGTCGCCGTGCGCATCCTTGCGCATCGACATCGGCCCTGTGGCCTTGGCCTTCACCATGCCGCGCAGGAAGTCGCGCCGCCCGACAGAACTGCCGCTATCCGCTCTCATTTCAGTTTGCCCTCACTTGACATGAATCCGTCCACAGCCGCCAGCATCACGAGGAACTGCGAAAGAACAGCCGGAGAGCGGAACACACAGTCTCCGAATGCGTGCACAATGTTTGCCGCCACAGCGAGAAACACCCCGACGACCGCCGCCGGCACGCAGAACAGCGCGGCGGGATGCGGCATCCCGGATCGCTTCGTGAAATGCGCCTTGCGCATCTCCCTTCCCCATGTCCTGAACATCGGAACGACGAGCGCAACAACAACTGCAAGAAGCAAGGCGAACCCGACTGCGCCGTGTTCGCACAGGAACTGCAGGTAGTCGTTGTGCACGTTTACGCCGCCCACGCGCTGAAGTCTGTCCTCATCCGTCATGTATTCAAGGCAGAAATGCTTGTAGCCCCATCCTCCCACACCGAACAGAGGGTAGTCCTTGAATATCTCCGTCGCGACGCGGGTATGGTACTGGGCCTTGCCCGTCACGCGGTCGGCCACCGTGACGGTGGAGAGGGACGACACCTCCTTCGTAAAGTCATCCGGCGCAAATACGGCCACGAGAATGACGGTGACCACGATGCCGAGAATCATGCTGAGGTGCAGCTTCACGCGGGTGATGTTCTTTCTTGTGGTGAACAGCGACAGGCAGAGATAGACGAACCAGAAGGCAAGCAGCGCAAAGGCGAATATTATCGCCGCACGGGAAAGCGTCGCAAGCGACGCAAAGAAGCACATCGCCGTCGGGAGCAGAAGGTAGTGCGTCTTGATCCATGCAGGAAAATAGTTCCGCCTCTGCACGGAATCTCCGGTGGCGCCAGGATCTTCGGCATTGCGGCGCCGCTCCTGCCCGGATATCACATCCCTTCTCACGTTGTCGAGCCACAGTCCGGCGGAAACGGCGAAAAGCGCCACAAAGAACGCACCCGCCATGTTCGGATATCCGAACGAAGAGAAAAACACCGCCGAGTCGGAGACGTCAATCCAGAACGGCGCTTTCGCGTCGGTGGCCTGCTGGATGAAGCCGAGCAAGGCAAGCGCTGCGCCGTTCCACACGAGCGTGTGCATGAGAGCACGCTTGCCCTTGCCGGAGAGCGAATGCCGCACCGCGAGCATCGCGGTAAGCGCGGGGACGAACCACACGATAACGCCAAGATGCTCCTTTACGTTCACGCAGAACGGGGCGAACGGTATCGGTGGCGTACGGTTCGCGCCGGAAAGTATGTCCGGATAGTCGCACACAGAGCAAAGCCCTACGTTGAAAAGCGGCACCGCAAGGACAAGCAGGAACGAAAGCGAGAGGTACATCACAGGATCATGCGCAAGCGATTTCCACACGCGAAGCCGCGCATCGGAAAAGCTCTCGCCGGTCCGGCGTTGAGGAAAGAAGAGAAGCGTCTCGAACGAGAACGCCCATATCCACGGCATCACCGGAAGCAGGTGCGGGGCGCTCGCGCCGCCAAATATCCACGAGAACCCGGCGATCGTCAGGAACACGAGCGCGACCGGAAGATTTTCGCAGAACATTCTCATTTGCCACCCTCCTCCGCTGCGGGCTTGTCGTGATGGATGCGCCATGAGCGCACGGAATCGCGATAGACGAGGAAAAGCATTGCCGCAATCAGCAGGTACATGAACGCCTTGGTGAGTGCATCCACAAACTTTCCGTTCGGCTTGCGCCTGAATATGAGCGCGTAGAGCGAGAACATTACGATGCTGCCATCCAGGACAGGTATCGGCAAAAGGTTCAGCATTGCAAGGTTGACGCACAGGAAACGCAGAAAGCCCAATGCGTCCCATATGTTGCTCCTGACCTGACGATACAGCCCTTCCGCAATCATCACAGGGCCGCCAAGAGCCTGTGCGGCGGCCTTCGATTCCTTGGGGGTGACAAGGGCCTTCAGAACGCGAACGATGCTCATCGTATCCCACTGGAGCTGTTTCAGCGGATTGCGAGACGGCATCCATGCCGCAGAGCGAACGCCATTCGTGGTGGAAAGCGCAAGGATGAAATACGCTCCGCTTGCGTCATGACGCTTCGGAACGATCGTGAGAGGCGTCTCCGCTCCGTCGCGCTCAACAACAAATGACGTGGGCTTGCCGCCGGATATCTGAATCTCCGTCTGCATCTCAGTCCAGGTGTCGACATGCACACCGCCGACGGAAAGAACCTTGTCGCCCGCTTTCATGCCGGCCTCATGCGCAGGCCCCTCCGACGGCACTTCGCCGATCAAGGCAGGAAGTTCACCGAACTTCGCTCCCGGAACAACGGCAAGGAGCAGCGCAAGGACTACCGCAAGGACAACGTTTCCCAACGGACCGGCGACTGCTACGATTATGGAATCAACTGGCGTGGCAACTTTGCCGACAGGCTTCTTCCCGTCCGCCCCGTCCGTGCCCTGCACCTTTGCCGTTCCTTCCGGATCCACATCCGGAATCGCCACATAGCCGCCAAACGGGATGGCGCTTATCCGCCACTCCACGCCGCGAAACTCCCTGCGCCACAGCACGGGACCGAACCCGATCGAAAAGGCGTCAACCCGCAGTCCGCGCCAGCGGGCGGCAAGGAAATGACCGAACTCATGAATGAAAATGGCAAACGAAAACAGCAGCACACACGCCACTATCGCCAATACAGTGTAAAATGTCTCCATAGGTGGGACATTATACCATAAGAGACAGCCATCAGCATTGTGCCGCAATCACCGGCGCACGGCCGGGAGGTTGCAATAACGCACCGTGTGTGTGGTGGTGGCGATGTGGTGGTGGATGAGAACTGCTGACGCCTCAAGGGATGCGAATGGCGTTCACACCTGCCCGAATAGGCGTACTCGATCCCTTCCAGACGAAATCGCCGGACAACCCCTCCGGCAACGTGACTGTGCCGACAGTCGCCCCGTCCGCGAACTTGAGGTCGACGGAAATATCGCCTTTCGGAGACGGCATCGTCGCACGGACGAATTTCAGCGGCCCCGGCTGCGGCGCGATACGCACACGCGCAAATCCGTCCGCATCAGGACGAATCCCGGCGACACCCGTCTGCAGATGGTAGAGCGGATGCGCCCCCCACGCATGGCAATCGCTGCGGGCACGCAGACCAGGCGCCTCCGGCGGCGTCCGAAGTCCATCCCGCACGAAGCCGCGCCAAAGGTCGAGCCGCTTGAAGAAAAGGTCGGCACGGCCAAACTTGAAATACGTCTCGAACAGATAATGCGAGAAGTAGACTGTAGCCGGCGCCAGATCCGTCGCCTCGACCAGCCCCGCGAACGCACGAGCCGCACGGTCAGGCGGCAAGACGTCGGCGAGAAGCGCGAGACACTGCGCATGTTCGGAGAATCGATCTTTCGTGCGCGTGTCGGCGACGAGTCCGCGCTCATCGTTCCAGAACGCCGAGACAACCGCCTGCGCCACGGCATCCGCCTTCGATTCCCAATAGTCGCCCATCGCGGCATCGCCGCACGCACGTTCAGCATACGCGGCCTGACGGAGTGCAAACACGTAAAGAAGATTGTTGACCGACGAGCAGCCGCGTTCGCCGTCCGGTGCGACGCCGAACCATCCCCACGGCTCGCTCCAGTCCACGAAGCTCCACCCCGGCAGATCGGCAAGAAGACCGTCCGCAGCGCGGTAGGTGTCGATCTGCGAGAGCGTCTGCCGCAGACCCGGAATGCGCTGACGCAGAAATTCGTTCGCACCGTGCCAACGCGCATAGTCGCCGAGCATCAGCGTCCAACACAGCGAGTAGGTCGTCGAATCCTGCTCGTGGGCAGAGGGAAAGTTCATGCGGATGAACCCATTGCCGCGCCGCGAGGCGTCAAAGATGCCGATGCCGTGGCGCAGAAGCCGGTCATCCCCGGAAAGCGTATTGAGAATCAGCATCTCCACGCGTGTGTCGCCGGGGTACATCTGCTGCTCGAAATACGGACAGTCCATGAACATCTCATGTGCGCAGTTCTCCATGCCGCGCACCGCAATCCGGCAGATGCCGTCGATGGACGCATCATCGCAGGCGAAGGAAGAGCGCACGGCAATCGGATAGCGCGTCTCGACAAGCCCCATCCGCGTGAACGTCAACGGCGCATCACCCGTGCGAATCGCAATCTCAATCCAGCGACCGCACTTCCACCATGGCGTCGTGAATGACGCTGCTGCGCGTCCATCAGGACGAAACGTGTCGTGCATCGCCCGCAAAACGCGCTTGCCGATAAATTCGTTGCGGTTGCCCTTGTACAAGTAAAGTTCGCCGGGTCTCCCGGTATCGACAAACGGAGCGTAGAGCGACTCGGCCCAGCGCCAGCGAATCTGCGCGCCCGCGCCGCCGGACGTGCCAAGGTCCGGGAACGCGCAATAGTAGTCGTCGAGATCCCAAAGGAAACGGACGGACGTGCGGGCTGGGATATCGACCTGTTCGCCGGACGCAAGAAGTCGATTGAACCGCTCGGTCCAGACGCTCGCCGCATCTGCCGCCGCATAGACGGCGTTCGTCTCGTCGAAAAGCGGCTGTGCGGCGCGAACGCGCCCCGGCCGACACGGACGCTCGATCTCGTCCATCCGCTCGGTCGGGAAAAGCGCCCATCCCTTTGAACCGACGCCGTATCTGTTCGCCGTGATCGGAGCGCGCACGATGACCGTCGGCTGCCAAGCGAGATCGCGCCAGTCGAGAAAGCCCGTGCCCTGCACGATGTTCTCAGTTCCCGTCATCGTGTCCGGATCGGTCATGCCGCCATACGACTGGCACGGCACACGCGCCGCCCGCCAGTCCGCCCGTCCCGTCGTAAGCTGTGCGTCGTACGCGCCTTCAGCCTTGAGGACGAAGCCGCCGTGTCCGCTCGTCAGGATCGATGGCGGGCCGTTCCTTCCGAGATGGAAGACGACGGCCTCCAGTTCGTGCGCACCCGCCGACAGCCCCTCAACCGAATAGCTCTGGTAATACCAGCGGCCGACAAAGCCCTTGTGCGGTCCACGCGAAATGACGCGCCCGTCTATCAGCAGAACGTAGCGAGGATCGGCCGAGACATCAAAGACGAGCGGTGATCCGTCCGAAACAAACGTCCGCCGGAAGCGTACGACCGGGAATGCGTTCCCGCCATCGAAACCTGCCCCGTCCATCCATATCCAGGCCGCAGCATCTATCTGCTGAAGCGGACGCAGGTTGACGTCACCGCGGGTGAAGCGTTCCTCACGGAAAATCTGCCGAGCCTCAAAAGCCCATACCGAATGTGCGACGCAAAACGCCGCCATGACAAACATTGCAAAGAATCTAATCATCATGATCATTTCACCTTGAGGTTCACTTCAGTTCCAGAACGCCATAGCGCATCGGATCAAGCGGATCGACAATGCCCTCGAAGAGCCGGTTCGTCGTCACTTTCCCGCCGTTGCCGTCGGACGAGTAGAGTGCGGCGGAAAAGCCAATCTTCGCACCTGCATTCAACCGCTCGCCCAAACCGAGGTTGGCCCACGGAATCCAGACCCAGTATTTCGTCACGCCCTTCTCGTGCCGCACATTCGCTCGCACGTTGGCGCCGACGGACTCAAACTTCTTCATGTCCGGAATCCAGCAGTTGCGCCGGAACACCTCGCTTTTTCCGTCGTCGCGGAGCGCAACGGAATACTCCACACAGTTATGCCCCTTGAAGTTCATCCAGATGTCGTTCGCCCGCCACTCGTCCGTCTTGTTGACGTCAAATGCGAAAGTCAGCGAGTCACCCTCCACCAGACGTTCGCGGGAGTAGGGCTGAACATGACGCGAATCCTTCACCTCGGCCTCAATGATGAAGCCAGTGCCAGAGGAGTAGGCGATGCGAAGCGTCGGCGCACGTGCGGAATCACTCCACATTTCCTTCGGCACGGGTGCCGCGGCAGCCGCCGATCTGACGCCCTCCTCCAAGTGCGCCGCCGTCCAGTCGGATTTCAGGTCGACCTTAGGCTCCTCACGCCAGCCGCCCGGCGGCTCCTGCCATTCCGCCCCTGCATAGTCGCCCGTCGCGTGAAGATAGACGGGATCCTCCGAGACAGTAAGCTGTCCATCTTCGCAGGCAACTGGTGTGCCGAGGTAGTCCTCCGCCGCCGTCACACCGGAAACCGGCAGCGCGACGCGCTCCGAACCCGCCGAGCGCCAGTAGACGTGCACGAAACGCCCGTTCGCACGACGTCCACTCGCAAGATACGTCTTCGGCCCCAAGCGATGGAGCTTCATGTTTCCCGTGACGTCCGAGAGATTGCGCGTCACCGTTGCGAACGCCTGGAGCATTGGCTTTGGCCAGGCGGCCTCGTGAGCCTTGACGATCGCGCCGAACTCGTCGAGCATCGTAAAGTCCACGTGCCAGATGATCGCACGTATGTCCTCGGTGGACATAAGCACCATGCCACGCGTCAGGTAGCGCGCCTGGTTCTCGTAGGAGACGGGAACGAAGTAGTTGCCCTTCCCTGTCGTCCATCCGGTTTCGGTCATGTATACGGGCTTGTCGATCTTCGCCTCGCGCAGAAACGCAAAAAGCCCCTTGAAGTCCTCCCAGTACTCCCCTTCCGGCTTCGTCCCGTCCACATAGTGGTGGATGTTGATCCCGTCGATGAGATCGAAGTAGCCGTGCTTGTGGAGACGGCGGAAATACGGGAGCTTGATGCGGCTTGCGTCCGGCCCGGTGATGAAGACGTTCGGATTGCGCTTGCGCGCCTCCTCAACGTAGATGCGGCACATCTTCACGAACTCCTCGTCCGTCCCGCGCCACTGAAAGTCGAGCTCGCCCGTCATGCAGAGTTTGCGCGTAAGCATATCGGGACGAGCGTCCATGAACCTTCCGACGTAGGCGCGGTAGGCCTCCCAGTCTTCGGGCGGGAACTCTCCCTGCCGGTTGCGGTCTTCGGGGCGGCGCAAGGTGCGCGGCACGGGGCTGCTGTGGTACGTGAAGATCGCGTCCGCCGTCTCGTTCGGCATCCCGAAGTTCATCTTCAGATTGTCTGGCGCAAAGAACCGCTGATCCCATCGCGCACCAAGCTTCTGCCAGAGGTCGGGCGTGCCGAGGACGACCATGATGCCATAGCGCGACTTGCGCACGAGGTCATGCGAAAGCGGTGTGCCGCAGACCGCGACGCGGCCAGGCGTCGTGATCGTCGTGCCGTCCGGATAGTCGGCCGTCGCCTCCAGTTCCCAATAGCCGCGCGTCGGGAAGTCAATCCGCGCCTGGCCGTTGCGCCCCTCGACCGAACGGACAAGCCGTCCCTTCACGTCACGCACTTCGACGCGGCAGACGGGGCTCCGCTCTGGATAGGCAAAATCGACCGTCACAGCGCCGGCATCGGCAAAGAAGACGTTCTTAAGGCAGAAGTATTTCGTCTGCCGGATCTCGTATTCTCCGCCCCGGAACGTATGCAGTGCGCGTCGCACGAGGCGAATCTCAAAGTCCTTCACCTCGACCGCGCCGGACGTGTGGCCGAAGCGGCGCTGCCATTCGCAACGGTAGGCCTTGCGAATGACGTTCGGCAGATCCACTTCTACCGAGACGCGACGGAACGTTGCGCTCTCGCCCAACACATAGGTATCCTCGCGCTTTCCGGTGAAGGTGCTGGGCCAAAGCCACGTCGGTGCGCGTGTGCCGTCATCCTTGAGCGGCTGAATCCGCAGTGCGACGGCATCGCCCGTCACGCCGACGGTGCGATATGAGAACGAGACGACGAACGTCCATGGCCGTTCCCAGCCGCCGTCCCACGAAAGCGCAATCGGCGCATCGATGATGTCCGTCGCCGAATCAAGCGGGATGGTCCGCACATCCGGCGCATTGCAGATGACTTCCGTGCTATCCGGCCTCGGCACACGCACCTTGCTCTCCTTCGATGGATTGCATCCGACGAAAGAGGCCGACAGGGCCAGAAATGACAGAACGCCGAATGCAGCCGACAAGGGCCGAACTCGCCGCACAAAAGAAAATGAATGAATTTCCATATCTACTCCTTGTTCACTGTTGATCGTTGTTCATCGCCGCATTGCGTTCTCGCCGCCATTGCCGCTTTGCGCACAGACGATCCGCGCTTCATCGTATTTGACGTTCCGGCGACGCCGCTGACTGGCTCCCTCGACAGACTGCCGCACCAAGCACAAGAGGCATCAACCGCCCCATACATCCTTTGTGTCTCATAGATTCCATCTCCACGCCGTTTCTCCGTCACCGCAAAATGATGCGTGTACCCAGATCAGATCTAAGCGATTCCAGCACCGTCGCCCCGTACTCATCGGCCGTAAAGACTAATTCCGTCCGACCGGTCTCGCCAGTCAGGTAGCGCACCTCGTTTGCGCCCTGCACAAGCGCAGACGCCTCCACACCATCCTGCATAACGGCACACGCCTCGCCGTTGACCGTCGCTTTCAGCACATAGGTGCCGATGCGTCCGATAGTCGCTGAGAGCGATGCTCCCGCCGGAATCGACACGCCGCCATCAATGAGTTCCACGTCCGGGTCGGCCGCCGCAACCTTGAACTGCCGGCCGATCTTCTTCGTGTAGGTCGCCTTCCAGTCAGCCTCCACGGCACCGACGTCAAGACGCCGCCCATTCACGCGGCGCGGATTCCCGTAGACGTCTGCGTCACCCCATAGCGCCACGTCGTAGTTGTCGGCATTGGCCGCATCGACCGCCGCGTTGGCGTCGATGACTGGCGCGAAGTCATCAGTCACCGCCAGATCATTCGTCGCCGTGCAGCTTGCATCAACGTAGATCTTGCACCCGTCCGTATTGGCCGCCTGCCGATCGAGGTTCGCCTTCATCTGCGACGAGAAGATGCAATCGTAGAAGCGCGTTGCCGTGACCTCGCCCGAATCGTTCGTCCTTCCAGAGGCAGAATTTGGACCGAGGAAGAGGCAATTGCGTATGTCGCCGGCATCGACGATGATGTACATTCCGTTTCGGTTGCCGTCCTGCGTGTTGTCGGCGCCGAACGTGCAGTTCACCATCGTCGGATAATAGACCGTCGCATAGCCCTCGTTGCGGTCGATCACACAGTTCGCGAGGAAGCAGCTGTTCGCGCCGTTCCCGCGCACGGCCGGCGCGTTGCCGCCCGGAATGATGCTGTTGTCCAGGAAGCGTACGCGGTTGTAGATGCCGTGGAAGCCGCCGCCTCCGCGCCGTGCGACGCAGTTCGAAATCACGCAATCGGTCACGGTCGCCAGCGTCTCTGCCGTGCCGTATTCGGCCAACACGCCGCCGCCATGGAAATCGTCGCCGTTGTTGAGCGCATCCGTGCCGACATCTGTACGGCCGCCCGTCAGCGTAAAGCCAGAAAGCCGTGCGCCATTCGCGAGTGCGACGCAACGGACGGCATTAGGACCGCATCCCGCGTTCACCTCCGCCGCGTCCGGATCCGATGCTCCGACAATGAACGTCGTCTCCGCACCCGCGCCGATGACGGACACGCCCGCCGGCACAACGGCTCGCGCCTTGTGCGTGTAGACGCCGGCATCCGTACCGAAACGCCGCGCCTGCGTCATCGTCCCTGTCGCATACGTGCCGGCCTCGACATGAACCGTGTCGCCTGCGACGGCATGCTGGAGCGCACCTGCAAGCGTCTTCTTCGGTTGCGCCTCCGAACCGATGTTTGAATCGTCGCCCGTCGCGTTGCTCACGTACCAGTTCGGGTCAAAGAGGTCGCGAATCGTCAGCTCATAGGCGTTCGGACTGTCTACCGCATCCGCAACCGTGCAGGTATAGCTCTTCGTCGCGTTCGTTGTCACGATGCCATCTGCCGTCACCTCAAGACCGATGAACGGGTGCGGATCGGCGTTCGTGCAGACGTAGGTGACGGTGAAATCGGATGACGCACCCAGCACAGTCGTCTGTCCGTTGATGACGACCGTCGGCGCATAGAGATCCACTGCTCCGCAGACTGGCTTGCCGTCGAAAAGCCGAAAGACGTTCCCGTTGAAATCCGTCGCGCCGAACATGTAGTACGCCGCCTTCGTCGCATCGACGAAATCGTCATGCGCCGTCACGCCACACGTCCGTGCGGGAGATGTTGCGCCGAGGCGGAAGTCTCCTCTGTCCGGATCGGCGAGGAATGGATCTGCTTCGACAAATGACGCTGAGGCATTCCGCAGGATGTCGCCTCCGTTCTCGCTCGACCGCCTGAACACGCCGCCAAGCAGCGTGGGCCTGTTGAGAACTCCCGTCTGCGCATGGATGACGGCGTTTACGTTCGTGCAGGCCACGAGCAGGTTTCCGGCATAGCCCACCCCGGTCGCATCCGCAAATGTCGTGTGGAACGTATACTGCCGCTCGTACGATCCAAAGCAGCAACCATGATTGCCGTAGAAGATCGACGAACCGACCGTCGTAGAACGGACGAGACCGCTGGCTCCGCCAGTCTTCGCCGTACCAGTGATCGGGTAGTTGTCGGCGATGAAACACCTCAAGGCAAACGCCGTCGGACTCAGACCGCTCTCCTGCCCGTTGATTGCAACGCCCTGCCACCCGACGTTGTTCGTAATCACGCAATCCAGCGCTGCCGCCCCGCCGTCCAACCAAAGCGCGCCACCACGTCGGCTCACGTCGGCCGCCGTACCCGTATGCCCGTCCGTCAGCGCAAAGCCCTGTATCGCGCAATCCGCCTGCAGGAACGCACACCGCATCGCCCCTGCGCCACAGCCGAACGGCCATTCGTTGAGCGACACGGCCGGATCGGGTGCGCCCGGCAGGACGGCCTTGCCGCGTCCATCCACCGAGACGAGCCGCACCTTGCGCCCATTCGAGAAGACGCGGTTCGTAAGGCTGCTGGCAATCCGCCCCGCCTCATTGTCGTAGACGCCCGCCTTGACGCGAATCGTCGCAAATTTGCCAGACGGCACGGAATCGATCGCAGACTGAATGCTCGCATACGGAGCCGCGTCCGTGCCATCTGGCGCAGCGGCGGTCGAGGCGCAGTCTACGGCAACGATTGCGTCGTTGAACGTCGGCGCGAGCGTGAGCGTCTTCCCGGCAGGCGGGGCCATCAGGACGAACGTGCCGTCCAACTGCGCAAAGCGACGCATCGTGTCAGAGCCGGAAGCGGTAAAGGAGTGAAGCCCCTTCAGGCTCTCCGACTTCGTCGCACCTGTCGGATCGTGCGTGACGGTGACGACCGTTCGGCCATCCAGCGTGCGGATGTAGCCAAGATCCTTCGCCGAACCGAGAACCAGACCATTGAACGAATAAAGTCCGTATGTTGTCGTTGAACCCGAATGGCCCGTCGGGTCTTTCGCCTCCGACATTCCGGACTGCCCGGCAAACGTGAGTGTGCCGCCCGTCGGCGTGACGACATCCTGCGCACATCCAAGGCTGACGGACTCGGGATTCACCGCGTTGCCATAGAAATCGGTGTTGCGGTAAGCCGCAGGAATCAAATCAAGATACACCGCGTCGCCCTTGCCGATGACTGCCGTCGCGCCGTTGTGCAGCCGATAGTCGACGAGCGGCGGCGCCATGAAGAGATCGAAACCGGGATCGAACACGCAGGCATCGTTCGTCGTCGAACTCGTGCTGGCGTCCCTCTTGTTGAATGCACAGTTGAACCAATTGGCTGCGCCGTCATCCTTGTACCACATATCAGCGAAGAGACAGTTGTAGCCCTTCACGTCCGCGCTCCCGCTCTGGTTGCGGCAGTAGCCATCCGAAAACGTGCAGTTCACGAACGTCGCCGCATAGGTCAACTGACCCGCGCTGTAGTGGCGTGTGAAGAGGCTATGCGCCACGAGGCAGCCGCGCACTGCGGGATCGCGGTCGATGGCCTTGTTCTCGTGCAGCCAAGTACGCACGAGCAGGCAGTTGGCGTGGCTCGTCGAGGCATCGTTTCCATATCGAACGGCCCCTGCGCGGCGGGCGACGTTGTTGGAGATGATGCAGTCCACAAGGACGATCCCGCTCTTGCCGTTCGCCGCATAGACGCCACCCCCGTTGTTCTCTGGCCGGTCGTTCCCCGTGGACGTGTTGTGCGTTGCGCCACCTGTGAGCGTCAGGTTCGAGATGACGACGTTGTCCGCATTGATGCCGAGTACGCGGACGGCATTCGCGCCGCAGCCAAGCCCCGCCGCATCAACGCCGTCCGTCGCTCCCTGCCCCTTGATGATTGCGCCTTCCCTCGATTCACCGACAAGCGTGAGCGACTTCGCGATGTAGACACGGTTTGACATGGAGGAAGAAAAACCGTCTAACGCGCCACCTTGATCATGAACGCCGTTTTTGATGAACACCACGTCACCATTCGCCGCCGCGTCCACAGCGTCCTGAATCGTGTAGTAAGGGCCGCTCTCCCTGTCTACGACGTGCGTTTCCGCCATGAGGCGCAAGCCGGCAGCTCCCGCAGCAATTGCACACAACCACACATTAATGCAACTATGTATTTTTTTTTTCATTGTCAACCTCTCTGCTTTTGCTGTCAGTGTCCGTTTACCTGACGGATTCCATATGCTCTGTGCGCGACGGCAACACTCCCTCGCCCGCTTTCGGCGGATCGACATAATACGCCGCGATCGATGAAAGTCCATGGGACTGGCTGCCTGTCGCGTTCTTGTTTTCCCAGATCGTTCCCGTCGTACGTGCCATCGGCAGGAAATAGCCCTTGGCCTCGTGCGTCAGGACATCGCGCCGTCCAGTCCGCAACAGCATGTCGAAGCGCATGAAATAGCCGAAGATGGAGTTCGACGGCGCCAGTTCCGGGCAGACCTTTTCCGCATCGCGCAACGGCCCGCATTTCGTGACGAGGCGATCCCAGAGTTCACGGTCGCGCTCGAAGTCAGCGACACCGAAGAAGAACGCATAGTACTGGCAGCTTTCCGTAGTCGCATCGCTCTCCGCGCAGTCACGGAACCACGTTCCGTTCCAGCTCCGTTCGCGGATCAGCCGGCGCATCCGTGCTGCGCGAGCGGCCAAGGCAGGATCGCCACAAAGCCCGGCCAGCGCATCCAGCAGACCGGCGTACTGCATGTTTGACGGGTAATTGAGTCCACGCGCATGATCAGACACCGCGCTCCATCCGAGAAACACCCACCCCGGCAGGTTCTGCAGCAATCCATCCTCATTGAGAAAACCATCTATGTAGCGGACAAACGCCAGCAATTTCGGCTTCAGCGCCGCGACAATCGACTGGTCGCCCCCTCGCCGTGCGTATTCAGCCACCTGAAGGCCGAACCACATGCAGAAGCCGGGAATGAACACGCCATCCGGGTGGTCGCCCGGATAGACCATCGACAATGCGCCGTCCGGGATGCCGTCAAAGGACTTGGCCAGCGCATAGTTTTCGAGAAACGCATCTTCTACGATCGTTGAACCGATCAGGTGGCGACCGGCGCGTCCAGTGAAAAACGTGTCGCCAATCCAGGCTGCGCGCTCCCTGTCTGGGCAGTCCGTGTAGATGTCCACAGCATTCTGGGCCAAAGTCTCCGCCGCCGCCTCATAGATCAGCCTCAAGTCGGGATCCGTTCCCGAATAGCCGCGACGGAACGGCAGAGGGCTCTTGAACGTGCGCATCCGGACGGACTTCACCTCGGCGTCGCCGCCGTGCATGAACGTCTCCACGAACATCGCTCCGTTCGGGTCAAACGATTCGAGCGTGTAGTCGCCAGGGCTTTCGATGTCCCAGAACGTGGCGTAGCCGCCATCGCCCTCGTTCCCGGAAAACGAAGGACGCTCCAGCTGAGACTGGAACGCGACAAAGCGTCCCGGCCGGCGGCATCGGACTTCCACGACCAGAAATCCGGCAACCGCCTTCTCGCCGCGCCAGAGCGTAGACGCGATGTCTCCGTCTGAATCCTGCACGTAGCGCTGAATCTCCGACTTGACGTTTACCTCGAACTCGTCCGGCCGATAGCCCTTGTAGCCGCCCTTTCCGACCAGCGTGATCTCGCGGCCAACCGACACCTTGCATGCAGGGTCATACCGCCGACGGAGCGACTTGACGCGACGGAACGACCCGTCGATCGCGTAGTCCGGATGAGGAACCCGGCGAGGCAGAAAGCGCACCGGCGGGCGAACTTCAGCTTCAAGACGCACCAATCGATTTGTCCCTCCAATCCGGTACGCCTCGGCGAAAAGCCTCTGGAAGTCGAATCGCGGCACTTTGCGAATCCGCTCCTGCCTGTCATACAACTTAAACCCCGACTCGCCAACGCCCGTCGCCAACAGGACGTCCTCGCCGGAGACGACCTCCGCCTGAAGGAAGCTCGGCTGATCCATGTACTCGTAGCTGTTGACGTTGGCGCCCTGAACATCGATCTCCACGACGTTCACGCCATCCTTCATCCGACCAGACAGGTCAATCCGGTCTACACGGAACATCCCTTTCGGCCCACGCGCCGGCCCAAACGCCACAAAGTCTCCGTTGAGGCGAACGCGATAGCATGTGCTCCCCGTCAACGCAAGCGAACAGGGCTTGCCCTTGGATGGCTTGAAGCTGCCGCGAAAGAGGATGTTGTCGTTCATCAGCTCGGCCCTGCCGGCCGCCCAGACCGGCGTTGCCGTCCGGAAGAAGACGCTCTCCCCGCCAAAGCCAACCATGCACGTCAGCACAAGACCACAGCACAACGCCCAGCATCTTACACCCATTTTCATCGCCGCTCCTCGCAGTGTCTCCATTTTCTGCTGTCCGCACGTTGCGCTCAACGGCGGCACATGAGCGGTACAGGCGAAAGTCCCTCTGGACGATCATGCAACGCACAGGAACAATCGCCCAAGTGCTTGACCCGGAATCCGTTCGCCTTGTATGTGGCGTAGTCGAAGGCATTTAGCTCGTCAATCGCAATCTGATGGAATCTGTCGAAGTCCGGCCACCACTCCCAGCCGCTGCCGAAGTCGTTGTAGAGAAACGCATCGGCGCACTGCTTGCCAAGTTCCGGCGTGACGTAGAACGCCCCCATCGCAAGGACGTTTACGCCGTTGCCAGTTATTGCCCGAAACGCGGCGGGGACGGATTCCACGACGCCGGCGTGGACGCCCGGACATTTCGATGCCGCAATATGGATGCCCATGCCCGTCCCGCAGAAGACAAGCGCTCGCTCAAACTCCTTCTCGGAAATCATCGCGCCGACACGAAGACCGAGACGGTGGAACATAAGCTCCGTATCGTTCGGATCAGAATCTGCCTTGACGCCGATGTCCGTCACAGTCCACCCCTTCTTCTCAAGATATGCCTTTACGGCCTCCTTCAGCGGATAGCCCGCGAAATCCGCCGCCATCAGAATCTGCTTATCCTTGACTGTCTTCATATCGATAAATGTCCTCATTTGGTTGGATGCGCCGATTGTATCAAAGCAGAAAAAGAACAGCAACACCTGTCTATACAGGTCAACATGGATTTTTGCCATACTTCGGTCTTATGAAGCATCTCGACATCATGCAGGCACTCAAGAAGGAAATCGCGGCGAAAAGCGGCTTGTTGGCGAATGCTGCAAGAATCTCGATCATGTTCATGTCTGGAAAGTGGTTAGTGGTTAGTGATTAGTGGTTAGTTTGGCGATGAGAGTGGTCAGCATCCGGCCAACCTCGCCAGCAAGCGACAACGGCACTTCGACTTGATCCGGCTGGAAAAAGCCAAGCCGCACACCAAGTTCGATTTGTGTCTCCAGTTCTGCCTTTGACCCCTTTGCGATTGAAAGGAAGTTTGCAAACTCTTTCGTCGAGGTTCGTGATGGCCTTCGGCAATGTTAGAGGGAATAGACACGGCGGCTCTGCGCATCTGATCGGACAAAGCGTATGTTTCCGATTTTGGCAACAGACTGGCCAGCCGATACACCTCACCGGCCAGTTCCATCGCCTTTTGCCAGACGACCAATTCTTTGTATTGTTTTACCTTCATCCGTTTTCCTCTCTACCCACTACCCACTACCCACTAACCACTAACCACTACCCACTACCCACTAACCACTACCCACTAACTGTTGATGCTCGGTCAGCTTGCGCACATCTTCCCATTGAATGAACTCGTAGACCTCTCGACGCTATCCGTTCGCATAGTTTTGGAACCCTGTTGCATGGTAGTTAAACTTATCATAACAAGTTCCTCACTTCCCGCCGCCCTTGACGATTTCGCGTTTTACCTTACAAACAACTATTCGTCTCCACTCGAAAGCCTGAACTCAATCTCATAGTTCTTTACGAAGTCAATTTCCTCTTGGGTCAATCCATAAAGAGGGCCTATGAGATCATCAATACGATCAATGACCTTTTTGGACTTTCCGATTTTATATTCCTTGAATGAATCGACCTTGTAACGAGAATTGCCCGAAGACTTCCGTACATTTGCATTTGCCTCTATATCCGTTAAGTATTCGGAGTATAATGCAGTTATCTCTTGCGCATAATCCTCGAGCTGAACGGGAACCGTGAAGGATTCAATTTCATACCTCTTCCAATCAAGATTGTTTGAGTATATCTGATAGAACCAAAATGCAAGATTACTACTAAGGATACAGCCAACTGCGTCCCTCATATCTTTCTTGATGAGGAACGGAGTCAGTGGTTCCTTGTTAGACCCTGTCGAATAATTTGTGACCACCTTGAAATAACGTCCGCCTGTCGTCCGATAGAACAATGGCGCCCCATCGTCCGCGACAAGACTCATAATCGGCGTTTGCGAAAACACTTTCTTTAGTATTGACACCTCAATCGGCGAACTAATTTTAGGGATTCGTCCCTTAAGCAAGTAATCTGTAACGTCAGCAAACTCAAGATTTGAGAGAAGGGATTGCAAGTCAAATCTTTTTCCCTTTCGGTACATCTTAGTCGCCAGAATTTTCTTACACGTTGTCCCTGTACGAGTGAATTGGACGATTGAAGTGTTGACCACCGCATTCTCAAAAATTGGCTCAGGTCTAACGGCATATGATGAGACAATTATAGTCTCGCAGTTTTCAAACAATAGGCGGTGAACGCCTGTAAGAGAATCACTGGAAGTAAATGAAATTGGGACAATATAGTCAAGCACACCGCCAACCGCAAGAAGACCATATCCTCTCTCCAGGAACAACGTGTAAGTGTCCATTGATCCTTTTTGGATTCCAGGAATACTCTTTGTTGTGACATAAGTCAATTTGCAAATAGCCTTATCGGAAACAGACAAAGTCGCTCCATACGGCGGATTACCTATCACAATATCAAAACCATTCTTCACCCCGAACATCCATTCAGGATCAAGAAAAGACTCGGCAACGTTAAAGGCAAATGGATTCCATGCGACAAGACGCTTGACGTCAGTAAGAAGCCGCTCCTTTCGTGAGGCGTTTTTAAGCGATGCGAGAGCGCTTTCGGCGTCTTTTTTCTTCTTGAGAATCGCGTTGCCTTTGCCGATCACTTTTTTCTTAGTTACGGTCTTGTCGCCAAAAAGGTCAATCTCTTCCACCTCCTTGACGACATCCTTGAAGTCATCCTCGCCAAGCTTGGCAAGCTCCGTGGCCGATCCGAACGCCGTGATGAGCCGGTTGGAAAGCTCC
>CAYTWE010000036.1:0-23394 GCA_964440985.1 uncultured Lentisphaeraceae bacterium | reverse complement strand
ACATCCGACACCGTCGGCAGCGCATAGGCGGCTATAGCCGCAAGCGACACCGCGAAAAAACCAACCGGTTTTTTCATGTTTTCTCTCCTCCTTATTCTCCCGCGCCGACCCGTACCAAGGCCGCCGCCCCGCGCGGGAAAAAGGAGTGGCGTGCCTTCACAACTCATGTTCTGTGTGAGGTACGACCAAGCACCTTGAGAAAACACGGAATAGAAGACACGCCACGTGATGACACGCGACGCATCTTACATATTCGGCTTTCTCTGAAGATTGGTCGTTTTCACACAAAGCCAAATACGCAAGACTGCGTACGCCTCGCGGGCCTCGGACGGGTTTCCGCGAGTCCTCCTCCTCCCGGCCCGATGGGCGACCGAGAATCAAAGGTCTTGCCGTCACAAACCTCAATCAACTCATGAAGAGAGGTCTGACCCCTTCCTCACGATTCATTGCAGTCCGTTTCCGGCTGATGGTGCATCAGTGTGCAACGCACCTCTATTAAAGATCAATGCGGATGCTCATCCGCCGCCGGAAAAAGCACACCTCATCCGGCAGAAAATTTGCGTAGATTGTACCACACTCCCCACCGTCGCGCAACCGTCCCGTAGAAAAATCAGCAAAAACTCCACAAAAAACAACGGCTTTCTGCAAGCCAACGCCACAACCCGCCTTTTGTCGCAGCGGGCTTTCTTCATGAGGAGCAAAAGCGCTAATCAGTGGGTAGTGGTTAGTGAGTAGTGGTTAGTGGGTAGGGGGTAGGGGGTAGTGGGTAGTGGGTAGTGAGTAGTGGGTAGTGAGTAGGGGGTAGGGGGTAGTGGGTAGTGGGTAGTGGGTAGTGGGTAGGGCGGGGCATCCCGCCCCACCGTTGACGTGCGGCACAGGGACGTCTCGCCCTACTCCAAAACTCCGCGCAGCGAAAGCAACGAACTTCCGCGCCCACATGATACAACCCGCCGCAACGCCTCGTCCGCCAAGAAAAAATGGGGGGGGGGGGGGCAAGCGGATCTCATCATCTGCAATGCGCAGTTTGCCGTGACGGCGTACGGCACACGAGGAAAAAGCAACCGAAAGGCAAACATCAAAAGCATCCTGTTTTACCAAGATGCCAAGCTGCTTAATGAGTGTCGCCTATCCGACTGGCGGTGGCCATGGCAATCCGGGACATGGCGACTGGTTGACCCGGCAAGGTCGCCTCAAGGCGTGGCCGGACAGTCGCGAATCCAGCTCAGTTCCCTGCGGCGCATGGCGCGGTAGTCCCGTTCCTCATGATCGTCCGCGCCGGAAAGGTGATCCATGCCATGCGCTATGTACAGCAGCAGCTCCTTGGCTACGCTCCACCCCAACCGTTTCGGCGCGGCACGGAACGCCTGATCCGTGTTCACGAACAGTTCGCCGTATAGCCCCGGCTTTTCCGGCGGAATGGAATCGTATGCCTGCGTGACCACATCCGTGGCGCCGGCTATGCCCATTATCGCCCGATGCACTTCATCCGACGTTGCATCGTCTATCAGATGCACCGCGACTTCATGCCACACGGGATTGCCGATGCGGTGCCGCGACCTCCCGGCAAAATACGAAGCGGCAGACGCCACCGCAGCCCTTTTGAGGCCAATTGCGGGCGGCAGTCTGCCATCTACGAGAATTTTCATCTGAAGCCGGATCAGCGATTCACGAGTTCCAGTGCATCCTGCCGCAGCTTCGTGACATTGGCCTTGCCCTCCAACGCATCCTTGCAGTTGTAGCGTTTTGCGAGAGCGGCGATGTCATCCTTGAAAAGCCCCTGCTCCTTGAGGATGCGCAACTTCTCGGCCGTCGCAATGCCGTTGCGGAGTTCAAGGAAGCGGTACGACGGAGCCGCGCCGGGGTACACGAGAAACACGTCGCCTGCGCGCCAGTTGCCGAACGAGCCATCCGCAACCGGATTCTCGGGCCAGCTGTTCCACGCCCAGCGGAGAAGTCCGTCAAGCCCCACCATTCCGGGATAAACGCCAATCCAGAAGTTCTCTGCGGTCGGCGACGACAGGAACGTGTTAGGACGGTTCGGTCCGCAGCACACATAATGCGTCGTCACATATCCCTTGGCCTTGCGTTCCGGCACCTCCGCAAGAAAATCATCGGTGATGTGCCCTACGTACTGCGAGTAGCTGTCAAGGGTGATTCCCTTGAATTCGCTCGGCTTCCTGTTGCCGGCAAGCGCAATCTTCATCCCCGGAGCGCGGGACTGGACAAAGTCCGCAATGAGCTTCATGTCCTCCGGCGCACGTTCATCCATGGATATCAGCGTGTCGTCGAACCACCCCTTCTCCTTCAAATGCGCAGTGAACGACTCAAGGAACGGCCCCCAGAAATCCTCAAACTCCTTCGTGCCGGGCTTGGCGACGACCTCGACCTTCTTGCCGTTCGCATCGATCCAACCGACACGGTTTCCCCATGGACACATCGTGTAGCAGGCGATGTGCGGGCCGATTCCGCAGCTGCGTCCGAACTCGACGTATTCGTCGAAAATTGAGTAGTCGAACGTCATCTTGCCGTCGGCATCTTTCCGGCTTACGACCATGGTTCCGTATGCGTCACGGCACTGATGATTCCACGGCCTGTCAAGCAGCGTGACTGTGAGAGCCTTCTGTCCGGCTGTCGCAAGCAGTTCCCACACGGGGCGCATCGCGGCATAGTGCGCCCTGGAGAACGGCTCAACGTTCGCCACACGCGCCACCGACCACGGATGCTGCCAGAGATCGAGATAGTACTTCCAGTCCTTCGCAGGCGGCAGCACACGATCCACAACGCGCACGTTCATGCCGCCGCACCTGTACACGCCGGGCTTCGTGTCGCGGGAGACGGTTATCTCCGCGACCACAGGGCCTCCGGATGCCGCGTCCCAATCCACGCGATCATAGCATTCGTTCAACTGGAGGCTGTCGGCGGACGGGCGGTATTTGACCGGCCGCAGCGATCCGCGCCTTATGTCTATCCCCTTGGGCGACTCGCCAAGTTCCACATTGTCCGGAACGAGCGTCGAGAAGGTCTCCCCGCGCCACACGGACACGTCAAACCCCAATGCAGGGACACAGAATGCCGCCGCCGAAACGGAGAGCATCACCAATTTTTCAAGTGTCATTTTTTTCATGCGCACAAGGTTATCAAATCACACTCCGCAAGTCAAAGCCGATTTTCAGCAAGGACTGCGAAAACTTTATTTGACTGCAGTCGCCAGGCGTCCATCGGCAAGCTCCGCCTTTACCACGATTGCGCAGTGGTCTGTCGCGTCGGGTGCGGCTATTACGTCCCTCGTGACGACCTTGACGCAATCCGCATGGGCGGAATCAACCATTATGTAGTCAAGGCACTGGTCAGGCTTGTCCGAACGGAAAGTGGGCCTTGATGAATCGCTCAGAACCGTAAAAGTCTTCTTGAGCGTCGCGATGGTGGGCGATGCCGGAAGTGCATTGAAGTCACCTGCGAAGAACACTGGCTTTTCGCGTCCTGACAGATTCAGGCAGGCGATTTCGGCGGCTTTCACACGCGCCGCCTCCTCAAGAGGAAAATGTGTGCAGGCGACGATGTAGTCCCTGAACTCAAGAATGGCGATGCACCTCGTGTGGGCAGATCCCGGAACAAGAATCTTCGACACGGAAAGCGGCTTCTCCTTCGACAGCACCGCCACTCCGTAGTCCCCTCCATCGTAGTCGATCTTCTTCAAGTAGGTGCCGTTCATGCCGCAGAGCTTTGCAAGGGCTGCGGTCTGGTCAACGCGTCCGGTGCGCCTCGCTCCGCGATCTATCTCCTGTATCGCAACCCAATCAGGATTGACCGACTTGATGACGTCGGCGCATTGCGGGAGATGTCCAAGTTCGCCTTCCGGGATATGCCATGCACCGTCAAGTCCGCAACCGACACGCACGTTGAAGGACATCATCGTGACCGGCTTTGTGCCTACGGAATTCCGCCCGACATCCGCTCCACCTGCGCCATCAGCATCCACGCGAGTGCAGTTTATGAACGCAACAGGCTTGCCGCCGCAGTTCTCAAATCGATTTCCCTTTACCTCAACGCCGTCAGTCGAAGCAATGCAGATGGCATTGGTGGAGGGACAATCCCGGAAGGTGCAGTCCTTGAGCGCAATGTTGCGGTGAACTCCGCTGGGATATGCATCCACGGGGCCTTCGTGATTGACCTTCACGAGAAACGCCGCCGGCACCGACGGATGAACCGCACAGCGCACAAAACTGCATCTTTCGACACGAAGGTCAGATATCGGCCCCGACTCGAACCAGTTGTTGACGTCTGGAGCCGCCATGATTCCGGCGCCGCCGATTCCCTCGAACGAACAGTCACTGACCACGATGTCACGCGACTGCAGCAGGAATCCACGCGAGCGGATGTTCCGCACACGGCAGCCGGAGACGCGCACCTTCGGACAATCGTGTCCATTGATGACAATGTCGCCAATGGCGAGTGGCGCCGTTGCGTCCGCAAGCGTCATCTCACCGTAGCCTTCCGTAGCCTTGACGCGCACCCGCCCCTTGGGCAGGAACGTGCTGCGCTCGTACACGTCCAGCACGTCCCCGGCGACCGCCCACAGCTTTGCCATGCGCTGCGGCCCCCTGTGGAACAGCTGCCACGTGCACGCCGCCTTGCCGCTTGCCGGATCGTATGCGCTCAACTCCGACGACTTGCCATGCACGTTCAGCGGATCGTCACCCATGCCGTCAAAGACGCAGTCCTTCAAGGTCAGCGTCCCGAACATGCTCGCCACATGGATACCGTCCGCGTTGGAACTGAAGATCGCACCGGAACCGGCGGCAGGCCGAACCGCGAGCCGCTCGAAAGTGAAATCGGAGGAACGCCCAGATATCACGGCGACTATGCTGGGGCAACGCCAGACATCGACGTCGCGCACGGTCACGCGATGGCTCGACTGGAACGAGAATATTCCGCCTGGCGCGCCGTATCGAAAGACAATGCGGTGTCCAACCTTCAGTTTCGTCAGGTCGCATCCCGCCGGTATCTTGAGGCGTATTGTCCCCCCTGAAAGCAACCTGTACGGGATGCCCTTTTTGCGCAACGATTTGCCGCCCTTGCCGTCAGGCTCCTCGCTGTCCTCCAACGCATATTCCGTGAAGACACCGTCTGGCGTACCGTAGTCGTCGCACGTGTCGGCGATGACAAGCGATTCCGTGCCGGTAAAATTCGTGTCCCCCACAAACCGGACGTCGTACTCATGCGTATCGGGATGCACAGCCGCCACACACCCGCTCCCGCTCGTCGGGTTTTCCGTGGTGCAGGCGAACCCTTCGAGGACAATGTCTGAACAGCCACGCACGGCAAACATTATCATCCCGCTTGCGTTGCGCCCATCGCCTTTGTACCGCATCCGGAAGACCGTCCCGCGCTCGGCACGGAACGCGATGTTCGTCTTGTCGAGAATCGCAATCGTCTCGTTGACGAAATACTCGCCTTTCCCAAACAGAACCGTGTCGCCCGGCTTGGCCTTTGCCACAAGCCTGTTTATCTCTCTCGCCCGGCACGTCTTCACGTCCGCCGACGGCGCGATTTCAAGCGTCTCTCCCAGTGCGGCAAGCGAAACCGCCGCACACATGGAACATATCCTATATGCTGCTTTCATTTCTTTCATTCCTGATGGTCAACTAACGGACTGTGATGCGCAACCCGCGCTGCGCAATCCGCAAGGTCAGAGTTCCGCCCTTGCGAATGAAGGTGTACGTGCGTCTGCCGGAAAGCACCGGCGCCTCAAGCGCAAAGTTCACGGCATTGGCGGGTTCAATGCCGCCCAACGCCTCGAACAGCACATGGTCGCCAAGAGCCAGATCCTCGTCCGTCTCGGCGTTAGCCAGCGTGACGGACACGTCGTCGGCAAAGCGTACACCGCCGGAAACGGTCAAATGGGACTTGCCGAAATCATTGACGTCAAACCGCATGGACGAAACGCCAATCACGTTTGCACCGGTTAGCGTTCCAGCTCCGCCAAGCTCTGCGGCAACGACAACGACGTTGCTTCCGGAGACGTTCAGCAACGCGCCCGACGCAATGTGCAGCGCAGTCACGGCCATGTTTGTCCATACCGGCTCGCTCGCGGCATCGAACCATTTGTGCATCATATGCGCCATCAGATAGCCGCGTTCCCTGTCCGTGAGCAGACGGCTGAACGCAATCTGCTCGCCAACGTAGGCGCCGCCGGCCACCCCGCGGTCTTCCTGTATGGAATTGACGTGCGTATTGTTCGTTGTCGCAATGGAAACGAGGGAAGGCGACATGGGAAGCATATCTGTCAACGGATTCGTCACCGCTTGGCCATTCGACCAGAACGCGCCATTCTTCACTGACACGGAGGCCTCCGACCCGCAGAACGAACCGGACATGTCACGATAATAGTCCGCCCAAGGCTGATGATCCTCCCATGCCGCACTGTGCGCAGCGTTTGTATTGTATTGGGAGAACGACGCAAACAGGGAGTTCTTTCCGATGTCCCTGTGAATCACATGGACTTCGCGCACGTTCAGGAAATTACGGTTCATCCACATTGCGGCCGAATTGGCACCGTTGACGCCGCCAAAATCAAGGTATCTTCTTACAACGCCATTGGTTGAAAGTTCGGCGACAGTAGGATATTTCTTCGTGAAGCCCCTGTCCGCCGCATCACCCGGCTTGACTGCCTCGGCGTATACGCCGTTGCCGCGCACATCATTCCAACGCATTACGACAGTCCCCTGATCGGGCGATTCGCCGTACTCCAGCGTGTCTTCTGCATTCATGTCAAAGTGATAGAGCGCGTCATCCACGAATGAAGACAGCGACAGCGAAAGCGTCCCGCCCTCCACCGAAAGCGTCTCCGTCCCGTCTGGAACCGCAGCGAGCGAGACATTTCCGGCACCGCGCTTGACGAAGCGTCCCGAACCGCCGGACACCGTGCCGAGCGCACAGTCATCCGCCACGTCAACAATGGCATCGACATCTTCGGCAAATGCGTAACTCGGCTTGGGGGTCACTGATGCGGGATGAGACGCACCATTCCACTTTTTCATCAGATACGCCTCCGTGCTGCGGCGCTCCACATCCGAAACCGGCCGGTCATACAGAATGAACTCGCCGATCTCCATTCCGCCGCAGTAGTTCGGGCTGTTGCGGTTCCAGGCGATGGCGTCAACCAGCACCTTTTCTTCGGCGGAAAACGCCACGACAAAGAAATTTGACTTGTCGGACATGTCGGCGTGGTAGACGATCGGATCGCGAGGAACGCCATTGTACGTCCAGATTGCCGCCGACGTCGCGGAGCAGGTGTACTTTTCGGAGATGAAACGGTTATGCGTTCCGCCTTCGCTGCCCTCGCACATGAACGTCATGTCGGCCGCGCCGAAGATTCCGAACGCCGTGTCGCTTTCCGCCGTGCGGCGAAGAACCGCAAAGCCGGCGTAGAATCTCTTCGTCCCGTTCGATGCCCTCCTCCACGGGAACTCAAAATACGAACTCGTCGAAGAGTTGCCGCCAAGAGAAAGCACGTCAAGCCCCGTCGGCGTCGCCGCCTTGACTTCCGTCGGAATTCGCGGTGCGCCCTTTTCAACCGACGCCGTGGCGTAGATTCCGTTCCCGCGCCGGTCGTTCCACTGGATCACGTACGGGCTTCCGTCGATCGTCTCCGTCACTATCGATTCGGAACACGAGGCATCCAGCCAGACCGCAGGGCCGGACGCCGGAGCATGATCGTCCACGGACGGGGCTACCCCGCCGATTCTCACACTTCCACCCTTGACGTCAAACGTCGTGTCCTGCGGATATACGGCATCGACCGCAAGCGTCCCGCCGCCGGTCTTCGTCACAGTGCCGCCGGACTTGAGATCGAGCACGGTCGCCGTCGTGCCCGGCGCCACATTGACGGACGCCCCATCCTTTTGAACGTCAAGGAAACCGACATCCGCCCAGACTTCACCGGACGGCCCCTGCCACTTATTGATAAGGTAGGCGTTGACGCGATTGCGCTGCGCCCGCGTCAGTTCGTTCGTGAACAGCAGGATCTCGCCGACGAGCATTCCTCCGATACGCGCCTGCGCAGCGTCGGGCAATGTTCCCGCATACGGCAGATCCTGATCGGACGCAATCGCCGAAAGGACGAGATTGGACTTAGAGCTGAACGAGTACACTGTCTGGTTCGTGAAGCCGTAGCCGTTGTCCGGGTTGTGGTTCGGCAAGATCTTCACGCCGTCGGCGAAGATCGCACCCGTTCGCGCACCCCAGTTGGCGCTGCCGCCGAGCAGTCCCGCGCAAGGCTGCAGCGTCGGCGCGGAGACCCAGTCGCCCAGCACTGGGTTGAACTGCGGCCTGTCGTGGTAGCGAGCCACATAGAACACGTCGCGCACGTCCTCGCGGCGTTCAAAGCGCATCGTGCAGTTCGTCGGGCCGAATCTCGTTCCGCTGTCCGGCGTCCAGGCCGTCCCGAAGTCAATCATGTTCTGCCCCTTACGTCCCGCGGCGACGGCAAGGAACGGACTGTTCGCGGCCAGGATCTTCTCGTACCCGGAAACCATTTCGGAAGGCAGCGGCACATGTGCGCCCTGTCCGTTGCCGCGTACGTCGCACCAGTTCGTCACGTACGTTCGCCCATCTCCGTTTGAGGCCGTCTTCAAGGTTGCGGCGGCCGTTGCGTCAAGATGCAGAAACGCGGCATCGAGGATTTCGTCCAGGTCGTCGGCAATCCCATCTCCGAACGATATGTCACCGTCCTTTACGTACAGGCGCGTATGCGCACCGGACGTGCCATTGACCACAAGTTCGCCCGCGCCCCATTTCTCAAGCGCCCCGGCGGAGTAGAAGTCGTCGACGGCAACCGATGCCCCCTGCGACGGCGTCTCGACGATTGGGCGGCATCGCAGCGAGACGGACGAGACCCGCTGCGTAGTTCCGGCGCATCCCGGAAACATCCATCCGACACGCGCATAGCCATTGAAGAAATAGCCGTCAAAACCCGTCGGATCCATGATCGTCACGCGTTTGTCGGAACCTTGCCCCGCCACCGATGCCTGCTCCGGCGAATTCATGAGCGTCCACGCCTCGCTGCCGTGAAGCGCATTCAGTTCAACCGGAAGAAAACTTCCGAAGTCATTGCCCGTTCCCGTGTAGACCGACGGCTGCCAGACCGAACTGGACGGCTTGCCGAAATGCACGTTGTCTACCCGGCTCGTTGGAAGCACGGACGGCGTCGTGCCAGTTGCCATGTCTTTCCAGCGCCCCAACTGCCAGCCTGGCACAAAGTAGACTGTTGGCGAGATAAACTCGGCATCGTAGGCATTGGCAGCAGCGGCCGCCAAAGATAGCACCACCGCAGACAGCCATTTTCTTGAATCCATCGCAGTTTCTCCGTGACTTGTGGACAGAAGCATTTCACGTTCAGTTCATCCCGCACCGCATCCGTCGAGGCGAAACAACCGTGAAAACGGCGATGAATATACCATATTGATTTTTTTTTTCAATAGGGTAGATGAATTCATCTTCTTTAGTCCGCGACCTTCCGGCTGAACGATTCGTTGGGCGTGAAGCCATGTGTTGCAGCGGAAAGCGCACCAAGCGCCTCAAGTGCCTCGCCCGCAAGGAAAAGCGATCCGCACACAAGCGTACCGTCAGGCGCGATGCGAAGCGCGTCCCGAATGGAGCGGCAAGGGCGCACGTCGGCAAAACCCGCCTTGCGCATCATCGCCGCGACATCATCGGGCGACATCGATCTCGGATTGCGTATCGGCACCGCAATGCCGGCATCCGCAATCTCGTGCAGCATCTCCAAAGTGGCCGCAACATCCTTGTCGCCGCAGAATCCGCAGATCGCCGTCCCGCCAAAAGGAAACCCGCTTCCGCCCATGCGTTCCGCTTTCAGGGAATCTACAAGCGCCCGCATGGCCGGCGGATTGTGTGCGCCGTCAACCAGGAACCGCTTTCCGTCGTTTTCAATCCGCTGGTAGCGTCCGGGCCACACGACGGACGCAAAACCACGCTGTATCGCATCGTCCGCAACTCCAAGCGTCTTCAACGCGGCGTACGCGGTAGCGGCGTTCTCCCGGTTGAACTGCCCTCCAAGCGCAAGGCTCGACAACGCCGCTGAAAGCCCCTCCCCGCCGCATGGCGCTCCGGTCTGCGCAACGCATGGCGCATGGATGCACCTTGAACCGCACGCGGCTGCGATCCGTTCAAGCACGATACGCGCCTCATCAGGCATCGCTCCAAGAACGACCGGGACAGACGGTTTGATGATTCCGCCCTTCTCCGCCGCTATCTCCGCAACTGTGTTTCCGAGCCATCCGCAGTGATCGAGACCTATGCGGGTTATCACGGAAATCGCCGGAGAGTTGATGACGTTCGTTGCATCGAGCCTTCCGCCAAGACCTGTTTCAAGAATCAGGAAATCTACGCCTTCCCTCCTGTACAGTTCAAACGCCGTCGCCGTCAGCAGCTCAAAGTATGTCAGCTGTCCGGAATGCCGCACAGCGGAAAATGCCGCATCTATCGCTTCATCCGTGGCCGGCGCTCCGTTGAGGAAGAAACGCTCATTGAGGGCGACTATATGGGGGCTGGTGTAGCGTCCTGTGCGAAAGCCTGCCGCGCGAAGCGCTGAATCCAGCAATGCGCACACCGCACCCTTGCCGTTCGTTCCGGCAACATGTATCACGCGCAGCGTCTCCTGCGGATCGCCCATTGCGGCGCAGACCGCCTTGATCGAATCAAGCCCAGGCTTCACGCCGAACCGCGCACACCTCTCCAACGCAGCCTCAATGTTCATATGTCACACCTCTCAACCCAATGCATTGGCTTCGTACGCCATTCGACGCCACCGACGCAAACCGCAGCATCCTGCCTGACATTTCCGCCCTACAGGAAGCGTCCTGTGACGGAGTCCTTGCAGGCCTTCACCGCAGACGGAGGACCTTCGCACACAAGGTTGCCGCCCATGTCTCCACCACCGGGGCCGAGGTCGATTATCCAGTCGGCGCATCTCATCACATCCACGTTGTGCTCGATCACCACGACGGTGTTTCCGGCATCACGAAGCTTGAGAAGAAGATCCATCAGCTTGGATATGTCGTCGAAGTGCAGCCCGGTGGTCGGTTCGTCGAGAAGATAGAGTGTGCGTCCGGTCGAGCGGCGGGAAAGTTCCGTGGCAAGCTTGATGCGCTGCGCCTCGCCGCCGGAGAGCGTCGTGGCGGGCTGCCCAAGCCCAAGATAGCCAAGCCCTACATCTGAGAGCGTCTTGAGCTTCCCGGCGAGGCGCGGCACTTTTGCGAAGAACTCGCACGCCTCGTCAACGGTCATGTCCAGCACATCCGCAATGTTCTTGCCGCCATAGCGGACCTCAAGCGTCTCCTTGTTGAATCTACGGCCGCCGCACTGCTCGCAGGTGACGTAGATGTCCGGCAGAAAGCTCATCTCAAGCTTGCGCACTCCGTCGCCGCCGCAGGTCTCGCAGCGTCCGCCCTTCACGTTGAAGCTGAATCTGCCGGGCGCATATCCACGCGCCCTTGCGCCCTCCGTCTGCGCAAACAGTTCTCGTATGTCGGAGAAGAACCCGACGTACGTGGCGGGATTCGAGCGAGGCGTACGCCCTATCGGAGACTGGTCTATCTCTATCACCTTGTCTATGTTCTCAATGCCGGAAAGCCTCTTGAACCTGCCGGGCTTCGCCTTCGAGCGGTAGAGGCGGCGCATGAGTTCGCGCTTGAGCGTCTCGTCTATCAGCGTGGACTTGCCGGATCCAGAAACGCCCGTCACTACAGTGAACGTCCCAAGCGGTATGTGCACCGATATGTTCTTGAGGTTGTGTTCCGTGCAGCCGGATATGGACAGGAATTTGCCGCCGGTGCGTTTCTGTGCGTTTCCGGTCTGCGCCGGCTCGATTCGCCTGCGTCCGGAAAGATAGTCCGCAGTGAGGGAGCCGCACTTCAGAAGACCGGCAAAATCGCCCTGGTACATCAGTCTGCCGCCGTTTCTTCCGGCTCCAGGCCCAAGGTCAATGATGTAGTCCGCGGTCCGCATCATCTCCTCATCGTGCTCCACGATCACCACGGTGTTGCCCTTGTCGCGAAGCCCCTTCAACGTCGAGATGAGACGTTCGTTGTCACGCGGGTGAAGCCCGATCGTCGGCTCGTCCAGTACGTACATCACGCCGGTCAGTCCGCTCCCTATCTGCGTGGCAAGGCGGATGCGCTGCATTTCGCCGCCGGAGAGCGTCGCACTCGGACGGTCGAGCGTGAGATAGTCGAGACCCACATCGTCAAGAAAGCGGAGACGCTTGACAATCTCCCTGTGTACGTCTTTCATCTCAACCGGCAAGGCAAGCCCGTCGAAGTGCGCAAGGCAGTCCTTGACGCTCAAGCCCATCACATCCACAATCGTCTTGCCGGCCACGGTCACGGCGCGGGATTCCTCTCGCAAGCGCGTACCGTGGCATGATGGACACTGTCTCTCGCTCTGGTAGATTTCGAGCTTCGCCCGGTGCTCGTCGTCCTCCGCTTCGTCGAGACGCCGCTGAAGCGTGGCAAGCACCCCTTCGAACGGCTTGTCGACGCTGCGCCACGGCAGCACGAGATTGTCGTCGAATCCGTGCATCAGCTTCTTGCGGAACGTCGGCGAAAGCTTTTCGTACGGCGTGGAGAGCTGCACCCCATACTGCTTTGCGATGTGCTCAAGCAGTGCGTTGTAGTACATGATTGCGTTGTGTCCCGCCCGCCGCCACGGATGGATGCACTCGCGAAGCGGCAGAGACTTGTCCGGCACGACAAGATCCTCGTCGAAATAGTAGATTGCGCCAAGTCCGCCGCAGTCTGGACACGCCCCGAACGGAGAGTTGAACGAGAACGAGCGCGGCTTCAGTTCATCGAACGAAATGCCGCAGACCTGACAGGCGTTCAGCTCGGAATACACCTTCTGCTCGCCGCCGACCGGTTCGGCGTATATCACTCCGCGCCCGGCCTTCAGCCCAAGCTCCACCGAATCCGTAAGACGTGTGCGGTCGCATGGCAGCGCCAGACGATCCACCACGACATCGATGCTGTGGCTTTTCTTTTTGTCGATCTCCGGCAGCTCGTCCACCGGATACGTCACGCCGTCGATGCGAACACGGGCGAATCCCTGACGCTTTATCTCTCCAAGAGTGTCCTCGTGCCTGCCCTTCTTGCCCTTCACGACGGGCGCATACAGAATGAGTCTCATGGACGCGCCTGGCGCGGCAAGCGCAATTATGGATTCAACAATCTGCTCAGCGGACTGACGCACGACTTCGCGTCCGCACTTCGGGCAGTGCGCGACGCCAACGCTGCCGTACAGCAGACGAAGATAGTCGTGGATCTCGGTGACTGTCGCCACGATGGAGCGCGGATTGCCGCCGGTGGTCCGCTGCTCGATGGCAATGGCCGGGGACAGTCCGTCAATCCTCTCGACGTCCGGCTTCTCCATCTGGTCGAGGAACTGCCGCGCATACGCACTCAGCGATTCGACATAGCGTCGCTGCCCCTCCGCATACAGCGTATCGAACGCAAGCGAACTCTTTCCGCTTCCGGAAAGTCCGGTCACAACGGTTAGCGAGTTGCGCGGAATCGTGACGTCTATGTTCCTGAGATTGTGCTGACGCGCACCGTATATCTCGATGTCACCCATGATGTGGGCAGTTGGTAGATGGTAGTGGGCAGGGGGTAGAGGGTAGAGGGTAGTGGGGACAGAAGGTGAAACGCACACTGCCAACCATCAACTACCCACGACCATCTACCATCCGCCAACTCTCTCCTACAGGTTCTTCAAGTCAAGCGAAAGCAGGAATGCCGGGTTCGTCTTGATCTTCCTCATGCCGTTCAGCACGCTCTGCATGGCGCGCTCCGGACCGGCATCCGTAAGAACGCGGCGAAGCGCCCAGGTCTTCTCAAGCTCCATTGGGTCAAGCAGCAGATCCTCCTTGCGGGTGCCGGACTTCTCGATGTCAATCGCCGGGAAAATGCGCTTGTCCGCAAGGCCGCGGTCAAGCACAAGCTCCATGTTGCCAGTTCCCTTGAACTCCTCGAAGATAACCTCGTCCATGCGCGATCCGGTGTCTATGAGCGCGGTCGCAAGAATGGTGAGCGAGCCGCCGCCCTCGATGTTGCGGGCGGAACCGAAAAAGCGCTTCGGCCTGTGGAGCGCAAGTGCATCAACGCCGCCCGTCAGTATCTTGCCGGAATGTGGCTGAACGGTGTTGTACGCACGTGCAAGACGCGTGATGGAGTCAAGCAGGATCACAACATCACGTCCGTTCTCGACCTGCCGGCGCGCCATCTCGCCCGTCATCTCCGCGACATTGACGTGATGCTGCGGCTCTTCGTCGAACGTCGAGGAAAGCACCATCGCCTTGGTGTTTCGCTGCATATCCGTGACTTCCTCAGGCCGTTCGTCGATGAGCAGCACGATGAGCATGGCTTCCGGATGGTTGGCCGTAATGGCGTTTGCCATCTTCTGCAGAAGAACGGTCTTGCCGACGCGTGGCGGCGCCACGATGATTCCGCGCTGCCCGAATCCTATCGGAGTGAAAAGATCCACAATGCGCGTGGAGTATTCGTTCGGCGTTGTCTCAAGCACTATGCGGCGAGTCGGGAACGTCGGCACGAGGTTCTCGAAGTGGACTATGCGGGCGGCCTCGCTCGGCGTCTTGCCGTTCACCGTCACCACGCCGCCAAGCCCGAAATAGCGGTCACGGTCGCGTGGATCGCGCAACGGTCCCTCAACCATGTCGCCCGGACGCAGCATATGTCTGCGTATCTGCTGCTGCGGCACGAATACGTCCTCCGGACACGACAGGAAGTTCGTCTTGGCGCTGCGCAGATAGCCGTAGCCTTCGCGCACGATCTCAAGGCATCCGCTGGCAAGAACTGCACCGCCCCTTGCCAAATAGCTGCGGATGGCGTTGAATATGATCTCGTGGCGCTTCATCGCGCCAAGATCCTCCGCGTTCGCGTCCGGCCACAGCTTCGCGATGATCGTGGCGTTGTCCCACGAGTGGATGTCAGCAAGCTTGTGCTCAGGAAGGTCCGGATTGCGCGGAACCTGCTGAGGCTGCGGTTGCTGTCCGGACGCAGCACCGCCGTTTCTGCCATGCTGCCTCATCATGCGCTGCTGCATCCAACGCTGCTTTCTGCTCATGTTTCCGGACTGCTGCTGCCCCTGCCTCTGTCCCTGTGCCTGAGCCGAGGCTCCGTTCTGCGGATTCTGCCGAGACTGGGAGGAATCACCTTGCTGCACATTCTGCGAAACGGAATCCATTGCGGCGGGCTGAGGTGCGTCATCTGCCGCCTTCGGCGCCTGATCCTGTACCGGCTGCTGCTGAACGGACTCCACCTCCGCGCCGTTCTCAGCCGACGACCCCTTCTTGGATGCACACGCCCTTCTCGGCCTTGTGCTCTTCGCCTGTACAGGTTCTCCAGCCGTATTCTCTGCTTCTTCTGCCATTATGTTCGCCTTTCAGCCATTCAACCAATTTCTTGGCTTCAATCTTGAGGTTGTCGACCGAGCCGTCGTTCACGATCACGTAATCGGAGCGAGCCGCCTTCTCCTCTGCGGGAAGTTGCGCCGCGAGACGCGCTTCGGCCTGTTCTTCCGTGTATCCCCGCATGGCGGTCATTCTTTCGACCTGTAGTCTGCGGGGGGAAAAAACGCAGAGGATTATATCATAATCCGCCTCCCAATGACACTCAAAAAGAAGCGGTATTATTTCGATCCTCAACCCGCCGCCTGACGAAAAGCGAGACAGCCGTTCGCGTATCACGGGATGCAGCCTCGCCTCAAGAGCCTTGCGCTTCTCGGGCGACGCAAACACTTCATCGGCGATCCGCCTCCGCTCCTCCGGCGGCACAAGTTCATGGGCGACATCGTCTGCATCAAGCGTTTCGACGCCAAGCTCGTTGAGGAACTTCGCAAGGAGCGACTTCCCGCTGGCTATGCCGCCCGTAAGCGCGATTCGTTGATGCATGGAACACACTCCGCCACGTCAGGAATCCATTCCGGCGACGGCAAGTGCCGCATAGTCGCCGACTGACTCGCCAAGCCCGGCGGGGACGATGCGGCACACCTTCCGCGCAAGCGGCAGAGCCTCGCGGTCGAGGATAGGATTCACAATCTTCATGAAGAGGTCTGCGTTGCGCATGAACACTCCGCCAAGCGCAATGACCTCGGGGTTGAGTATGTCGATCGTGAACGCAAGGATGGTCGCAAGCTTCTCCGCCGATTCGACAAACACCTCAGTGCAGTCCGGATCGCCTGCACGAACGCGAGAGAACAGCTCCTTGGCGGTTATGTCCAACCCCTTGCGGATCTTGGCGAGACGGGCGATGCCTGCACCGGAGCAGAATCCTTCCGCACTTCCCCCCTTGTTGTAGCCGACGGGACCGGATGGCGCAAGGCGGATGTGTCCGATTTCCCCGGCATTGTCGTTCGCGCCGGAGTAAAGCCTGCCGTCAATCACGATTCCCGCGCCGAGACCGGTGCCGAACGTCATGAACACCATGTTCCGCGTTCCGCGCCCCGCCCCGAAGCGGTACTCGGCGAGTGCGCAGGCGTTGGCGTCGTTCTGCAGATGCACCGGCACGTTGAAGCGCTTCGCAAAACGCTCTACGATCGGCACTTCGTCCCAACCGGGAAGGTTCGGCGGCGAGAGAATCACACCGCTCTTCGAATCAAGAGGTCCTCCGCAGCTTATTCCAATCGCCGACACAACTACGCCGGACGTCACAATGGCGTCAATGCGGCGCTCAAATTCGTCAAGAACCTGCTGCCATGTAAGGCCAGCGGTGGGAAACTCCTCCCGCGAAAGTATCTTTATGGAATCGTCCGAGCACCCGCCCGTCGAAATGGCGCACTTCGTGCCGCCGATATCAAGCCCTACAGATATGTCCATGATCGACAACCCCTTTCGCAAAGAGCCGGAACGCTCAACGCGCCTCGGCTCGCAACCACACTAAAACAGCTCCTCTTCCAGCATTGCGCAAAGCGCATGGTATACGGGAAGATGCAGTTCCTGCACCTTGTAAGTCTCCGTTTCCGGCACCCGTATCGCGGCATCGCAGACGGAGGAGAGCCTTGATTCACGCATTCCGGTAAACGCGACAGTCCTGCCGCCGACGGCCTTCATCACCTCCGCCGCAGCCACGCAGTTCGCACTGTTGCCGCTTGTCGAAAGCGCAATAAGCGCATCCCCTTCGCGGGCAAGTCCAAGAACCTGCTGGGCGAACGCCGTCTCCCACGCGACATCGTTCGCGAACGCGGTGATGATCCCGCTCATCGATACGAGCGAAACGGCAGGCAGTGCACCCTCAAGCTTTTCAGCCAGCTCCGGACGCAGTTTTGCCGCCACTGCGGACGGGATGCTGCGATGCCTCTTGAACTTCTTCAGCAGCTCGCCGACAATGTGTTCGGCGTCCGATGCGCTTCCGCCGTTGCCGCACACAAGAACCTTGCCGCCGCCTCTGTACGTGGCAAGCAGAGCCTCAAACGCCGCCGCCACACTGTCCCGGCACTTCACAAGTGCGGGATACCGTTCAAACAATTCGTTGAATATCGTCTCTGTCGTGCTTTTCATTGCCCGTGATTATACCACACGGCAAGGTCAGAGTAGCACACCTTTTGAAGACGTCTCGGAATCGTCCCACCACGAACCCTTCGTCGGCGAACAGCGGGCTATCGGCTTTGTGGTCATCTGGATGCCGCGGGCGGACGATCCGCGCACTGCGATCTCCTTCGGGTCGAACATCTGCTGATGGATTTTCTGTCCCTTCGCAGGCTTGAACTTGACGTACAGCTGCTCAGGGCAGCCTGGCGAAAAGTACAGCACCTTCGACTTCGGCGGGGCAAGACGGTATTCCTTGTTGCGGATCAAGCCGCCGAACGTGAAGCGCTTCACGTAGGCGAAACCGTAAAGCGGCTCCTCGTACGCGCAGGTGAATTCCTTGTCACGATCCTTCTCCTGCTGGAACAGGAATATGGCGAGAATGTCCTTGTCGACGAAGAACTTGTCTGGCGGCTGAATCTTCTTGAACCGTCCGTCTTTCCATACGCACAGGATCTCGTCAAGCGACGAACACTTGAACAGCTCGTCCCCGCCGCGCACGTCGGTGCCGATGTAGTGGTTCTCGCGGTCTATGCGCACGGTCAGTTCGCTCGCCGTGAGCTTCCGCACGTCCGCCTGCTGGAACGCTCCCTCCGCAATCTGCGTGCAGCGCGGATACTTCTTCCTGTACTGGGAAATAAGCCCCTTCAGGTACTTCACCGTGAATGCGCGGAGATGCGCGAGGTTGTCCTTGACCGCCTCCTCTTCGCGGAGGATGTTCGTGATCTCGTCGCGGTTCTTGTCGATGTCAAACTGAGAAATCCTGCGAATTGGAATCTTGAGCAGACGCTCAACATCCTCTGCCGTAACATCGTGCCGCAATTCGGCTCTGAACGGCTTGAATCCGTCCATCACCGCCTTCTGAACGCCCTCGTACGTCTTCTCGCTTTCGATGCGCTTGTAGATGCGCTCCTCCACAAAGATGCGGTCGAGCGTACGCGCATGGAAGAGCGTATCGAGTTCGTCGAGACGGATCTCCTGTTCACGCTTTGTGAGGAACATGAGCCGGTCCACGTTCTTCTGGAGAATCTGCGTTATCGTCATCGTGCGCGGACGCCCACCG
Organism: uncultured Lentisphaeraceae bacterium; assembly: GCA_964440985.1. GTDB lineage: Bacteria > Verrucomicrobiota > Kiritimatiellia > RFP12 > UBA1067 > UBA1731. Next base: position 4,717 of record CAYTWE010000036.1, on the reverse strand, counting down.
TCGAGCACAATCGGACGCGACGCGATGCTCTTCTCGCAGTTCGTGAACGCATACAGTGCGGTCTTAACCTTCGATGGATTTTCGCCAGCCTGAAGCTCAAGCTCTATGCGAACGTCGGATGAGGTGAGGTCATGGATCTTTCTGATCTTGACCTTCTTCTTCTTGATGGCGTCCTCGATGGATTCGGAGATTGAGTCCGTCGTCTCCCCCCAGGGCAACTGCGTGATCACGAGCTTGTTCTTGTCCGCCTCCTCGATGACCGCCCGCACCTTCACCTTGCCCATGCCATCCTGATACTCGGAGACATCCATCACGCCGCCAAGCTGGAAGTCCGGAAAAAGCTTGAACGGCTTCTTTTGGATAAGGTTGACCTCCGCCTCGAGCAGCTCCACGAAATTGTGCGGCAGTATGGCCGTGGAAAGTCCCACGGCTATGCCGTCCGCTCCGAGCATAAGCAGCAGAGGGATCTTGGCCGGGAGATATACAGGCTCCTCTTTGCGTCCGTCGTAGTTCGGCACAAAGTCGGTGGTCTTTTTGTTGAAAACCTCTTTCCGCGCAAGGTCAGTGAGTCGGCATTCAATGTATCGCGTGGCGGCGTGCGGCATCCCCGTGTAGAGGGAGCCGTAGTTTCCCTGTCCGTCAATCAGGTAGCCGCGTCCTTCGCCCCAAAGCTTGTTCGCAAGCACAACAATCGCATCGCCGATCGACGCATCTCCGTGCGGATGGTACTGCATCGCATGACCGACGATGTTGGCGACCTTGGTGTACTTCCCGTCGTCCTTCTCCCAAAGCGAATGCATGATGCGCCGCTGGACAGGCTTAAGCCCATCCTCGACAGACGGAATGGCGCGTGAGCAGATCACATAGGCCGAATATTGACGGAAATTGAAATCGTACAGGTCACGCATCGGCCCGCTGCCGGTGAGACCGCGGGAAACCGTCATGGCTACTCCCGGCTTGGGCGACTGCGCCGTATCCTGCTCAGAATCGACACCCACGCCCTGGTCAGGACGCGGATTGCCGATTTCCTCCGTCTTCGCAACCTCACCTTCGCCATTCGGTTCCTGAGGCTTCGCGAAGAGGTCTATGTTGTCGAACAGGCTTGGAGGTTCAGGTCCTTTGTTCTTCACTCGCGGACACCATCCTTAAGCCTGACGGCTCTTGTCGGACTTCTCGGAATCATCGAGCTGCGGACGCTTGCCGCGATACCACCACACCATGACGGGCGTGGCGATGAACATCGACGAGAACGTACCCGCAACAATGCCGATGAGCATCGTGAGCGCGAAGTCGAATATCGAACCGTCTCCGAAGCAGAACAGGGCCAGAACCGCAAACAGCGTCGTGAGTGACGTGATGACCGTGCGGGACAGGGTCGAGTTCACGGCGTGGTCGCAAAGTTCGGCGAACGTCATCTTCGTGTTCTTGCGCATATCCTCGCGGATGCGGTCGAACACGACAATCGTGTCGTTCACGGAGTAGCCGATGATCGTGAGAATTGCTGTGACGACGATGAGCGACACCTGCCGTCCGCAGAGAGAGAAGAGACCGAGCGAGATGAGGGCGTCGTGCGCAAGCGCGACGATGGCACCAAGCCCGAAACCGAACTCAAAGCGGAATCCGACATAGATCAGGATTGCGCAAAGCGAAAGGATCACGGCCCACGTGCCGGACTTCTTGAGGTCGGCACCGACCATCGAGCCGACTTCATCCACGGAGACCTGCTTCAGGTTCGCGTCTGGGAACTGCGCCTGAAGGAGCTTCGTCACATAGCCGCCAACATCGTGGTTCTCAAGAGCCTTGCCCTTCTCCGTCTCGGCCGTTTCACCGGTCTTGACGAGAAGCGTGGCATCGCTTACGCCCTTCTGATACTGGATGACCGCCGCATTGTCGAACGAATCGAGAACCTTGCGGACATCGCCGACGGTAGGCATCTTCGCCTGATCGAGGGAATAGACGATCGACGTGCCGCCCGTGAGATCCACGGCGAGTACGCTTGCGCGGTTGTTGACAAGCCTCACCGTGAAGATTGCGAGCGTGACTGCGACGAGCGCGAATGCGGCGAAGAACGCAACGCGGCCAATCTTCAGGAACTGGATGCGAGGAACGTTCTTGAACACCTTGAGCATCTGGAACGGCTTGGTGCGGTTGCCGTCCACAAAGTAGTCAAGCAGAAGCCGCGTGACCACAACGGCCGTGAACATGGAGAGGATCACGCCGGCGGTGAGGGTGATCGCGAAGCCACGCACAGGGCCAGTGCCCACGATGAACAGAATCATGCCTGTCACGATTGTGGTGATGTTGGAGTCGAGAATCGCGGAGAACGCACGGCCATAGCCGTTCTTGACGGCGACACCCGCTGCGCGGTTCGCCTCAAACTCCTCGCGGATTCGCTCGAAGATGAGCACGTTCGCATCGACCGCCATGCCAAGCGTCAACACAAGGCCGGCGATGCCGGGCATCGTGAGCACGGGGAGGGTGAGCGAACCGGATCCGCCCATGGTGGCATCCTTCGCGAACACGCCAAGGACGTTCGCCACAAGGACGAGTGCCGCCGGAAGAAGCACAACATCAAGGAAGAGGGCGACGTTCGCCACAAGACCGGTGAACCAGTAATAGAAGAACATGAAGCTCGCAACAAGCGCGAAGCCGAGACCCGCCGCAACGACACCCGCCTCGATAGCATCTTCACCGACGGTCGGAGCCACGGACGATTCTGCGAGGATGGTGAGCGGGGCGGGAAGCGCACCGGCGTTCAGGTCGTTCGCGAGCTGCTGGGCCTCCGCCGCCGTGAAGTGCCCGGTGATCTGACCGCGGGCGCCGATTTCGCTCTGGATGACAGGAGCGGAAACGAGAGTATCGTCAAGGATGATGGCCAGCTGGCGGCCACGGTCGCTGCGGTTCTTGGGACCGTGCGCCACATAGTTGCGCGTTGCCTCGGAGAAGAGCTTTGCACCTTTGGCGTTGAACGAGAACGCAATGGCGAGAGATCCCGCCGGATCGCGCTCGACCGAGGCCGAGGTGAGGTATTCGCCGGTGATAGGCTCCTTCACGGGCGGCGTGCGGCAGACGAATGCGGGACGGAACGATCCGTCGCCGCTCTTCTCAAGCATGAACTGATAACGGGGATCCGGAACCCTGAAAGACGAAAGGCGCGCCGCATATCCCTTGCGCGAGGCGACTTCGTTGTAGTTCGCGGCGCGGACAAAGCCGGAGCCGCCGCGCTCGTATCCCTCCGGACACGCATCTGTCGCCATCAGCTTGCCGACAAGCTCATCGTTGCGCGGATGCGTAAGGCGGAACTCAAGGAACGCTGCGGACTGCAGAGACTGCTTCGCCGCCTTGCGCGTCTCCTCGTCTACGCCCGGAAGCTGAACGAGCAGACGATGGTCTTTCATGCCCTGAATCACCGGCTCGTTCATGCCCATGCCGTCAATACGGCGGCGGACGACCTGAATAATGCGAGCATCACACCCCTGCAGCGTATCCTGGATCTTCTTCTCGACCGCTGCGGTGTCGTTTGAGAGCGCAGGGTTCGCGGCAACGATCGTCTCACGAAGTTTGTCCTTGTCGACACCAAGCGTGAACGATGTGCCGCCCTTCAGGTCAAGACCAAAACGGAGCTTCTCCTTCGGCGGAAATGTGACGTAGATCGAGAATACGGCTATTATGAGCAGAGCAAGCCATTTCCAGATGTCATTTCTCATCGATTCTGATTTCATTTCAGTTCCTTAACTTTTGGTCTTAAAAAATGAAGTGCGTATTATACAGCAACCCACACAACAATTCAACCCCTCGCCGCAAATGGCAATATCTCGCAAATGGCAATTCTGAGGTCGATTGTCGGAGTAAATGCGGCCACCATAGTCGCATCCACTTGTTCCGAAGGCGGCAGATGCGACTGGCGGCATCTACTTGTTCCGAAAAAACAAGGTACGCATAGGTTGGAGGAACTATGCCCATAAACTGATGCCCCCGGCATGGATTCCGCCGCATGTCGCCCATGTGGGGCCGTTTTCGGAACAACTGAATGCACATTCGAAGCAGCTATATGCGATCATGAGTCATTATGGCACAGATTTAACGGCCGAACCGACGCTGATGACGACGACATAGGCGATCATCGTGCCCCACAGGGCCGGCATGGTGTTGTGAAGACGGCGCACGAGGAAGACGAGCGGCAACCACAGGACGAACGCATTGAGGAGCATCCATCCCATCACGAACTTCGTGTCGCCCACGCCCTTGAGCGCCCCCGAAAGGATGACGTCCGCCGCGCCCACGCGCCTGCCCGACGAGCGTCTGCGCGCCCAGCGCGAAGCCCGTCATCGGCGCGAAGAGGAGGTAGTTCACCGTAAAGCAGGCGTTCGAGACGGCGAACGCCTCGCCGCCCACCTGCCCCGTCACGAAGACGAAGATCGTGAAGGACAGCATGTTGAGGACTTCGTAGCCGCCAGCCGGGACGCCGAAGCGCAGCAGCCGCCCGACGAGCGCGCGGACGGACGGACGAGCAAACACGCGGAAGGAGATGTCGCGGCGGAGAACGACAGCAAGCAGGAGACACTGCGCGGCCAACGCGACAACCGCCGCGAACGCCAGACCAAAAAAAGTAGAGCACGGCGCAAGAACTGCGCCAAGGGGAATCACCCCTTTTCACAGCCCTTCGCGAACAGCGCCCTGACAAGCCGCCGCCACGGCACGGACAACAGAATGCCCA
>CAYTWE010000035.1:0-23444 GCA_964440985.1 uncultured Lentisphaeraceae bacterium | reverse complement strand
CTTGCCAAAACGCTTTAGAGATTTCCTGCGCCACTTGGGTTGCAATTCAGCATTTTCAGTTGGTAGATGGTAGTGGGTAGTGAGCAGTGGTTAGTGGTTAGTGAGTAGTGGTTAGTGGGTAGTGGGTAGTGGATAGACAGGCAAAAACAACACGGTAAATCCTGTCAAAAGGGAATATTCCGCCACTCTGCGTACTCAACGGCTCTGCGTGAGATAAATAGCACCGCCCATATGAACCATTCAATAAATCGGTGAATCTAAAAATCGATAAATTTCCATGTGGTATAATACTGCCCCAAATCCAATTTGAAAGGTAGGATGCATGAGTCTTTCCGTAGGTATCGTAGGTCTCCCGAACGTAGGCAAGAGCACTCTGTTCAACGCTCTCACAAAAAAGCAGCAGGCGGCGGCCGAGAACTATCCGTTCTGCACGATTGAGCCGAATTCGGCAATCGTCGAAGTCCAGGACGACAGACTTGAGACACTCGCCAAGATGGTGAACCCCGCGCAGATCATCCGTGCGACTGTTGAGTTCACCGACATCGCCGGCCTTGTGAAAGGCGCATCGAAGGGAGAAGGACTCGGCAACAAGTTTCTCGCAAACATCCGCGAATGTGACGCCATCCTTCATGTAGTGCGCTGCTTCGAGAACGACGACATCATCCATGTGCAGGAGGGCGGAAACAAGTCCGCACCCATCTCGCCTGTTGATGACGCAGAGGTGATAGAGACGGAACTGATCCTTGCGGACATGGAACAGCTTCGCAAGCGCTACGACCGCATCAAGAAGGAGGCCCAGGCGAAGCCCCCTCTTCGTCCGGAGGCGGAGGCCTGCGCCGCCCTGCTCTCGCATCTTGAGGCAGGCAAGCCTGTACGGAGTTTCCCCCGTGCGGACGGAGATGCCATACTCCCCGTCCTGAAAGACCTTCACTTCCTCACCGACAAGAAAGTCATATACTGCGCCAACGTGGCCGACGACAACGTGGCGGGAGACGGAAATCCGCACGTCGCTGCACTCAAGAAGTACGCAGAGGCGCAGGGATGCGAAATGGTCGTGGTTTGCGCACAGATGGAGGCGGATCTCGCAGGACTTACGGACGAAGAGGCGAAGGAGTTCCTTGCAAGCTACGGGCTGGAGGAATCGTCCCTCGACCGCACAATCAAGCTCGCCTATCACACCCTCGGTCTTGCGTCATACTTCACCGCCGGCCCGAAGGAAGTCCGCGCATGGACGTTCCGCATGGGATGGAAAGCCCCGCAATGCGCCGGCGTAATCCATACGGACTTCGAAAAGGGATTCATACGCGCCGAGGTGGTGTCGTACAAAGACTACGTAAAACACGGCGGCGTATCGGGTGCCCGTTCTGCAGGCGCTCTGCGTCCTGAAGGCAAAGAGTATGAGATGCAGGACGGCGATGTGGTTGAGTTTCTGTTCAGCAAGTAGGCGCCGCCGTCACGCAGTCAAATGTCACAGCATTGCCGAAACGCCGTTCGAACCATATAGGTTAGAACGGCGTTCTCGTGTCACCGGTCATTCTCTTCATCGGCGACAATACACTTCAGCACGGGTGCGACGGCCGCAGATTACGGCACGGCAATCGGCATCACATTGCGTCTGACGCTGTACAGATGATTTCAAGCACGTTTGACGTGCCAAGGGCGGCGTAGGGGACGAACGGCCCGTCAAGACGCTTGCCGTTCAAGACATATGTCGCAGCGGTTCCGCGCCCCCTTCGGCGGATTGAGAGCGACCTGCCGCGAAGCGTCAAGTTCTCGGCGGCGAACGGCGTACCGTCGCCGATTGCGCGGAACGTCAGCCCCTTCTCGCTCCAGCGCATTCCGAAATTAAGCTCGAATGCGTCGACAAGCCATCCCTTCATCGCGAAGAACTGCTTGTTGCCGAGTTCATCCGAATAGGTTGCCGGGGCGTTGTTGATTACATCCGACGTCTGCCCCTCAGGATACGTAAGGACGCGGCCGTGGGCGGTCAGAATCCGCCGCCAGTCTGAGAGCGCATCCATGCGCCCGGCCTCGTTCATCGTCCACCAGTAGCTGCGGTCGGTCACAGGGTAGTAGCTTCCGAGCTGATTGCCGTCCGAAAGATGCGACGGCGTCCCCGGCGCGAACATTGCAAGGAAATTTCCGTTCATGAAATGCGACTTGAGATACGCCGCCCGCGACTGCGGAGGCGATGGAGCAGGATCGTCACCGAACGGCGAAACGCGGAAGCACCCGTATATCGGGTAGTGTGGCCGCCTTTTGCCGCCAGCGACGTCCCACGAATCGCTCCACCACCCTTCACGCCCGTCCCACAGTTTCTCGACAAGTTCGCGTTCCACGGCGTCTGCATCGTCCGCGCCCTCACCCGTCATCGCAGTCCAGGCGCGAAGCCCCTGAAGGTAGATCGCATTGTTGATGAGAGAAATGTCGTCCAGCTTATGCCCAACCGCATACGGATTGTCGGGGAAGAAGCCGTAAAGACGCAGGAGACGCCCGCCGCCCTTCACGCTTGCGCGGGCACGTTCAACGAGCGACTTCGCGAACGGAAGAAACTCCGCCTTCGCCGCATCGTCGCCGGTCAGGGCGACATAGTCGTGAAGAAGTATTATGTAGAACAGCTGCACTCCATACGCGAGCGTGTAGGACTCTCCTGGCGAAACAGACTCCTGCCCTGTCGCCGCTCCGCCATCTGCCGCAAATACGGTGGGGTACGCATGGAGTATTCCGCGAGACGGGTCGGCCGTATCACGGAAGAAGCCAAGCATCCTGCGCACCTCCTCGGCTCGTCCGACAAGAGGAAGCACACCGGCATGAACCATCGCGTCCCATCCCCACACCCAATACGTCGGCGACGCACGGAACGCACCGCATTTGTCCACCTCGAACATGGCGGAGAACGGCGCAATCGCGCCGAGCGTTCCGTCAAGGACTGCATCGCCGGTCGAGAATCTGGCATCACTTGCGTGGCGAGCCGCGAAATCGGAGAACACGCGCTCGACGCGTGAAGACGAAAGGTCTTCATCATCCTTCGGATCGAACACCGCATAGAACAGATGCTCCTTGGCCGATGACGTCTCGATCAGGTCAAACCGGCAACCCTGCGTTCCGCCTTCGCGCTTGAACGCAAGGTTGTTCACCGGGCGGTCGTTAAGCGGCAGCCGTGCAGGATTGGCGCTTCCGATGCGAAACACAGTGGTGATTCCGCTGTCCGTCCTATTCCCCTCAAGGCCGTCACGAGCGGCGTTCATGCGGAGCGTGACGCCGTTCATGCCCGGATTCATCTGCACGGCAACGGCACGTACATCCACTCCCTTCGGATTGTCGAGAACCGTTATCCGGCGAAATATGGCATTTGAGTCGAGGACAAGCTCGTGGCGAATCTTCACGCCACCAAGGGTGCATTCGCTGCGGTATCCGAATGGATAGTGCGTGGTGCTGCGATATTCGAGGCGGTAGCGCACACCGTCAACAATGACCTGCGGCACAAGAAAACGTCCCCACGAACAGTTCTCGTTGGACGAATAGAACCGCCTTGCCGTATGCGGCTGTCGCCCGACATAGTTCACCTCAAAAATCCCGGCAATGTCGGCAACCTTCACGGAAATGCGTCCAGACTGGTAGAAATTCCGCCGCACACCGAACCCTTCGGCGGCATACGCCATGGAATCGCGGAACTCCGTGATTTCAGCCCTCACCGCCCCGCATAGCGACACGGCGGCCACCGTTGCCGCGCACATCAACTTCTTCCTCATCGCCACTCCATTCATTGTCCCCATTTACGGCACCCTTTCAACTGCCCATTCTTCCACCTTGCCGTTCCGCAACGCATCGGCAAAACGACATCAGACCGCGAAGAACGTCTCCGGCACGAAGCAGGACGCAAGGACGTGTCCCTTTACAAGCGCGGTCTTAACGCGTATCGGACGCCCCTTGAACGACTTGAACGCCTCAAGCCACTGTCCGTCAAGCGCAACGGCTATGTCCCCAGCAGCAGTGTCGAACGATTCCGCGACAAGCTCCTTCGGACTGTAGCGTATTCCGGTGCCGAGGGCTTTAGACACCGCCTCCTTTGCGCACCAGAAGCGTATCAGCGTGGAGGGCGCGTCTGAACTTTCTGCGGCAAGTTCAAGTTCCTCCTTCGAGAACACCCCGTTCGTGAACTCCTCCGAAAGGTCGCGTGAGGCAAGCTCCACATCCACCCCGACACGCGCATTAGAAGCGACAACCGCAACGATGAAGTCCCGCGTATGCGATATCGCAAGGTCAAGCCTTGTCTTGAGGTTGTCCGACCAGGCGCCGATGGCGTGAGGCTTGCCCTGGTCATCCGCCCATATCTGAATGTCGGCCGAGCTCCATCTCGCCTGATAGTTCTCCTTAAGGAACCGGCGCACGGCCTCCTTTGCCACGATGCGTCCGAACAGCCATTCCGTACGGCGCTGCACGGTGCCGGGCATCTCGCGGAACGCCCTTCGCTCACCCTTGCACAGCACGATGTGCGACATTGTCTTGAGCCAGAGCTCCGAGTTCCGCTCGAAGATGGAGTAGGGGATGTCCGTGACCATCGCAGAGGATATGGCGGTTGCGGGTGCGCCGAGAAGTTCGTTGGCGAACGGCTGCGTAAGGTACGATTCGGACGGCGAAAGAACCGTGCGGCAGTACTCCACCGGCACACGCTCCGTAAGCTCCTCGTATCCGTCAAGCTCAAGCATGAGAGCGCCGTTGCCGTCCGAGACGCGGATGTCGGCTATCTGCGAATTGACGGTGCCGTCCTGGATGCGCAGATAGCATTTGAGATGCATTCCTTCCTTGAACGACGGCGCATGGAGCGAGAGGTGGCGCAGACGAAACGCAAGCGAGAACGCGCCCTCGAACCGCTTGTGGCTTCTCCAAAGCGCAAAGCCGTCCGCAACCACGGACAGGAGGCGCGGATCCATCTCCCACTGCGGAAGACTTGTGTACGTCACTGCACCGCCAAGGCGCGGAACCTCGATCTCGTAGTCTATTCCGCCCTCGCTCCACAGATCAGCCTTGCGTATGCACTGAAGTCCCCTGCCGGAATCAAGGCGTTCGGGATATATCTCGTTGTCCGTCCAATGCACACTGCGGGCGTTGGCGAGCGGCTCCGGCACAAAGGCTTCGCGTTCGGGCGCATCCTCTGCGAATGTGAACGTGGCGAGACACGCAGGCGACGTCACTGCGGCGTTTGGCCCATCCTCCCGTATCGTGGCACGAACCACGGCCTTCTGCGGGTCTGCGGACGGGATCCTCTCGGCCCGCACCGTGATGCGCAGCCTGTCATCGACGAACGCGATTGAACTGCTCGACTGCAGATTGTCCATCGCCACAAGCCGCCGGCTCGGCACGAGCTGGGCGGCAAGCTCCGCCATTATCTCGGCGGCCACGGGAAGCGCGAGCAGGGTATAGCCGCGAAGCTTGTGGTCGGCATACGATATCTGTGACGTACCGATGGCGAAATCCGCGAAGAACGGATCGTCATCCACGGAGAACGTCTTGACGATCTCCACCGATTCGCCCGTGTTCTGCGACACCGTCTCGGCATCCGACACGAGCGGAAAGCGTGTGCCGAAATCCAACTGGCGCTGACGTCGCTCCCGCGCCGCCGCTGCCGCCCGCGCCCTTGCCCGCGCACCGGGCTTCGCCGGCCCCGCAACTGCGTGTTCACCGGCGAACATTGACGAATCGCCGCCAGGGATGCTTATCTGCGGGAAACGACGCGAAAGACGCAGCACGGAATCGGCCTTGACCTCAACCGTCAACGGAGAGGTCCAATCCAGGAGACGCGTCTGCCGTCCCCTGAACAGAGGCGTGGGATCTACGCCCACCCCAAGGGCCGCAAGCTGCGCGAGCGCATGCTGGAACTGGACAAGTCCGGGACGATGGATCGTGTTCGAGGAGATCGCGCTGAACTCGCCGCCGCGCAGCGCATCCTTCACGAGCGAAGTCAGCACACTGCGCGGGCCAACCTCAACGAACGTCCTGTATCCGTCCGTGTGCATACGGCGGATGGTGTCCTCAAAGCGAAGCGGCTCCGTCCAGATGAGCGCAGCCTCATCCCTGGCGCATCTTGGCTTGTCGGACAGCGGTGCGGCGGCCGTGCATGAATACACTGGAATTGACGCGGACTTCTTGACCCATGTCTTGGCGAACTTGCGGAAGTCCGACCTGAACTTTCCGAGCCATCCGAGATCAAGCGACATTCCCGATGGCGCGGGCATCCCGACCACTATTTTGCGCGAAAGGAGATACATGTCCTTCAGGAAGGAAAGCCGTTCCGGACGCTGGAACGCCCCAAACGCGCCGGAAATGGCGAGAGCACCAAGATCGCCGCCGGAAAAGCCGGCCAATCCCTCCGGCATCACGCCGCAGGCGGCGAACAGCCTGGCTATTGCGATGGAGGCGGAATACACCGATACGAGCGACTCGGCGTACCCGCCTGCGGAGAACACATCCGCATCGCGACGGTAGTACGCCGCAGGGGGAAATACGAATGACGCAGGAGAGAACTGCCCTATCCCGGACAGTGCCTCCTCCAGTTCATCGAACGCCCCTCGACACTCCGGAAACAGTATGGCGAGATCGCACAGCATGTCCGGATAGAACGCAAAGCCGCCGGAAAGCACAAACGCCATTTTGCCGCCATGCGGCTCGGCCTCGTAGTACGTCCCCGACTTGTCCCTTATCCGCCTTGCTCCGGCGGCGATGCGCGATGCCGCAAACGTCAACCGCGTACGAAGATCCTCCACCGTCTGCGCAACCACAGCCACAGCAGACCGCCCCTGCGACTTGGAGCAGGTGTATGCGACATCCTTCAGCGGTGCGGAGGGAGCCTGCTCAAGGAAACTGCACACGCGGTTCAGCTCAGTCGCGAGCGCAGTGCGATCCGCTGCGCGGACCACCACCAGTTCGCTCGGCGCAAAATCTCCGTGGATGAACGTCATCTGCGGTTCTCCGGCTCCTCTTCCAAAAGCGCCGTCGCACGGCGTCCGTCAAAGTCGTCTGCGCACACCACAGCCCGGCGCGGAAGCGTGGGTGTGCCGATTATCCAAGGCCGCGCCTTGTCGAGCAGATAGGCGGACGATGTGACGCTGGCGAGCGTCTCCATCGGACGGCGGCACGGAATCTGCGGAGGCAGCACCTTCATGTGCAGCGCGAGCGCAGTCTTTACGAGAGAGGCCGCAGCCGATGCGACAAGGCAGTGTCCGACATTCCCCTTTACCGATCCTATTCCGACAAGCGCACCGCCCGGACGATGCTCACCCCACAGCCGCTGTATCGTCTCCACGTCCGCAGAATCCGCCTCCATCAGCCCAGATCCATCCGCCTCTATCATCGCGATCGTCGAAAGCGGCGCCTTCGCCGCCTCCGCACATTCGCCGATCGGAAGGACGGCGGATGACGTGGCTGTGCCACGCAGAAGCGCGTATATCCTGTCATGCGCCGCAAGGGCGTCGGTGCGCCGCTTCAGCACAAAGAACGCTCCGCCCTCGCCAGGGACGGTGCCGTGCGCATCAGCATCAAACGGACACAGCTCCTCTCCGGAAGAAAACGCCACCTTGCCTGACAGCCCCTCGATGAGCGGTCTGCTGAAAGGCGGATTCACGGCGCCGGCAAGCGCGACATCGGCACGTCCGGAAACCAGGTCGTCGGCAGCCGCCGCAAAAGCGTCGATGGCGGAAAGCACACCGGCGTCGATGGCGGACGCCGCTCCCGTGAACGACGTTTCGCGGGCGATCCAGTCTGCAATGCGGCTTCCGGATGCGGCAAGCAAGGAGTCCGCGTCAGGCACAGGAAGCGAGTACGCAAGCTTCTCGCGGGCGTTCTCCATATGCTCTTCTGTGGCGCCGGGAAAGCACCGTCGAAGCACATCAAGCGTCTGCTCCATGAAAAGGGTGTGATCGAGCCAGTTGACGACGGAGGGATTGAATGTCGGCGCATAGGCCATGCGCACAGTCCCCTTCCGCTGTCCGGGTGAATGCGGGCGCATCCCGGCGTCCGCAAGGGCATCAAAGGCCAGTTGGGTTACGAAGTAGAGATCCTGGTTCTCGCCGGCGTTCATCTGACGCGGAAACGTCTGTTCGAACGGACGGCATGAATACAGTTCGCCGAGTTGCCCGCCGACAGCCGGATAGGTGGCGTCAAATATGTTCCTTCCGCCTATCGGAAGCGCTACGTCAGGGGAAAGGGGCGTCAATGCGGAACGCCGGGCGATTATGTTCCGCCAGAAGTCGCGAAGACTTCCGGCTCCCGCAAAACGGCAGCTCATTCCGACAATCGCTATGGTGGCGCTATCCATCGGCCTGTGATTATACCATCATTTGCGGACGAACACACGCATACCGGGGACGGCTTTCTTGACGGACAGCCTGTCGCCTCGCGTCACCTTGCCTTTATGGTAGTAGTAGGTGCTTGACGAGTTCCAGGCGCGTCCTGCGACACCGTACGGCGACGATCCCTTCTTCATGACGCCAATCTCGCGGAACTTGACGCGATCTTCAAGATCCGCAAGGACGAGCGGCTCTTTCTTCGCCACATCCCGCGCAGCCTGAGGCTTCGGCTGCGGTTTCTTCGCCACCGGCTTCGTCGGCGCCGCCGAGACGTATCTCTTTTTCACCTCCGGCTTTGCCGGTGCTGCAGCCGTCAGCACCGCCTTCGGCCTCTCGTAGTAGTTCTCCTTCTCCGGCTCGTTCGCCATGTCTGGATCACGCTTGCTGAACAGCGACGCAAACAGCCCCTCCTTCGGCTTCGGCGCAGCCTTCTTCCCGTATGCGCCAACCATCGTATCGACCTTACCGTACAGCACCTTCTCAAGATATGCGTCCCCGACGACAAGACGCTTTGCGCGTACGTCAGGATCATATGCAGGCTTTGACTTCAACCCGATTCTGCTGCGTACGCTGGACATCGCAAACAGCATTCCGCAACGCTTGCGTCCCCTGTGGTTGCGCTTCTGCCATTTGTTGGGAGCCCCGTATGCGACATGGCTGTGACACAGCACATGGGCGTCATCTATCCTGTATTCCTTCTTCAGCTTCGCGAGAAGTTCGCGTATGGCGTCAATCTGGTAAAGCGTCACCGGCTTGTCATGGTGTCCAACAACCTCTATGCCGATGGAGTACGAATCGCACTCCTCCTTGCCGCCCCACATGGATCTGCCGGCATGAAACGCCTCCCGGTTACGATCCACGATCCGGTGCACCACACCCTTTTCGTCTATGCAGTAGTGGGCCTCGCCGCGCTCGGACAGCTTGTTGAGGGAACTTCGCGCGCCGGCCTCCGTCGTATGCAGCACGATGACCTTTGTCGACTTGCGGATCTGCCGCTCGGCGTTTCGCGGACTGCGGTAGCGGTTCGAGAAGGAGAGCGCATCGGCATCCATCGCCAACGCACAGAAAACAAATGCCGCAAAAGCCCTCAGAAGCGCGGATCTCCCGGCTATGAACTTGTGCGGCATGATGAAAAGACGACAGGCCAGCGGGATGTTGCGCATCCCGCCGGCCTTCGGAACGGATCAGAATTCGAATCCGTCGCGGATGTACGGCTTCACGAGGGCATTGGCCTGCGCGTTGTCGAACTTCTGGCTTGCCGAACACCAGTTCAGCTTGCCAGGCACCTGCTGGGCGATGCATCCGACGAGAATGCCCTCCATCTGCGGGATGGAGTACTCGATGTCGGCGAAGCAGCGCGAATGCGTCTGCTCGTAGGGCTTGCCGATGCCGTTGATCGCTTCGACGAACTCAAGGTAGTGACCGTTTGCGAATCCGGACATCTGGACGGTGGACTTGCCGGCGACCTTGACGGAGTCCGTGCGGAACGGAATCGAGCGCGGCACTGCCTTTGCGGCCTCGTGCTGGAATACGTCCTTGAACTCCTTGTCCTCGTTCATCGCAATCGCGCACCTTGCGCCGTAGTCGTCCTGCATGAGCACAGCACCCTTGGAGCCGATCATGTAGCAACCGGTGTCCGGCACCTTGCCGCCATGCGTCGCCGCCCACTTGGGCATGATCTCCGCATCCGGCTTGTCGTTGCCGTCATACCAGTAGAGCGTGACGGGCGGCAGCTTCTTGGCCTTGCCGTCCTTGCACTTCTGCACCTTGGAGTCGCGAGCCTTGTACGTAAGCTTCACTTTGGACTTGAGCGGATAGGCAATGTCGTTCTTGGATTCGATCTTGATGCACTCTGCATCGGAGACTCCGCCAAGCTCCAGTCCGCGGAACGCGAGGTTCATCGTGTGGCAGGCCATGTCGCCGAACGCACCGCACCCGAAGTCGAAGAAGCCGCGCCATGTGAACGAATGGTAGACGTTCTTGCCGAGCTTCCACGGATCGTAGACGTCCGCGTCAGCCGGATACTTGTCGAGGAACGGACGCATCTTCGCCGTCGCAACCCAGGCGTCCCAGTTGAGGCCCTTGCGGACAGGCTCGCCGTTCGGGTGTCCCTTCACCCATTTCGCGACAGCCTCGCCCTGCGGCCACACAGGACGGTTCGTCCACACGTGGACTTCCTTCACATCGCCGAGGATGCCGCTCTGGATGACCTCAGTGCAGCGGCGCAGGTCGTTGAGCGACGAACCCTGGTTGCCCATCTGCGTGATCACACCGTGGCGGCGGGCGGTCTTGTCGAAGTAGTCAAGCTCCCAAAGCGTACGGACGAGCGGCTTCTGCACATACACGTGGATGCCAAGCTTCATCGCCTGGATTGCGACAGGGGCATGGACGTGGTCGGGCGTGGAGATCGTCATCGCCTCCACACCGAGCTTCACACAGTTGTCGAGAAGCTGACGGTAGTCGGTGAAGAACGGAACCTTGAGTATGTCGAAGTTGTTCAGGAACTCCGGAAGCTTGCCTTCCTTCTTCTTCTTTGCGATTGCATTCGCGGCGGCCTGGATGGCGTTCGCATCAGCATCGCAGAACGCAACCATCTCGACCATTCCGGATTCGAGCATCGGCATCCAGTCCGAAAAGCCTTTGCCCATCACGCCGACGGCAGCGAGTTTGATCTTCTGAGACGGATCGTGAATCGGCGCACGGCGCACCGAACAGCATCCCGCCGCGCCGAGAGCGGCAACACCGCCGACGCCGCGCAGGAATCCTCTTCTTGAGGTGTTGAACGTCATTTGTCTTACTCCTTGTTGTTTTGTGTTCACGAAAGTTCGGCCATCGTCCTTACGGGGATGTCCTTTGTGAGCGTCATCTTCATCGGCTTGACGGCAGAGGCGTCATATGCGTAGCCGTCTGCACCGAGCGGCCACACGACCGGTGCGGTGTTGAGCACCGTTGCACGGAAGCCCTGCATTGTCGCACCCATGTTTCCGGTGTGGGACGAGTTGCAGCCCTCGTTCTCGATGACGAACGGATATCTGTAGCCCTTCGCCATCAGCGTCTCGAGGAACTTCGTCCAGTCAAGCGAATCGCTGCCGCCGAATCCGGGAAGACGCGGCTCGTAGTTGCAGCGATCCCATTCGTTCGCCGGAAGCGGAACTCCGGCCTTCTTCGCGAGCTTCGCATCGACGGACTGGGACGGGAACAGACGCCCCCAGTGGATTGCCGCCGGCGAGTCCGTGAAGTTGCGGGTGCCCTTGATGTGGACGCGGCGGAGACGCCTGAAGTCCATGGCCTTGATCACCTCGGACGCATCGATGTGCTGCCAGATGTCGTGCGACGGATCGTACGTCTCGGCAAGCGCCTTGGACGGAACGAGGGCATACATCAGCTTGCGCGCCGCAAGGCATCCGGGGAGGTTGTTGTAGCAGTCAGGCGCAGTGACCGGCTGCCATCCCTCCATCGGGCAGTTCTCCACGCAGAGCGTGACGCCGAGATCTTCAGCGTACTTGACCATCGGCGTGAAGACCTTCTTGAACTTCATGAGGTTCTTCTCGAACCCGCCGTCCTGGCGACCAAGTTCATGGTCATATCCGACAAACGAACCGCACACCACGTCGTTCGCGTCGCCGCCGAGCAGCGCAGCAATGCGGATGAGCTTCAGAATGTGGTTCTGGTTGACGATCTGGTTCTCCGGCTTGCCGCCGATGAGATTGTCGTATGCGCCGACAGAGACGCGAAGCCCCGTCTCGTTGCAGCGGGCGACAACCCGCTTCGCCGCCTCAAGATCGAACGTCTCATAGTCGAGGTGCGTCGCCGTGTGATCCTTGCGGTCGGAACCGCGGCGGAACACGCAAAGCTCAAGCCCCTGGGCGCCTACGGACTTCGCCCGCTGCAGCACCTGCTCGAAGCTTTCGCCGGGGAACGCACTCGTCATCAGCCAGATCGGGTTGTTGCCGGGCTTCGGCGCGGTGCGGGCCTCGGCCTTGCGCGAAGGAAGCGCGGCGAGCGCCGCCATCGCGGCGGCGCTCTTGAAGAAACTGCGTCTGCTGTTCATCAGACAACAACCTCCCATCCGTTGCGGCAGTAGTCGCGGACGAGCGAAATGCCCTTGCCCGTGCCGTTCGCAAAGTCCATCTTGACGGGATCCCAATCGAAGCCGGTGTCGTAGACGTAGCTCATGTTGCAGAGCTGGCAGAGAACCGCTCCGCGGGCGCCTACTTCGGACGGCGAAATCGTGGGCTTGCGGCTGAAGTAGCACTCCACGAAGTTCTGCACCTGATTCGGGCTCTTGTAGAGCTGCACCTTGGCGGTATCGAGCTTGAACTTGGCCTTGAGCGTCTTGAGGCAGGCGTCAAGCGCGTTGTCCTTCTTGACCGTCGCGTCAGTGCCGTAGTCCTTGCCGACGGAAGAGGCGACAAGCTCCATTCCCTTGAACGATGCGTCGGCGATCTGCTTGCGGATTTCGGCCGTGGGCTTGATGCCCGTGCCGAGCCACACCGCGATCTTTCCGCGGTTGACGGCCACAATTCCCTTCGTGCCGTAGAACACCGTGCCCCATGTGCCGAAAGGCCCGTGGTAAAGTTCAACGTCGCCCGTCGCCGTCTTGAAGAGCATCTTCATGCCGAACTGGCGGCGTCCTCCGTGGAAGAGGTTTGCGGAATGCGGTTCGTCGGAGCGGATGATCTTGTACGGGCCGCTCTTGTCCATGTCCAGACCCCACTGCGCGATGTCGAGGTGATGTGCGCCCCAGTCGCCGTTGTAGCCGGTGCCGATGTCGTCGTCAAAGCGCCAGAACATAGGATAGAACTTGTTCACGCCGCGAGGAGCGAGCTGATCCGAATACGGACGCCACTTGGCCGGGCCGAGCCACATATCCCAGTCGCAATCCGGGTTGGGAGCGCCTTCCGTCGCCGCGTTCTCAGGCTTGTCGAAGAAGCGGACCGGATGGGAAGGACCGCCGAGTTTCTGTCCGCCCACGCCGTAGTTGGCGTCCACATACTTGATGTCGCCGATGAAGCCGTTGCGGACGATCATGCACGCCGTGCGGAACACATCCCACGAACGCTGCATCGAGCCGGTCTGGAACACGCGGCCGTACTTCTTCTGGGCGGCGATGACCTTGCGGGCCTCGTCCACATTGAACGTAAGCGGCTTTTCGCAGTACACGTCCTTGCCGTTCTTCATCGCCTCGACGGCCATGTAGGCGTGCCAGTGGTCAGGCGTGGCAATGCACACCATGTCGATCATCGGATCCTTGATGATGTCGCGGAAGTCCGCCACGGCCCTGCACTTCGGAACATCGGTGATCTTCTTCTGCGCATAGCGCTCATCAACCATCTTGGCGCCTTCCTCGCGACGCACCTTGTCGCAGTCGCACACGGCCACGATCTGGGCGCCGCGCGCATACTCGTTGATGAACTGCGGCATCAGAGCCGTGCGCTGCTGGATTCCGAAGCCGATGAGAGCCACATTGGCCTTCTCGCCGGACTTAAGGGCACGGGTGCCGACCTTTGCGGTGGAGCAGCCCGCAAGCGCGGTTGCCGCCGCAGAGCCGAAGAGGAAGTTTCTTCTGTTGAGTTGCATTGATTCTGATCTCCTTTGTTTCTTGTTGTGTGATGGTTTGTTGTCTCGAAATGTCACAGAAACAGCCGCGTGAACCAATTGCCGGACACATATGCCTTGGCATCGTCTATGGTCACAGGCTCGCCGCCGCGCTTGGCGGACATCTCCGCCGCCTCCATGAACGCCATTATCTCAAGCGTCTCTTCAGGGGACACCGGAGCAACGCCGGTCTTGAAGAATTCGATTATCTCCTTCAGCAACGGCTGGTAGCCCTGATATCCGTCGTAGACGATTACAGGGTTCTTGCTGTCCTTCGGCTTCTCTGGGAGGATGTAGCCGGTGTAGCGCCAGCTGTTGCGCGTAAGATGCAGCTCCGCCATGCGCCCATCCTTCCATGTGGCGTTGATCACGTCATCGGTATCGTTCCTGAAGCAGGAAACCCTGTCCACGCCCATCCCCATGACCGTGACAAGCGGCTCGAACCCGTGTATTCCGTACCAGGTGTAGAAGTTGTGAGTGCCTTGCACCTCAAGCGGCGACGGCGCAACAAGTGCCGCCGTGCGGATCTTGCCGTACTCGCCGGCGCGGACGGCATTCGCGACCTTCGTGAAACGGAGGGCGGATGACGAGAAGTACTGGGCGTTGAACCTCTTGCCGGCTTCATATATCTTCATCGCGTCGGCGAGGTTGTGCGCCAGCGGCTTGTCGATGAACACGCGCTTGCCGCTCGCGAACACCTTCTCGGCCTGCCACAGGTGCTCGCGCCCATCGTTCGTCTCAAGGCACACCACGTCGACCTTGGCAAGGAGTTCGTCGATCGTCGGCACTATCTCCACGCCCATGCCCTTCATCTCCTCAATGTACTTTGGATAGCGGTTCGTGGAGGAGATTATGTCGCGGGAACCCCACTGATGCGCCGCCGTCACCTTGAACCCTGCGGTGAATGCGGCCTTCTCCACATTGATGATCTTGGTGAACGCCAATGAATGGCTCGTATCGAGACCAATGATGCCAATCTTCGTATCTGCCAGGCAGCAATACGCACACATTGCAGCAGTGACCGCAGCAAACATCCGTTTCATCCTTAGCGCTCCTCCATGTGATTTAACTGATGAGGGGCATTATACCATAAAAAAACGGCAAAACCACCAACGCCAGGGCTTTGCCGGAATCGGCGTACGGCGACATCCACCTGGCTATGGAGTGGATGCCGCATGATGCCTCATGCGGCGGACGGCGACGCATCCGTGACGCCACGCGACGGGGCGAGCGATGTCACGCGAAGTTCGGGATGCGGCTCTTCGCCGCCCCAGTCGGAGACTTCAAGGGTGAATGTGACGTCAAAACTCTCAGCGGCCTTTGCCCGCAGGCTCTCGGCCATGTCTCCACGCCCCCACCAGACGGCACGGGGAATCCGCCGATCGGCGAACATGAACGAAATGTGTCTGCCGCTTTCGCCAAAGGGTCTTATGTCCGAGAACACAACCCCGCGCACACCAAACACCGGCTCAGGGTTTCCCTCTCCGAACGGCGCCATCTTCTGCAGCTCTCCGTGAAGCTCCACCGTCAGATCCGCAGGATCGACCCAGAGGTCCGGTTCATCAAGCACAGCTCCGTCCGGCGCGACCTCCAATCCGTCAGCCTGCGCAGCGCAGACGGCGGCAAATCCTTCCATGAATTCGTCAAGCATTCCGTCCTTCACGGTGAACCCGCCTGCGGCGACGTGTCCGCCAAAGCGAAGCAGGAACTCCGAACAGGCCGTGAGCGCAGAATGCACGTTGTAGCCGTCCGGTGCGCGAACGCTGCCGCGTCCATCCACAACGACAGCAACTGGCACACGGTATTTCTCGACCAGGCGCGACGCAACGTTGCCGGACACACCGGAATGCCATTTGACTGGACCATCGCTTCTCTCGTTTGCGACAACCACTGCGGACGGACGCGAGGCCCCAACCTGGCTCACGGCGTCATTCAGCATTGCCGCCTCGACCGTCTTGCGTTCAACGTTGTGCACGTCGACATCATGCGCAAGGCGGCGCGCCTCCTCCCTGTCTTCGGTCATCAGCAGGTCATACGCCGTTTTGGCCGTCGCCATGCGTCCCGCAGCATTGATGCGCGGACCCATCAGAAAACCGAAGTCGCGGGCGGTGAGGGCGACCGGTCTGCGCTGCGCCCGCTGCAGCAGTTCGGAAAGACCGACTACGGCAGCACTCCGAAACATCTGGATGGCGTTCGCCGCGAGAATCCTGTTCTGCCCCAGAAGCGGAACGATGTCCACGACCGTCGCCAGTCCGGCCAGCACGAGAAGCGGTCCGCCAAACTTGCCGCCGCAGTACACTCCGAGTTCAGCGGCGCGGACGGTCAACGCATTCGCAAGGAAGAACGCCACCCCCGCCCCGCACAGATCCGCCGCACCGTCCGGCACTGGAATCCTATGGGCGGCAACGGCCTTCATGTCAACAAGCGCATCGCACTCCGGAAGTTCGTCCGGCGGCAGATGGTGATCTGTGACGACCACGGCAATGCCCTTCTCCTTCAGAGTCTTCACCTCTGCGGCCGACGTCACGCCGCAATCCACGGTGACGACAAGCGCCACATCCGGATGTTCCCTGAGCAGACGGTTGACGCTTTGCGGAGTCAACCCGTACCCTTCGGCGAACCTGTCCGGCACGAACGCCTCGACGTCTGCGCCAAGACGCCTAAGAGTCTTCACAATGATGGCGCAGGCGCACACGCCGTCGCAATCGTAGTCTCCAAACACGACGATGCGTCTCCGGCTCTGCACGAACGGCAGGATGCACTCCACTGCATCCGACATCCCCGGCAGCTCGGCGGCTTTCACAAGCCGCCTGACGGACGGATCCAGATATTCATCCGCCGCCGCACCGGACAAGCCGCGCTTCGCCAGCAACTCATCAACGATCCGCCCCATGCACCGCGTTTCCAGACAGCGTCTACAAAAAACGGCGGCGGACGCGATGCCCGCCGCCATGTGCGTCACTTCATGTTGTCCATCGTTCCGAGGACGCAGGTACACGACGCCTCGGCCGCAAGCTCGCCGTTCACGTAGCCCTTCATGGCAAACTCGCCGAGCCTGCTTCTCAACCGCACGTTCTGCACGACGGTGTAGAGCGTGTCGCCCGGACGCACCGGACGGCGGAAGCGGACGTTCTCGACCTTCGCAAGCAGGAATGCGGCATTGCCCTCGGAGAGGAACTTCCGGGCAACAAGCGCCGCCCCGGCGACCTGCGCCATGGACTCGACGAGAACCACTCCGGGCACAACCGGATATGTCGGGAAATGCCCCTCGAAAAACGTGTTCACCGACTTGCCGGGCTGAGCCGTCTTCGCATCCGTGTAGGTATATCTGCCGAGTGCACCGGTTTCGTCGGCGGAGATCAGTTCATCGACGAACAGGAACGGATCCCTGTGCGGCAGCAGCTTGATGCCCGGCAGATGGAACTCTTCCTTGAACTGCGGATAATCCATTTGCTTCAATCCCCCGCTGTTCACTTGGCAGACCTGAACACGAGCACACCGTTGTGTCCGCCGAATCCGAGGGACGTGCTGACCGCGACGCGCACCGACTTCTCCACTCCGACGTTCGGCGTGTAGTCGAGATCGCACTCCGGATCGGGATTCTCGTAGTTGATTGTCGGGGGGATGAACCCTTCATCAATCGCCATTGCGCAGACCGCCGCCTCAAGCGCACCTGTCGCGCCGAGAAGGTGTCCGGTCATGGACTTCGTGGACGAGATCTTGATCTTGTGCGCACGCTCCTCGCCGAAGACCTCCTTGAACGCCTTCGTCTCCATCACGTCGTTGAGGTGCGTGGACGTGCCGTGCGCGTTGATGTAGTCAACCGTGTCCAGATCCTCAACGCCGGCATCCTTGAGCGCAATCTTGATGGCCTTCACGGCTCCTGCGCCGGACGGGTCGGGTGCGGTGATGTGGTAGGCGTCGGACGTGGCGCCGTATCCCGCCAGCTCGCAGTAGACCTTCGCACCACGGGCTTTGGCGTGCTCCTCCGTCTCAAGGATGAGCATTGCCGCGCCTTCACCCATCACGAATCCGTTGCGGTCGAGATTGAACGGACGCGATGCCTTCTCCGGGCAGTCGTTGAACTGCGTTGCGAGAGCGCGCATCTTCATGAACCCGCCTACGGCGAACTCCATGATCGTAGCTTCGGTGCCGCCCGCGACAACGACGTCTGCGCGACCGGCACGTATCATGTCAAGAGCCTGTCCCAAAGCATCGGTGGACGAAGCGCAGGCCGTGACGGTCGTCAGCGCCGGACCTTTCGCGCCAAGCGCCATCGATATGTTGCCGGCTCCCTCGTTTGCGATCAGCTCGGGGATCGCGAGGGGCGACAGGCGATCCGGGCCGCGATCAAACAGCGTCTTCCACGCCTCGCCCGTAGTCTGCATTCCGCCGATGCCGTTTCCAATCATCGTGCCGACGCGATCCATGTCCGGTTTGTTGTCATCGGTGAAGCCGGCATCCTTCCAGGCCTCGACCGCCGCCGCAACGCCATACACAGAGAACGGATCCATGTGGCGCATGGCCTTCCTGTCCACATACCCGGTTTCCGCGACATAGGCGTCGAAGTCCTTCAGCTCTCCGGCGACCTGACACGTGCAGCGCGACGGATCGAACTTGGTGATGCGGCCAATGCCGCATTTCCCCGCCTTGAGTGCGCTCCACGTCGCCACCTTGCCGTTTCCAACGGGCGTCACCATGCCAAGACCAGTGATAACCACTTTCTTCATCAGACTTACTCCTTATCTTTCTAAACTACAGATGCGGCCACTGCATGTATGTGCCGGCATACGTCAGGCCGGCGCCAAATCCGCAAAGCACGATCTTCATGCCATCCTTCAGCTCTCCCTTGCGCACAGCCTCGTCAAGGGCGATCGGTATCGAGGCGGCGGACGTGTTGCCGGTCGTCTCAAGGTTCAGGTAGAACTTTTCGAGCGGAAGCTTCATGCGCCTTGCGACAGCCTCGATTATGCGCCCGTTAGCCTGATGTGCAAAAACGCGGTCAAGCGCCGCCGGTGTCGTTCCGAGCTTCTCGCAAAGCTGGTTTGTGACCTTCGCCAGCGCACGCACCGCGAACGCGAACACATCATGCCCCTGAAGCATGAGCGTAGGAATCGGAAACATTCCGGGCTGCGGCTTGAGACGTGTGCCGCCGTCGCGGTAGATGAACGATGCACCTTTGCCGTCTGCCCACAGGACGGTATGCGCGGAAGGGCCCTCCGCACCGTCCTCGCCTATCACGACCGCGCCCGCGCCGTCGCCGAAAAGGATGCAGCTCCCGCGATCACGCCAGTCCACTATGCGGGACAACGTCTCCGCCCCGATCACAAGAGCCTTCATGCCCTTGTTCACCGTCGCCCAGCACCGCGCCTGCTCAAGTGCATACACGAATCCCGCACAGGCCGCCTGGAGATCGTACGCACCTGCCTCCGGACAGCCAAGCTCCGCCTGGACAAGACAGGCCGTTGACGGGAAAGTGGCGTAGTCCGGTGTGGATGTCGCCACCACAATAAGCCCGATTTCGGACAGCGAAACGCCAGCGGCGTCGAGAGCCACCCTTGCAGCCTTTGCTGCCATGGACGACGTGCAGTCGTCCGCCTCGGCGATGTGACGGGAGCGGATTCCGGTGTGCGACCATATCCACTCGTCGTTTGTATCCAATGACTTGGATAGGTCATCGTTCGTGACGACCTTTGGCGGCAGATAGCTCCCAGTACCGAGTATGCGTACAGACATCCCTGTTTCTCCTCCCAAAAAGAATGTTGCGTATTGTATACAATCCGCGTACTTTGCGCAACCCCGCCCAGAAACTGGAATTTACCCCGCAGTTTGCCGCAATTGCGACCTGCTACAGAAAACACAGGGTTGCAAGTCCAACAATCAGGCAGTACGGCCCGAAAAGCCAGAACCAGTGCCCCTTAAGAGCCTTAAGGAGCAACGCGAGGGAAAGATAGCCTACGACCGATGCAAGAGCCATCCCCCACGTGAGCATTCCCAATCCCATGCCACCCTGCGAGCCAATGCCGGCATCGTCAAACATCTTGACGACCTCAAGGAGCATACCGCCGACTATGAGAGGCGCACTCATGAGAAACGAGAACTCCGCCGCCTTTTCCGGCGCAACGAGGCCCGACCGGGCAGCCGCAAGCGTCATGCCGCTCCTCGAAACGCCCGGCAGAAGCGCAATCGCCTGCATCGTTCCCATCCAAAGCGCACGGAGAAACGAGACGTCGCGGTCACCAGTCGGAAGGAACCGCGTCCCCGCAAGCACCCCGCCCGTGAACATCAGCAACGCCCCGACCATCTTTGCGTTCTCGAACAGGGCGTCAATCCTTTCGCGGAAAAGGAAGTACACAAGCACCGCCGGCATCGCGGAAAGGCCTATCTTCAGCAGAAACCGCCAATCTTTCCGGACAGCCATCCCCCAGAGCGCCCTGCGGTAGAACAGCACGACCGAAATGAGGGTGCCGCCATGGAGAAACACATCTAACTGCATTCCGGCATCCTTCACGCCAAGAATGTGCTGTCCTATTACAAGGTGTCCGCTGGACGATATCGGCAGAAACTCCGCAACGCCCTGAAGCACGGCAAGCAAAGTGACGTTCCAGAAATCATCCATCGCAATCATTCTCCTCTTGCGACACGTTCAACGAGATCCGCGACACGCGCCGCCGCATCCGGACAGGCAAGAGAAGACATCTTTCTTGACATCTCCGCAATGGAATACCGGTTCTCCGCCTTGTGCAGCAGCCAATTCGCAAGCGAACGCGGAGACAGCTCGTCCTGCCGCCCCTCCGCTGCGGCCTGACGCGCCGCAAACACGGCGGCGTTGTAGTGCTGGTGATCGCGCATCGCCGTCGGAAGCGGTATGAGGAATGCGGGCTTGCCGGTCAGCGCAAGCTCAAAGCACGTGGACGCTCCGGCCCGCGATATTACGACATCCGCAGTGGCGAACGCCCGCCCCATCTCGTGCTCGAACGCATTGACGCGGGCTTCAACCCCTGCCGAAGCGTATGTCTGCGCCACCGCCGCCTCATCGTTCGCTCCGGTCTGATGGATTACGTAGAGTTTGCGTCCAAGCGATGCAAGATCGCGATTCAGCATCACGATGGCCTTCGAGGCAAGTTCGTTGACGCGGTGCGCACCCTGGCTTCCGCCGGTGATGAACACCCTGAATGCGCCGTCCGGCACTCCGTCGAACGGCGGCCGCCCCGCGATGTCCTGACGAACCGGAAGTCCCGTAAGCACGACATCCTTGCCGTGGAAATACTCGGCCGTCTTGTCAAAACTTATGGCAATCGCCCTGGCGAAGTTCGAAAGAAAGTCTATCGCGCGTCCGGGAACGGTGTTGGCCTCGTGCAGCACCACCGGAATCCTGCGCCTCGCAGCAGCGACAACCGGGGGGAGACTTGAGTACGAACCCATGGCCAGCATCGCATCCGGCTTCATGCGCTTCAGTTCACTCCGGCACCGCATGAATGCGCGGATGTTGCCAAAGATGTTCTTGGCCGAAAGCTGCTTGGCCCCCGTGGCAAACACCTGCCCCGTCCAGCCCTTGAGCACGCTCGACTCTACATCGCGCCCGCTCATCCAGACCGAGACGTCATGCCCACGCAACGCCAACTCTGATGCGACGGCAAGTCCGGGGAAGGAATGTCCTCCCGTTCCGCCGCAAGCCACAACAAGCCTGAATGCCATTCTGCGTCAGCCCGCCTACGAGATGACTGCGACCGGCTGGCCCTTCACGACCGCCGCGCCGTGCTGGACGAGAAACGCAATCTTGCCGGCAGCCGAAGCCTTCACCGGATTGAACAGCTTCATGGCCTCGACGATGCACACAGGTTCACCCGCCTTCACGGATGCGCCGTCTGCCGCAAGCATCGGCTTGCCCGGCCCTTCACTGCGGTAGAACGTACCGTTGAGCGGCGCAAGGACCTGAGTTCCGGGCGGAACATCCGTTGCACCCTTGCCCCCGGCGGCCGGAGCGGCACTTGCCTGAGATGCCGGCTGAGCCGATGACGCCACCGCCTCGGCGTCTGCCGGAATCGGGTCGCGCTTTGACGGCGGCATCGCCCGCCACCTGAAATATCCAAGCGCCACTTCCGGGAAGAGGCAGTAGGAAAGAATGTCCTCTTCAGCCTTCACAAGACCGGCGGGAATGTCCTTCGCCGCCGCAGCGAGACCAGGTTCAAGAAGGTCGGCAGGACGGCATGTGATCGGCTTGATCTTTCCGCAGAGCTTTTTCATGAGCTTCGGCTCGATTGGCGCAGGTGTGCGGCCATAGTACCCGGCGGCGTAGCGTCTGGTCTCGTCCGTCACCATTCCGTAGCGTTTTCCGCCAAGGACGTTCAGCACGGCCTGCACACCCACAATCTGTGAAGTGGGCGTGACGAGCGGCGGATATCCCATGTCGGCGCGTGTCTTGGGAAGTTCTTCCAGCACCTCCGGCAGACGGTCAAGCGCACTCTGCTGCGCGAGCTGGCTGCGGAGGTTCGAGATCATGCCGCCGGGGATCGCATGGACAAGCACACCGGCATCCACCGGCTCGACCTTCGCGCAGGACGCCGGCTGGCGCTTCGCCTTCAGCTTCTTGAAGTAGTCGTTGATTTCGGTCAACTTTGTACGGTCAAGCCCTGTGTCAAATCCCTCGGATTCAAGAATCGTCATCACCGACTCGGTCGGCGGCTGGGACGAGAACGAACTCATCGTGGAGATTGCGCAATCGACGCACCCCGCACCTGCTTCGGCGGCGGCCATGTACATCGCAGTGGCCATTCCGCTCGTCATGTGGGAATGCACCTGCACGGGAATCTCCGGCAACGCCTTCACAAGGGCGGAGACAAGCTCACGGGCGGCGCCGGGGGTAAGGATGCCCGCCATGTCCTTGATGCAGAGCGAGTCGATGCCCATCTCCGCCTGGGCCTTCGCCAACTTGACGTAGTTTGCGACAGTGTGCACCGGAGACGTCGTGTACGAAATCGTACCTTGTGCGTGTCCGCCGTACTTCTTGACGGATGCGATCGCCTGTTCGAGGTTGCGCGGATCGTTGAGTGCGTCGAACACGCGGAAGATGTCCATGCCGTTCTCACAGGCGAGGGCGACGAATCTATCCACTATGTCGTCCGGGTAGTGCTTGTATCCAAGGATGTTCTGCCCTCGCAGAAGCATCTGCAGAGGGGTTTTGGGGCAGGCTTTCTTTATCAGCCGCAGACGCTCCCACGGATTTTCGCGGAGGAACCTCATGCACACGTCAAAGGTGGCGCCGCCCCAGCATTCAAGGGAATAGTACCCGGCGTCATCGATCTTGGACGCGATGGCCAGTATGTCGTCCGTCCGCATACGCGTGGCCCAAAGCGACTGGTGCGCATCGCGCAGCGTGGTATCGGTGATTCGGATCTTCGTCTTTTTCGTTCCGGACATTGAATAACCCTCTTCGTTTTGCTTTTGGCGTTGGATTATACCATAAAATGCCCCGCGCCATTTGGCTCGGCGTTCACCGAC
>CAYTWE010000034.1:0-23511 GCA_964440985.1 uncultured Lentisphaeraceae bacterium | reverse complement strand
GCAGTGGCATCCATGTCAACCGGTCATTCAACCACAACCCTTACGCCACCGGCGATGGGAACGCGCTGTCAGCGGCGGAGCGTCAGTGCGGCGCAAGCAAAACGAACAGCCGCTACTCCCGCAAACCAAAGGAGAACGGAATTGAGTGATGCGACAAGCCCATTCGCCGCCGCAAGCCAAAGCGCCACCGGGTACAGCACATGCAGCGGAACGAGCCACAGCAGAAACCCGAAGCGTCCAGCGGACACCTCGGCATTGGTGACAAACACCTGACAGGCCGTCAGCGCCGTCACACCGACGAGCAGCGGCATGTAGCGGACATAAGCGGCATAGTCCGCCCCATGCGGCAAAAGCGAAAGCAGACATTCGCCAAACAGGGCGTAGACTGCGGACATGAGCGCCGCAGCCGCAAGCGTGACCGCAGAGCACTTCAGCACGAACGTGCGCGTCGACGCATCGCGCTGAGCCGCCGAGGCGGTATACGGAAACATGACAAGAAGCAGGGGAAACGTCAGGAAATACAGAAAGTCCGAAAACCGCGAAACCATGTAATAGCCGGCGGAGTCCACTGGCGGCAAAGCAGTGCGCATTATGGTCTGCTCGACAAGAGACGCCGCCATCGGCGCCGCCTGGTATGCCGTTGTCGCAATGAACGCAAGGGCAACCCGTTTGACGGCGGCGCGGTTCCAGTACGGCTCTGCCTTGACCGACAGTTCACCGCGCAGGGACATCACGCTTCCGAGAATGCGAAACGCCGGAAGTGCCGCCTGTCCGGCAAAATATCCGAACAGTGCGCGAAGCGGCATCACCGCAAGCATCACTGCGAATCGCACGACGGCGCCGCCGATCTCCACGGCGGCCAACGCCCTGAACCGTTTGAGCGACTGCAGCGCATCCGTATACACAGGCGCAACGCAGCCAAGAAAGGCGGCAAACACGACAAGCGCTCCAGATGAGGCATCTGATACGCGCATTGCCGAAAGGAATCGCGGCAGCAGAAACGCCGAAACGCCAAGCGCACCGGCCATCATCACCGCTGCGGCCACAAACACTCCACAGAGAAGCGTCTTGACCTTGCCGCGCTCACCCTTGGACGAAAGACATGCAGATTCCTTCATCACAGTCATGGCGAATGCGAACACCGGCAAGGACAGAAACGTCGCGAACGACGTGATCGGCAGCACTGCGCCGATCTCCTCCGGCGATATGTAGCGCGGAACAAACCACATCCCGGCGGCGGCATTTACGACATCACCTACGCGAAGCGCAAGAAAAAGGAACAGTGCGTTTTTTGCGAAGCCGTCCACTCCATGAACCTCATTTCAGCCTGAACTCAAACGTAAGTCGAAGCCGTCCGCATACGCTCACCCCGCCTTTTGAAGCGGGCGCAAACCGCGCCGTCCCGACCGCAGAAAGTGCGGCGGAATCAAGTTCACGATATCCGCTGGACTCAATTATGTCCGTCTGCGACACGAAGCCGTCGGCATCGACCACAATCTCCACGGAAACGCGCCCTTCATGCCTTAGCCTACGCGCCCGACGCGGATACGCGGGGACAATCCTGTTAAGCGCAACCGGATCTGATACGATCTGCGCACGTTCCTCCTGAGCCAGCGACAGATCGGAAGTTTCATCCATCCGTGCTCCGTCCTCTTCTCGCAACGTATGTGGATTCCCCGCTTTTGCAGCCTTATCCGCTTCTGTCGCAGCCGCCTCGCGAATGTCGTCCGTCTTGTTCCGCTCCTCCTCCGTGCCGATGTCGTCTGCCGCATAGACCTCCGATTCCGTGGCTTCGTCCATCGGCCGGACGCTGTCTTCCTCAAAAGGCACGGAATTAGGTCCGGACATCTCGCCATCTTTCAACTCTGACGGAAACGTCTCATCCGGCTTCGACACAAACGTTTCGTCCAGCTCGTTGACGTATTCATCTGACGATGGAGATGCGCTTTCATCCAACACCTCTGCGCCATCCACCTCCGCGTGTTCATCGGATGAAATGGCGTCCGCCGCCTCAACAACCTCAAAATACAGCGGAACACGGATCTCGCTGCGATCATGGAGACGGTGGTTTCGTCCGGCGAACACCGCCGCGCCGATGACGGCGGCATGGGCGGCGAAAGACAACATCAGTGCGTACGGTCT
This sequence comes from uncultured Lentisphaeraceae bacterium, assembly GCA_964440985.1. Lineage (GTDB taxonomy): Bacteria > Verrucomicrobiota > Kiritimatiellia > RFP12 > UBA1067 > UBA1731. The sequence goes on along the minus strand of CAYTWE010000034.1, from coordinate 21,369 downwards.
CATGCAGGCATCCGCCGCGTCACGGGTGCGCAGACTCGCGACGCAACGGCATTGAAGATGTCACCAACGTCCACACCGGTTCAGAATTCGTAGCTGAGGGTGAACATGAAACTTCTGCCGCACACGGGATAGTAGTATGCACCGGAGTAGTCCGACCATCCGGCGAAATCGCAGGTGTTGCGGTCGAAGAGGTTGTCCATGACGAACGACGCCTTCCATCCTTCCGCCCAGGCCGGTGCGTAATACGCGCCCACATCGAAGAGCGAAGCCGCCGGGAGCTCTTCGTGCGCATTGCGGAAATCTCCGGCAAGATGCTGCGACGAGACAAAACGGTATCCGCCCTTTATTTCAAGGTCATCAATGATCCAGAACCCAATCTCCAGCCGAATCCTGTGGTTCGGCACCATCGGCACGTCCTTTCCGTGATACTGTCCTGAAGCGAAATCCGCCTTGACGATACCGTACCTGACGGAAGCCTCTGCAACCTTGTCACGTCGCCATGAAATGCCCGTGTCCAATCCGATGCGGCGAGTCTTCGATGGACTGTTGCTGTTGTATCCGCCCCAGTAGAACCCATAGTCGCGGGCGTATGGGTTGTAGAAGATCTCGTCCTCCATGACCATGCCGTAGCCGTTCACGTCAAACTTGAACTCATCGAGAAATTCGCATTCAAGCCCTACGTCGAGCGATGTGCCCTTCTCAGGAACGAGGAAGCGGCCGTTCTCGGTGTAGTTCAGCTCGTCGCAAAACGCACTGCGGTGGAACCGCGTTCCCTTTATGTACGTCTTCATCCCGTCGAAAGGACGGTACACCAGCCCAAGTTCATAGTCGCCCTGCCAATCCGAATTGTCGCTCTCGGCAATTCCGGAATAGTTCGCCCATCTGTTGTTGATGTTCTCGATGCGCGCTCCGGCGATCACGGAAAGCCCCTCAAGCAAAAAGAACTCCTCGTGCAGGAACGCGGCGTAGCGCATTCTGTCGAAATGGTATTTCGGGTTGTTGAAGCCTGAAGCGTCCTTGACCTTGTACCGGTCGTACCGGAAGTCAGCGCCGACGGTGAATTTGCTGTCGAAGCCGGCAATCTGCATCTCGTTCACGTAGCGTGGCGACAGGAAATAGCCGTACAGGTCGTATTCGTTTGCATAGCCGTACGCACCCCAGTTCGCCTTGCGGTGCTTCTTCGAGAAGGAACCGTCAAGGAGCAGCCACTGGTCTTCAGCGATGGCGAATTTCGCGTCAAACCCTGCGCCGTAGTTCCACATTCGCGCCCAGTCGTTCGGACTTGCGGCGGACTTTCTGGCGTTCTTCCACTCTTCATGCGACAGCGCACCCGGCATCTCGTAGAACGCATTGGCGTAGTTAACCTTCAGCCCGGCGGTCGAGCCGTTTTCAAAGTTCTTGCGGACGGCGGCGTTCACAGTGTGCAGGTCGTACGCGCTGCGCTTGCGGTATCCGTCCGATTGCAGATAGTCGTACGCCGCAGAATACAGCACACCATCCTCCTCTGAACCGCCCTTGGTGAGCACATTCGCACCAAAGGTATCCTGCGAACCGGCCTTTCCGGTGATGCGCGTCCTTTTGGAGTAGTCGCGGGTGTCCGTTATCACGTTCACCACGCCGGCCACCGCACCGTCGCCGTTCAGCACCGGACTTGGACCGTGGATTATCTCAATCCGCTCAACGCTTCCGAGCGGTATGCGGGCGAGATTCGGCGCATCCATGTCAACATTGTTCAGCTCCTCGCCGTCGAGCAGCACCTTCACGCGACCGAACGAATTTTCGCCGAAACCGCGCATTGCGATCTGCGCCTGCAGCGGATTTGCGTTCAGCGTCCTGATGTCCATATTTGCCTTCTTCGACAGCAGTTCGGGGAGATCCCTTGCACCGCTCGCATCGATCTGCTCTGCAGTGTATACGGTCACAGATGCCGGAATGTCGTCCCGCACATCGTCTATTCTCGATGCGTACACGGTCACGGGCGGCAGCTCCGCGACAGCGTTTGTGTCCTGCGGCGAAACGGCACAGCAGACCGAATGCCACATCCCCGCCATTGCGGCGGCAATCAGCAGTTTCTTCACTTTGCTCTTTCCCCCTCATGCGAGGGTACTTGACCTTGTTACGTGGACGGCCCGCATTCCGACTTTAACGGTTGCGCGACAGCGCCTGATTTCCACAGGACTTTCCGGTTACCGTCCGTTTTAGATGGATGTGTATTCTATCACACGCGCCAAACCGCACAGACATAGGGTGAGCCTATGGGGCATCGAAGGGATGGGCTATGCCAAACACCTGCACATCCATGCTATAATCTGCGCTGCAACACTGATGAGCATGGAATTTGACACAGAATGTAGCCGTCTCGGCGTAAGCCTCGCAGAAATAGCGCGGTATCTGCGCATCGGGCGGCGCATTCCGGATGGAGAACTCGCGGTGCGTACGCTGCGTCTGCGCGACAGGGCGATGGCGGCAATACGCCCGGCGAGCGTCTGGAGCCGCTTTGCGATTTCGTCCGGCGCAATTGCCTCCGGCGCGATGCGGCTTGACATCAACGGAACGCTCGCCCGGCATCTTGACGGATGCGAATGCGCCTATCTCGCCTGCGGCACTCTCGGCACTGCGTTTGACACGTTTCACAGGCGTGTCTCTGTGACCTCCGGAGCGGATGCGTTCATTGTCCAGGCGATCGGCGCAGCGCTCATAGAACGTCTCATGGATTCGATCGAAGAGGCGATCTGTTCGGAACTTTCTGGCGGCGAACGCCTGCTTGCAAGATACTCGCCGGGATATGGCACGTTTCCGCTATCCGCCCAACGCGAACTGCTCGCCCTTCTCGATGCGCCGCGCACCGTCGGCGTATCGCTAACCGACACAATGCTGATGACGCCTTCAAAATCGGTGAGCGCGATAATCGGCGTGAAAAACGAGGAGATCATCAAGGCATGAACACGATATTCAACCCGAACCGGCTCGTCATTCTCGACGGCGGCATGGGAACTCAGCTTCAGGAGGCAGGACTTGCCCCGGGCGAAACGCCGGAACTGTGGAATATTACGCGCCCCGGCGACGTCCTTGCGATACACAGGGCGTACCTTGCCGCAGGGGCGGACATCGTATACGCAAACACCTTCGGCGCTAATGCGGCGAAGTACCATGGCGACGCACCACTTCACGACGTGATATCGGCGGGCATATCGATAGCGAGGGAGGCTGCGTCGGCAGCCGGCGGCGAAAGGCTTGTGGCGCTTGACGTAGGCCCGACCGGACGGCTTCTCAAACCTGCCGGCGACTTCGAGTTCGATGCCGCATACGATGCTTTCGCGGAGCAGGTGAGCGTCGGCGCAAAGGCCGGCGCCGACCTGATAGCCATCGAGACGATGGGTGACACATACGAACTTAAGGCCGCCGTCCTTGCCGCAAAGGAGAATGCATCGATTCCCGTACTTGCGACCGTCGCGCTTGGCGAAGACGGAAAACTGCTGACCGGCGCCGACGTGGAATGTGTCGCCGCGCTGCTCAACGGTCTTCATGTGGACGCCATAGGCCTGAACTGCGGTTTCGGACCGGACAAAATGCTTCCCTTCGTCAAAAGGCTGGCCGACGCAACCTCCATTCCGATTGCGGTGAAGCCGAACGCAGGAATGCCAAAGGTCGTAAACGGACGCACCATGTTCACCGTCGGCCCGGATGAGTTTGCGAAAGATGCAGCAGCCCTCATCGAGGCTGGCGCGACGATTGTAGGCGGATGCTGCGGCACAACACCGGGGCACATCGCCGCCGTGAAGCGCACACTGCAGAACTGTCAGGCGAATGTCAGGGGCGAACGCAAAGCGAAAACCGTCATAACATCCGGTTCTCGCACGGTTGAGATTCCGTTCCTCGACTCGATCATCATCGGCGAAAGGATAAACCCGACAGGAAAGAAGAAGCTCAAGGCCGCACTCACGGAAGGCGATGTCGCATATGTCCTGCGAGAGGCGGTTGCGCAGGCGGATGCGGGGGCGCACGTGCTGGACGTAAACGTAGGAGTGCCGGGCATCGACGAGGCCGCCGTGCTTACATCCACGGTGCAGGCCGTGCAGAGCGTGACGGACATCCCGCTGCAGATCGATACGTCCGATCCGGCGGCGCTTGAACGCGCCCTCCGCCACTACAACGGAAAGCCGCTGATAAACTCGGTCAACGGAAAGGCCGAATCGATGGACACCGTGTTCCCCGCCGTCGCGAAATACGGCGGCGTTGTCGTGGCTCTTACGCTCGACGAAAACGGAATCCCGCCGACTGCGGAGGGTCGTCTCGACATCGCCCGCAGAATATTGAAACGCGGCGCGGAGTTCGGGCTGAAGCCATCCGATTTCGTGATCGACGTCCTGTGTCTCGCCGTAAGCGCGGAACCGGACAGCGCAAACGTAATTCTTGAGGCTCTCCGCAGGGTGCGCAAGGAACTTGGATGCCGCACCTGCCTCGGCGTGTCGAACATTTCGTTCGGTCTGCCTGCCAGGCCGCTGCTGAACGCCACGTTCTACACAATGGCGCTCGCCAACGGCCTTTCCGCCGGAATCATCAACCCGCTTGCGGCAGACATGATGACGGCATACCGCGCATTTCGGGCGCTCACCGGCAAAGACCGCACCTGCGGAGAGTGGATAGAGGCATTCAGGGATTTCACTCCAGCAACGGCCTCTGTCGGCGCGGCTTCCGCACATCGTACGGACAAAGTCTCGTCAGCTGCCCCGTCTACGCAGTCCGGCAGCGATATCGCAGGGGCAATAAGGCATGGTCTGAAAGCCGATGCCGCGGCCGCCGCAAGTGCCGCCCTGGCAAATGGAGATGCGCCGCTTGACGTAATCGGGACGGCGATAGTGCCTGCGCTTGAAACGGTGGGCAAAGGATTTGAGGCCGGGACAGTGTTCCTCCCTCAACTGCTGATGGCGGCGGAGGCCGCCGGTGCGGCGTTTGACGTCGTGCGTTCAGCTCTTCCGTCACGCGGTGACGGAGACGTAAAAGGCCCGGTAATCGTCGCGACAGTCAAGGGCGACATACACGACATCGGGAAAAACATCTGCCGCGCCCTTCTCGAAAACTACGGCTTCAAGGTCATCGACCTCGGCCGCGACGTGCCGCCGGAGACTGTTGTTGCGGCGGCACGACGCGAAAAGGCGCGGCTCGTGGGGCTGTCCGCGCTGATGACGACGACTGTGGGATTCATGGAACAGACCGTAAGGATGATCCACGAGGAGCTGCCCTGCTGCAAAGTCACAGTCGGCGGAGCCGTCCTGACAGAAGACTACGCCGAAAAGATCGGCGCAGACTTCTATTCAAAGGACGCGATGGGGCTTGTACGCCTTGCGGAGACGCTTTTCGGCTCACCGACGGAATAGCCCCTCGCGTTGACGTCACATCGCCTTTGCCAAGGCGACGCCGAACTCGGAACACTTGATTTCGGTGGCTCCTTCCATCTGGCGGGCGAAGTCGTAAGTCACCGTCTTCGCAGCAATCACCTTGTCCATTGCGGCGATGATCAGGTCTGCCGCCTCAGTCCAGCCCATGTAGCGGAGCATCATCTCGCCGGAGAGTATGAGCGAACCCGGATTCACCTTGTCCAATCCGGCATACTTCGGGGCCGTACCGTGTGTCGCCTCGAAAACCGCAACGCCCGTCTGGTAGTTGATGTTCGCGCCGGGCGCAATGCCGATGCCGCCGACAGTGGCGGCAAGCGCGTCAGAAACGTAGTCTCCGTTGAGATTCAGGGTGGCTATCACGTCATATTCCGCAGGGCGCGTAAGTATCTGCTGAAGAAACGCATCGCATATGCAGTCCTTGACGACGATCTCGCGTCCGGTCTTCGGATTCTTGAACGTGCGCCACGGCCCATTGTCGATGAGCTGTGCGCCGTAGTCGCGGCTTGCGAGGGCATAGCCCCAGTCACGGAATGCGCCTTCGGTGAACTTCTGGATGTTCCCCTTGTGGACGAGCGTCACGGACTTTCTGTCGTTTGCGATTGCATAATCGATCGCCGCCTTGACGAGACGTTCCGTCCCTTCCTGCGACACGGGCTTGATTCCGATGGACGCAGTTTCAGGGAAGCGAATCTTCTTCACGCCCATCTCGTCGATCAGGAACCGCCTCACCTTCTCGACCTCAGGCGTTCCGTTCATCCATTCGATGCCTGCGTAGATGTCTTCCGTGTTTTCACGGAATATCACCATGTCGGTGAGTTCCGGATGCTTCACCGGTGAAGGCACTCCCCTGAACCAGCGTACTGGACGCAGACACACGTAGAGATCGAGCGTCTGGCGCATTGCGACGTTAATGGAGCGTATGCCGCCGCCGACCGGCGTGGTGAGCGGTCCTTTGATGGAGACGAGATGGTCACGGCAGGCATCTACCGTCGCCTGCGGCAGCCACTCGCCCGTAGCCTTGAACGCCTTTTCTCCGGCAAGCACCTCCATCCACTCGATTCTGCGAGATCCGCCGTATGCCTTTTCGACGGCGGCGTTCCATACAGTCATCGCAGCCCGCGTAATGTCCGGGCCGGTTCCGTCGCCCTCGATGTAGGGTATCACGGGGTTTGACGGCACCTTCAGTGCGCCGTTCTCCATCGTTATCTTTCCGTTGCTCATCTCTGCTCCATCTTTGCGGACTCAGCCGCGTTGTTTTTTGTGGTGCGTATTATATCAGACCGCAACACATCCATACCATGTCACATCCGCAAACACGATGTCAAAAAAAGCTGCAACATCACATGACGGGTCGGGAAACCATGCTTTGCGGCGCAAGCAGAATGTGGACGTACGTCTATTTGGCGGGGCCGACGGAACAGGTCAATGTGTGTACGCCGGCGGAGAGACGGCTGTCGCTGCGTCCGGGCAGACGAAGCGTTGCGGACGTGTTCGGCGGCACGGTCACTTCAAGGGCGATACGTCCGTCATCAATGCGCCGCCATGCGACAGACATCCTTCCGTAGACGCTTTCCATGTTCGCCTTCACATAGTTGAGTTGAGGCACAAACTCCGGGGCAACGAGAAACTCCCTGAACGCACGCACCGGTGGAACAGGCGTGGCGGCGGTGCCGCCGTCCGGAAGACGGATTCCGGCAAGCCGCTGGTACGCCCAGCAGGCGAAATCCCCGAACATGATGTGATTGCGTGATGCACCATCACCCCAATCCTCCCACAGGGCCGTGCCGCCCTTACGCACCCAGTCCGCAGGTGACGGCGAGCCTGAATGCGTTATCATCGCAAACGCCAGGTCGCTTCTCCCGGCATCGCTCAACGCACGGAACGTGTGCTTCATCCCAAGCACACCCATGCGCGTCTTGCCGTCGGCCTCCTCGACGGCAGCTACAAGACGCGCCCGCACCGCCTTCAGCGCATCTGCCGGCGGCAGCCCAAAGGCGAGCGCCATGCCCTGCGCCGTCTGGCCGCCATTGTCGTACATTCCGCCATCCTTGAGGAACTTGACGTTGATTGCCGCCTTCGTCGCTGCCGCACCGGCGGCGAAACGTGCCGCTTCGTCGCATCTTCCAATCTCCGCCGCGATGCGCGAAGCGATCTCCTGCGCCTGCATGTAGTAGCATGATGACGTGAACTCCACGGACGGCATGAATCTGGCGTCCGGCGGCACCCAGTCTCCAAGACCGTGGCGCACAAGATTTCCGGAAGCCTTTGTCGCGGTGTACTCAAGATATCGCACAAGCGAGGGATACACTTCGCCAAGAATGCGTACGTCATCCTTGTAGATGTAGAGGTTCCACGCTATTACCGGAAGCGCCGAATCCCAGGCAGGTCCGTTTCCCCACGCAAACCCCCACCCGGCGCTCGGAACGATGCCGGGAATGTCGCCCTTCGCGTTCTGCGCATCGCATATGTCGCGCAGCCACTTTTCATATCCGCTCGTGTTTTCGTAGCAATATTGCGCAAGTTCGGAGGCAATCGAGGCATCCCCCGTCCATCCGTTCTTCTCGCGGTGCGGGCAGTCCGTGGGGAAGCCGTCGGCGAAATTGGCGCGATATGCAACATCCGCCATATCCATCAGACGATTGAAGACTGGATCGGAACATTCAAACGATGCAGTGCGCGGGAATGCGGTATGGATGAACTTCGCGACAATGTCCTGCCGCAGCAGCGGCGTACGCAATCCGCGAATCACGACGTACCGGAAGCCGTTGTAAGTGAAGCGCGGCTCGTACACCTCCACACCGTCGCCAACGCACACGAACCTGTCCGTCTGGAACCCTATGTCGGTGGTGCATACGGGGAAGGATGCGGAAGCCTTGAAATAGCAGTCTATCCGGCGGCGATCCGGCCCTTTTGCGGGAATGCGCAGATCGACATCGTTCCCCGGCGACGGTGTCACGGGCGAAAAATCCTTCTCAACACGCTCGTCATACCGGATTGAGACGACATCACCCTTCTTCGCCCCGCGTATCTTGAGAGACACCCATCCAGATATGTCCTTCGGAAACTCCACGACCTGCACTCCGCCGTCAAACTGGTGTATCGACACCGGCCGGAACGTCTCGATAGCTTCCGCCGGATGCTGGCTCTCCGCGACAAGCCGTCCACGCGGGCCGCGGCACTCCACCGCCGGTATGCCGTCTGTTCCGTAATCCGGAAGCGACGGATGCCACGCGCCGATGACCTCCCCTTCGCGGAAATCGTCGTAGCCAACAGGACTCTTGACCTGCCGCCATGAGCGGTCGGAGACAATCGTTTCGGATGTGCCGTCCGGATATGCGAGCTCAAGCCGCGCAATCATGCACGGAGCGGCCTTCCACGGAGCGCGTTCAAACCACCACACGGAAAGTGACCTCTCGCAGAACAGTCCGTGTCCGACAATCACCGAAAGCGTGTTTTCGCCGGGGCGTATCTCGCCGTCAAGCGAATAGGTGGAGTAGAGGACGGTCTTCGTGTAATCGGTTGGCGCTGGGTCGAGCAACTTCGTGCCGATGCGCTGCCCGTTGAGAGATGCCTCGTAGCAGCCAAGACCTGTTATGTGCAGCGTTGCGCTCACCGGTTTCGTCTTCGCCGAAAACCTTTTCACGAAGCAGGGCGTTGGAATAATCGAGCCTGCCGATATCCATTTCGCTTTCCAGTCTGTGCGAAGCATCCCCCACTGCCACATGGCAGGTTCGCTCCATTCGCTTTCGCCGGATGCCGCCGTCCATGTCTTCACCTGCCAGAACGCCCGCTGCGAAGGTCTTGGCGGCGTCCCGCCATACACCACGCCATGCATATCACCGCCGGCAACCTTCCCTGAATCCCATAGGTCTGCATTGCCGCATGACAGACCTTTCGGCGTGGAGGCCACGCGTACCCGCCAGGCGATCTGCCCGTCGTCCGTCCGCCATGACAGACGCGGCGAAACGGTTTCCAATCCTATCGGATTCGTGCGGTATTCGCACGTCAGGGACGACGGCGACGCAATCGCCGATGCGGCAGAACATAAGATGGCGACAAGCACACAGCGCATTTTCATGACGTCACCCTCCTTCAAAGCGAAAGGTCGAAGCGAATCCGCCCCTTTACAGGCTCAATCCGATAACCGGAATCTGTCGGGGAAAGACGGCCCTCGCAGCCAACGGCATAGCGGAAACCCTTGAACGTCAGATTGATGCGGCCGGGAGCGAACTCGTGCCGCCCGCGCCATTCGCCGTTCATCTTGATTTCAAGCGGCATTCCGAACACCGTAAGCCCATTCTCGTCGAAACGGACAAGTGTGGTGGTGCCGTCCGCATAGAAGCAGGTCACTTCCATCTCGTTCTCGCCTGTGGCGCGAGGCATCATGCCGACTGCCTCGCCGGTGAACGAAATCATGCCCGGCGCATCTTCGGAACGGAACATGTACGCATCGACGACCGGCGGTGTATACAGAACTTCGTTCCAGTTCGTGCTTGCCGTCGTGAGATGATCCTCCGCAAAGCCGTCGCACATCTTGTGTATGTCACGAATGTAGAACCGGTTGCCCTCCTGATAGAGGTTTGCCCGGTAGTTCCTGCAGTTGTACCACACGCTGCGCCTGCCCTGCCCGTTCCAGTCCTCAAGGGCAACCTGCGTCTGGGCGCAGTTCTCCTGATGATCGGCGAGGAAGCGGCGGCCTGTGTCTCCAAGCGTCTCTATCTCGATAAGCCCGCGTTTGGCGTAATCGACAATCTCCTCCATCTGGTTGTAGTAGCCAACGTTCACCCCGAACTGCGTCCACCCGAAGCTGTTCTCCTGCCCCGTCTGCATGTACGAAATGTTGAGAAGACCGCGCTGTTCCGTATAGGTGCGGAAGTACCAGTCCACGATGTACGGATTCTTTCCGAGTGCGGCGGGTTCGAGCGTCACCACGTACCGGCGTCTCTTCCCGTTGCGGGAATCCAGGTACTCGTAGTGTATGCCGTAGTTGTATATCGGATCGGGCGTGAGCATCTTGAACACCGGCACCTTGATCGCATTTGCCATGTCGCTTGCGGCTGAGAGCATGTTGCTCTTCGACGGATAGTACACGCCGTTCGAGTATCCGCCGCGCAGCCCGTACGCATCCGTGACGTCCTGCTCCTTGCACACGCACACGGCAATGATTCCGTACCGCTCCTTCATGTAACCGATAGACCACGCATCCATGATCCACGATCCGACGCTTTGCGGATATGCACCGAACCTCTCCTTGAAGAGACGGAACAGCTCGTCGATCAGCGCAGCCCTCTGCTTCTGCGTGTACGCCTCAAGGAATCCGGGATTCACCCACCAGTCCCATGCCCAGTCCTTGCGTCCGCGCCACGGAATGCCGACCGCTTCGCAGAGCGGCTTGACTATTTCAATCCACACGCCGAACTCGGTCTTCGTTCTGTCCGCCGTGAATGCGGCCGCCATGATGTCATCGCGGATCATCGCATCGTACTGGAGCAGAATCGTGTTCGCCACTCCATACCTGCTGTTGCACCTTATCTGCTCGGCAAGCGGCGTGACGAGATCCATCGGACGCCGCGGCTCGCATCCGCGCACGAAATTGACAAGGTTCATGACTGTGCGCGGCTTCTTCGCGGCCGGCGGCACATCGCACCATATCTTCCTGAAGAACGCGGCATCCGCCGCAATGTCGTCGGCAGTCGCGCCGTCGCGCCTGACCACAAGCCAATCCGCACCGGCCTTTCGTGCGGCGTCGAGCGTCCGCACCCAGCCTGCGACGTCTCCTTCACCGCTGAGCGCCGCACCATGCCGTCTCACACGCACCCCCGGCAGCCGTCCTCTGAGATCGGCAATCCATGTTGCAGCGTCGCGCCCGGACTCCGCAACGGCGCCGACATCCAGCTCAACGGCCACCTCGCGGTCAGCCTTGATGATCTCAGCGGGAAACTCCCTTTGAAGGCACTCTTCGAATTCGTAGATGCCGTTGCCGTAGGCCAGCCTTATGCCATGCGGCGCAAGACGTCGCCCCGCCTCTGCGATGCGTCCGCAGAATGTCCGCCATTCCGATGACGTTCCGCCTCTGAAACCGTCCACGCTCAAATGTTTCACCCCGAACCTGCGGCAGAACGCAACCGTAGACTCGATGTTCTTCCCGTCCATCTGCTCAAGCGCAACAGGCATCCCTGCCACGGCAAGTCCGTTCGACTTGAGCATCTCCGACAAAGCATCATGGTTTGTGCTCCAGAACGCCTTTGACCTAACGCCATCATACCCCATCGCCTTGAGCTTTGGAAGCACAGAGGAAAACTCGCACATGTTTGTCGAAAGAATCTCATATGCGAGTTTCGTTTCGCCAAACACCACATCTCCAGCACACAATGCGACAGCTGTCACCACAACCTTCACAATTCCGGACTGTTTCCACTTCATAACACTATCTCCAATTCTTGACAACCACAGAAAAAACATTAAAACACGAACGTTGAACAAGGCTTTTTCTGCAACAGCTTTTTCAGCAGTTCACTGCGTGGAGGCAGAACTCCAAGTTTGATAATGTCGGAAAAGGTCTTGCTCTCATCGGACTCCGGTGCAACTTTACCGGAATAGAATTTCACATCCCGTATTTCTGCAATGCGCTCTTTACGGCGCGAAGGCAGAGCATCATCTCCATATCCACCGGAAATTAAATTTACCTCATCCCGATGCTGTGCAAGGAAATCCGAAAAATTCAATGCAGTGGTTTCCGATATGTATTTGGTCAGAAGATCCTGTACGACCCAGAATGTTGAACCTCCCCATGCCCTACCGATCTGGCTCTTGACCAACAGCTGGCTTACCATCCGCGCCCATACCTGACGATAGTTTATGCCTGGCCCTGTAGGCGCAGTCGCGGCTCCGTTGAGTTTCAATACCGTATCCTCAAACAGCTGCGCTATCTGCGTTCTGTCTCTTTTGTTTCCGCCTGAAGTGCTTGATGTCATCACCTCCACAATCACAAGCGGAAACGCCGGGAAATCTTCACAATACAATGTTCCATTCATTCGACAAGTCGTAAAGCCATTTTTCGCAAGCATATTAGAGACTTTTGATGATGAATAGCCAAGGGCATCGCATATCTGTTCGAGAGATCTCCTTGTCCGCCCAGTGATGACGTAATCGAATGTATAATCGAAGTGTCCGACCTTTCCTCCATCGGCAATCTGGCACTTCATCTTCACTTCAGACCACACAGAATAGCGCACCCCTTCCGTCAAGCCTGATTTCTCGCAAATCAGCCGTTTGACGTCAACTTGCCGCCCCTTTTCAACACCGCACCTGTAATTCAGCAAACGACGTGGGCAGACAATCCATGGCTGCTCATCATCATGTAGCAGAAGTGAACAGACACCAGATTGAACAGATGACCTGCCGGGAAAGACATTCTTCAGTGGATGATTCTTTGAAATGGCAACGGCCGACGAGAATCTGTTGCCGCCACCGTCGCACTCTCCGTCCATGAAAGGGCATCGGCATCTCCTTAAATTATCCATGGCTTCATCAGACCAATCATCCACAGGATAACCATACAGTTCAAATATTCTGGAACCGTTTTTCATGTCACCTCGCCGCTGTCATGTCCATGTACTTGGAAATCTGCTTTGCAAATGCAAAGGCAAGCGGAGGTGGCACCGAATTTGCCACAAGTCGATGCTGATCAAGGTTTTTGACGCTACCCGTTCTCGAACGAATCGGCCCCTTAAGCAGATAATCGTCCGGATATCCGTGTATGCGCATGTACTCGCGCGGCGTCAAATACCTGTCTTCAGTTGGATGGAAGAATATCTCTCCGCAACGAAGGGTATTTGACTGTCCCTCACGGCTAAGCCGGAGATACTTCGTTGTGTCCTTTCGATTAAGATTTCCTACTATATCCTTCGGCAATTGCGTCTGCGACGCAAGATAAAGACCTTCAGGCACATGGTGAATCCGCTCGCGATCACGCTCTGGAGTGACATCTACATGGTTCTGCAGATCATCGGGATATGTCGTAATGCCTTTTTTTCTGAGATGGGGAGGCGGCACTCCTCTCAACGCTTCACCAACCGTCAACCACGGCGGCAATGTCTCGGCAAACAAATCACCCGTTTCCGAGAGTCTTGAATGTGTCGGCGGCGGAAATTCAAATTCGCTTCCACATTTAGTCGCCACCAATATCACGCGCTCTCGCAACTGAGCGACCCCATAATCAGCGGCAAGACATACCTTGTATTTGGTCGTATAGCCGAGGCGGTCGAATTCTTCCAGCAATGACTCGAATACTCCACCTCGCCGCCCTGCAGCGTCACGGGCAGACAGCAATCCCTTCACCTGTTCCATCAAAACAACTTTCGGTTTCATGGCTTCGGCGTAGCGAATCATCTGGAAAAGTAGCACCCCGCGCTCATCTTCAAGAGCCTTCTGCTTCCCAATCAAAGAGAATGCTTGACATGGAGGCCCGCCAAACAACAAATCGATATCGCCACTATTTGATTGCACATCACTGAGAATATTTTCAGGTTCTAACGTCCTTATGTCGCCTTCGTAAACCCTGGTTCTATCACCTTGCCTTGCTATGTTGTACCGAAGCGTATCGCAGGCGTTTGGATCGAGTTCCACACATGCAAGAATATTGAATCCTGCCTGTCGAACACCAATGTCCAGCCCTCCGGCTCCTGAAAACAAAGATACCGCAGATCGCCGATTGCAACCAGTTTTTGACATATTATCTCTCTCATGCAAAGACATGGGACGAATTATACCACAGCGGATTCGCAATGCCGCCGTGTGGCAACTTCGCTTTGAATACGCCCAACACGCAGCCAACCGTCTCATTCTTCCTGCCATTCATGCGTAATGCACTCTATCACATCTGCTGCGGCGCCGACTGGATGCTGCGGATTTCCGGCTTTCCGGCCGCCGCGCCGAACGAGCGAAGTTCGTACGGGCCAAGCACGATGGACGCCTTTCCGGCAACCGGTTCGTCAGAGACCAGATCATGCGTACCGACCGGGAACCGCACCTTCACGCACACAGACTCCACTCCTGTGTTCACAAGATAGAACCAGCTGCGACCTTCATGGCGCACATGCCTGAGCCGCACAAACTCCCCGCCGCCAGGCATCGTATCCATGCCGATTGCCGGCAGTGCGCGGAACGCCTGCGCGAACGGAACAAGATACGACTCCATGCCGTATGTGCCGACGAGATACCCGCCCTTCGTGAACCCAATCACGTCGCGGAAACGCAATGGGACTGCGTAATGCTCCATCGCGTACGGGCCGCCGGCATTCAGCGTGGAGACCCGCCACTTCACCTCACGGAACCATTTTGCCTTGAACTGAAGATCAGGGTTTCGGTTCCTCGCCCTGTCGCCTGGCGCGGACTCCCAGTAGCGGTCGTGCATATGGACGAACGGGAAAGCCGCTCCGTCGAGGAAGTCCCAGTAGCAAGACTTCGTGTGGTAGCTGCGCTGGCACTCGTAGTCGACCGGCGTCCGGTAGTACCATCCTGGCTTTGCAAAGCGGTAGTCCGCAGGCAGCGAAGTCTGACCCATGATGACGTTGGGGGCCTCCTTCGCGAAGATCTCACGGTCAAGTCCGCCCTCGCGCGCCATGCGCCGCATGTAGTCCGGAGACGCAAACCTGTCCATGATCGGGTCAAGGTTTGCGATGTTGTTTATCCACAGCTTCAGATCCGGACGAGCGACGGCAAGCTTGCGGGCGATCCTCACCCAAAATCCGCTCACCTGACGGCACCGCCACTGCACCCACGGTTCGTACGCATTCGCCATGAGCCATTCAGCGTACGCCTTGCCGCGCATCGGATCCCGCCTGTCCACCGGCACCTTGATTCCAGTGTCCCGCGCAAACCCGTCGATCATGTAGTCGTTGTAGCCGCTCGTGATCATGCCGAGCCAGCATATCGACGAGTGCTTCACGTGAAGCCCCACGCCCTTGAATGATGGGTGTTTCACACCGTCCGCCACAAAGCGGTCTATCATGCCTTCAAGATAACGCTGCGTGTCGGGATGGCAGATGTTGAACAGCGACGGCACATACGTGACCCCGCACTGCGGTCTTCCTGTGGCTGTGACGTTGTACATTGTGCCGTGGATATCCCCGGAGACGATCATGTCGTACGTGAGCGAACCGGACGGCACAGGATGCGTCTCCTGGTTGATCAGCGGCACAACACCGATTCCCTCCCGGTCGAAACGCTCGTAGAACGCCCGCAGGAAATCAGGCGCGTGTCCGTGCGGATTGTAGAGGTCGTCCATCATTCCGCCGTACCACGCTCCGGGATACGCAAAAAGGTTCAGCCCCTGATATTTCATCGTGGCGGCGATCTTGTCAACCAACTCCATCCACTGCTCCGGCGAATGTGCGTTGTCCGCCACAGCAAACTCCCTGTCTATGGAAGGATCCTCATAGTACCATCCAATCATGCGTCCCCAACCGCCCGCAGGCTTTGGGGAAGAGACCTTCGCCGCCGGAAGTGCACGGTTCTTCAGGCGGTACAGACGGATTGCAGATACGGCGGCAGGCTCTCCCTTTCGCGCCGTCATAGCTTCGAACACGACATTTGTGGAACTCGCCCAGTACACGCACCTGTGTGTGCGAATCTTGCCGGAGAGAGGCAGGTCGCCGCCGGTGAACACGCCCACCTGCATTTCATAGTCCTGCATCCTTACGGCCTCGTATGATGGTGAGAACGCATCCTGGACTATCATGTCCATCGTGCGCTTGGCATCGTCCGGATAATCTATTTCAAACACGTACAGCGGCTCACCGGCGGCAAGTTCAAACCCGACCGCCATTCTGTGAAACTCCTCTCTTCCAAGTTCAAGGTAGCTTGTACCGTCCGCCGTGGTGCGAATGGACGAAGGCCCGACCACTTCAAACTTCGTTCCGGGGATGCGCAACGTCGCAAGCCCGGCCTGATCGAAGCGAACCTCGCGCACAAGCTCCATTTCACCGGGATCTCCGCCAACGTCGACCGGCGAGATCTCGTATGCGTTCCGTCCACGTTCAGACGACATCGCGGCGTAATCCGGACGTGGCTCAGGCTGTCTGCCGCCCTCACGGTAAAGCGCCTGGGACTGCTCTTTCGTCAATGCGGCGGAATATATCCTCACTTCATCGATCAGCCCGTTGAACTGGTCAATACCTCCCCGCGACCCGATGAAGAACCGCTTTGCCGCATCCCACTTGCCGAGGTTGCTGAACGAATACGGCTGACGCGCCTTATCCAACGGCGAGAACGACGATCCGCCGACATCATCGTAGCACAGTGCGCCGTCTACGAACAGGCTGCCGCCCGCCTCGTTCCAGCTCGCCACTACATGATGCCAGTCGCCGTCCGATGCAACGCTGCGCCAGACATATGCGTCGCAGTCATCTGAGGTGTCGAGCCTCAACCGTGCACCGTTCTGATCCCAGAACCAGAGGTACAGAGCGCCTGTGCCAAGACGGAGGTTGAACGGCGTGGGCGATGAAAGAAGCCACCCGCCAGCTTCAGTTCTCTGTGCATCGCGCTTCACCCACATGGAGACTGCACCGCGTTCCTGCGAGACGTTTCCGGCGAACGCATATTCAAGCACGGTGCGGCTTTTCGGGGAGATGCGCACAGCCTGACCCTTCACGCCCGGCTCGTACGACACCCCGCGCTCGGTGAGCGGAGTAGACGCCCCCTTCGCAAACGCCGCCACGGCTGAACCGTCGAACGGAAGATGCATGGTTAGCTTCGGCGCAACGGCCTTCGGCCTTGCGCTTGTACGCACCTCGTCAAGACACGCCACCCGCCCTCGCGTGAAGCAGAAAACGCCCCCGTTGCCGTATTGCGGCTTCTGCAGATCGAACCTCAGACGGTAGCCGCCGGATTTGTCATGGCAGGTATCGACGAACACACACCGCACCGTTGAGTGTTCATTGCCCGCAGTCAAAAACGGAGAGCGCGACCTCAGAACACGGAACTGGCGCATGCCGCCGACCTCTTTCCACATCTGCAGATATGGCTGCACAAACGCCTGCGCATCTGAACTGCCCACAAACACCTCTGCGAGCATATCCGCACCGGCAAGCTGCGCATCCTCGAACTGCGGCAGCAGGCACACAAGATTGCGCATACCCTTTTCAAACGCCGCCCGGCAATCGAACACCACGCGATCCGCCGCCTGCGATACCGTCACGAACTTCTCAAAGCCCTTCGGCTCGGAACGAATGTCAATCCTATCTGCCGGACCGAACTCGTGCACGGCTGCCGACAGGCAGAGCGATGCGCACACCGCGAAAAATGTCGGCACGACGCACCTTTTCGATGACCTGAGCTTCATTTTGACTGGTCGCATTTGTTTTCACCCTCCTTCATCATGCCACATGACTTTTCTATGGCCTGAATTTCATCTTGCACGACCTCATCTGATGATGACAGTCATACCCTTTGGAGGGAGGACGAAGAATGTGCCGTCTCCGCTCAAGACGTCCGGGAAGTCTGACGCCCGCACGAGACCGTAGCGACTTCTGCCGTTGATCTTCAGGCGGCTGACCGTACCGGTCCCCGGGAAGTCAAGACGCATCTTTGCACCCTCATCGACGAAGATCTCCACGTCCTCGCCGATGTCTGGCGTATCGCCCACGTTGGGATCGTACACAAGCGAAACGTTGTCTATCAATGTGTTCAGGTCGTTTCCGCCAACGCCAAGTCCCTCTATGCCGAATTTCCACGCGCCCGCCTCCGGCATCCTGAACGACCAGCTCCACATTGTGAAGTTCGTGACGGGAGGCGTAAGGTTTGCGATCACATTGGTGACACCATCCTTGGCAAGCCAGAACCGAACCGGCAGCGGAGTCCTCGGCGTACCGTCAAACCACACGCGCGTACGCGCCGCAAGTGAAAGCCTGTACCATCCAACGGCGGGGACTGCGACATCCTGATGCACAAGTCCGTTGTCTATTACCACCAGTGCATGGTTGTCGATCCAGTTCGCCCCGTACGCATTGCTGGCATTGACGCATTCTAACCGCCTTGGCGTAAAATTGTCGGCAAGCCCTTCTCCTTTCACGTATTCCCATCCAGATGCCGCCGTAAAGCTCCCGTTCATGACAAGTTCCTCTCTCTTTCCTTCGCCGACAGGCACAAGCCGCACATTGTCAAAAAGGAGATGGCCTGTGGGGTAGGAGTAGGACGTAGGCGCCATGGTCGCCGCAAGCCTAAGCGTGATTGCAGTCTGTCCGTCCACAGTGAAAGCAAGCGGGAACGTGCGGCACTTCATGGAGAATTCACCGTTGATGTCGATGTCGCCGAGCGAGACGTAATCCGCATCACCGATCTTTACGTACGAATGTGCCGCCATATGCGGCGAGCTGTCGAACGTTGAACGATAAAGTCCGATGTCAGCGGAGACGAAGTACCGCCCGGCAGCCGGCGTAAACATGACGTGAGCGGACGCGCCTTGCGTCAGATACAGCTGCACGAATCCGTCATCGCATTCACGCACGTTGCAGAACTGGCTCGCCCACCCTTTATCGGAAGTTCGATTATCCCATCCCATGCCGCGAACTACGGGTCCGGATCCAATATGCGAAGCGAGTGCCCATCCATAATTAGCGCCATCCGATTCCTCGGCCGCCTGAACGACAGTCCATGATGCAAGACCGTCGAAGTTTGTGGAATCAAACAGCATCGGCTTGGTGAACGCATCGTAGGATGCCCTGAACTGCTCGAACGAACCGTTAGGGACTTCCTGACGCAACAACGCATCGTCGACGCGCGTCAATTTGAGATCGTCGATCAGACAGCAGCTGTCCTTTGAGACGTCGACCTGACGGAACCAGAGCCTGTGGCTGCCGGCGCCAAGATGCGGCAGACGATACCGGAACGAACAGAAGCGTCCGTCTGCGTAGACGGAGCGGAAACTGCCGAACGACGTTGCGGCATCGATGCTTTCGCCTATCGCCAGATCGAGGATAAGTCCAGCCTTGTCAATCCGCGATGCCGCCTTGAACGTAAGCTCATACACACCGTCCTGCGGCAGCGTAATCGTCGTCCACACGCTCGCGCCCTTGTTTATGGCAAGCACACATTCACCGTCGGGTACCTCGGTCGGAAGTTTCCAGTAGATTGAGGCGGCATTTTTTCCGCCATTGTACGCGCTGTGGTTCACCCACGCAAGATTGGCGGCGCTTGAACCTTCTCCTGCGACAGCGGCCCACCCCTGAAATCCGTTTTCGCCAAGATCTTCAGTCGACGTGGTGGCGCCAATCCCCTGCTCGAAACTTGCGTTCGGAACATATCCCGTCACGACCGACGATGATGCCGAAATCGGCGCAGCAACCGCAGCCGGCGCTTCAAGCGTCAGCTCCCCCTCTGACACTCTCAGTCTCTTCACCGCAGACGGCAGTGCATTTATGCGGAGAGCTCCGGCACCGCTCTTAACGAACGAATCCGCCTCTGCGACAGCATTGGACATTACCGGGCCGCCGTACGGCAGATCGACGTGCAACCGCTCACCGGCGGCGACGGCAAACGGAACGGAACCTCGCGTTCTGATCACTCCATCCTCAAGCCTGAACCGTCCATTGAACCCCTCAAGCAGCGTCGGAATGCCGATGTCGTCCTCATTGGAGCCGACCTTCACGAAATCTCCTCCGCCGCCCATGGACACTGGAATCGTCTCCGCTCCGTCTCCAACCGATTCCATTTCCACCCTCGCCCCGTTTGCAGCGGTCACGTGCAGCGCTGTCGGATGTTTAACCCCAAACCACTTCGACATCAGATACCCCTCGACCAGCAGACGTTCGGATGCGGAGAGCACATTAGTGAAAGCGACGACTTCGCAGATGTACTCTCCGCCGACACGATTGCCGGCGGCCCCGCCGAAGTAGTCGCGATCGTTGAAAAAGCACTGGAAGCCTCCTGCCGTTTCAAGGAACTCCACCTCGACAAGAGCAAAGCGATTTGACGGAAACGTCTGTGAAGTGCTTGAGAACGCATCCACCTCATCTCCGTCAATGTACGTACGGGCGGCCAAAATGCTTGAAACGTCATAGTTCGCGTTCACCCACATCGGCAGGAACGCACCGGACTGGGCCAATCCCGGAACAAACGCGAGATGCGCACTGCCGTTGCGGTAGCCGCTGCGGACGCCGAGAAGCGGAGCAAGCTTCTCGAACTGCCCCTGCACAACGAAAACATTCTTGGCAAGCACTTCTGCCTGTGCGCCACCGGCGGAGAGCAGATTCATCCAGCATCCGGAGCCGAACCCATGGAAATAGAGACCGGTTGTTCCGCCCTTCTCCTTAAGTTCAGGCGCGAGAGTCGAGAACGAACTGTCCGTATGTGCGCGAACAAGTGCATAGCCGTCAGAGGCGTTCCCGGTTTCGCGGCAGTCGAGCCAGTCGACAATCCTGCCGGAATCATCATGCACAAATGAATCTGCCTTACGCGCATCAAACCAAACCGCTGCGTTCTGCAGCACCTGTGGCGCCGCCACCGATCCTCCCGTTGCAGACGCGGCGTTTTGACGGATCCTCATTGTGCCTTGACCGACCGCTATGTTCGCACCCCATCCCTGCGTGATTTTCGATGTCGGCAATGTCCACACACCGCCTCCCGTCTTCAACAGCGTACCGCGAGGCGATATGACTACCTTCCCTGACTGCTCCGCGTCAGAGTCGATTTCTCGCCGAACAGTCTCTCCAGTTCCGACATATATGTCATCTTCACATATGCCAGCCAATGCTAAGCCCGCACACAATGCAGCGAAGACAGTCTTCATGGACGTAGCCACCTTTCTTTACGCAGAAACAAACGCCATGAATGGTAGCATATTCATTTTTTTTTTCAACTGTTAAATTGCAATATCTCGTGGCGGAAAGTTGTAATATCTCGTGGCGCAGTTTCAGACAAGGGGAAACAATGCCGATCCACGAAGAAGAAAGGACACCGCCACCATCCCCAT
>CAYTWE010000033.1:2009-25745 GCA_964440985.1 uncultured Lentisphaeraceae bacterium | reverse complement strand
AGGGCTACGCCGAGCCGTACCGTGCGTCGGGCAAGCCCGTGTGGCTTGTCGGCCTTTCGTTCGATTCCAAGACGCGCCGCCTCGTGGACGCCTCCGCCGAACGCCTGTAGCGGAAGATCGTTGCTTTCGCAGCGCGGAGTTCTGGAGTTCCGGAGCAGAGCGCGACGCCCTTGGCTCGTATGCCAACGGAGGGGCGGGACGCCCCGCCCTACCCCCTACCCACTACTCACTAACCACTAACCACTAACCACTACCCACTACCAACCGTCTCAATCGCCAAATCAAAATGCTCTCAGAGCCTCCGCGCTTCCGTCCATATGGTATAATTCAAGGATATTTATTTTCAAGAAAAGCATGGTCGGAAAATGCAGAGAAGAATGTTCATAAAGGCTGGAGCGGCTGCGCAGTGTACCTGAAACAACTTGACATAGTCGGCTTCAAGAGTTTCGCCGACAAGACCCGGCTCACGTTCGAGCCGGGCATGATTGCGATCGTTGGGCCGAACGGATGCGGAAAGTCGAATGTGTCCGACGCAATACGCTGGGTTCTCGGTGAGCAGAGACCCACGGCACTCCGTTGCACGAAGCTTGCCGACGTGGTCTTCAACGGCACCGACACCCGCAAGCCGCTTGGGCTTTGCGAAGTCTCGATCATGTTCGCCGACTGCGAGAAGGAACTTGGCACGGAGTACGACGAGGTGACGGTGACGCGTCGCGTATACCGCGACGGCAGCGGTGAGTACTTCATCAACAAGGTGCGGTGCGGACTGAAGGACGTGAAGAGGCTGTTCATGGGGACGGGCATCGGCACGACTTCGTACTCCGTGATGGCGCAAGGGCAGATCGACCAGATCCTTTCGTCCAAGCCTGAGGACAGGCGGGCGGTGTTCGAGGAGGCCGCAGGAATAACCAAGTTCAAGGCAGACCGCAAGGAGGCGATACGGAAGATCGAGCAGACGGAGCAGAACCTCCTGCGCGAGGCCGACGTGCTTCGCGAAATGAAGCGCCAGATTGGATCTCTGCAGCGTCAGGTCGGAAAGGCGCAGAAGTACAAGGAGCTTCGCGACGAGGTGCGCGGACTCGACATCTACGTCTCCCGCAGCAAGATACGCACGTTCGATCTCGCCCTTGAGCTGAACGCCTCAAAGCGTGTGGAGACGGATGCCCTGATTGAAGATGCGTTGCGGGCCGTAGCGGATGCCGAGGAGTCTGGCCGTCAGCTGCATCAGGACATCCACGCCGTTGAGGAGCGGCTTGGTGCGCTTGCGACGGAGGCAGCGGCGGCGGAGGCCGGCTATCGCCGTGCGCAGGAGATGATAACCGTAAACACGCAGCGCATAGCGGAATACCGCGCATTCTCCGATCGCGATGGACGCGAGATCGCAGATGCGAGACGTCTGCTTGAAGAAGCGGAGATGCAGCTTGAGTCGCTTGAGCAGAAGGCGACGCTCCTTGAAACCGGCGTCGAACGCGCACAGTCGGAGCTTGATGCCGCACAGGCTGCATTCGATGCGTCGCAGAAGGCGATAGACGCACTCAGGTTCGAGCTTCAGAGCGGCAGGTCGGAATCGGCGGCCTGCGACAGGCGGGCGACTGAGATACGCGATGCGATAGCGAAGATCGAGTACGAGACGCGTGAGGCGATCCTCAAGAAGGAGCGCCTTTCGTCCGAGGCGGCGCAGCTCAAGGAGGCAGTTGCGGCGTCGGAGGCGAATCTTGCCGACGTCACGGCGCGGCTTGAGGCTGCGCAGACGTTGGAGAGCGAGCTTTCGGCGTCCCTTGACGCGAAGTCGGCAGAGGCTGAGGCGTTCCGCAACGAAGTTGAGGACTTGAGGGCCAATTTCGGCAAGATGCAGTCCGAAGCGGCGGCGAAGGAGGCGGAACTCAACTATCTTAACGATGCCGAAGATGCGGCTGCCGCATTCTCCGCCGGTGCACAGGCTCTCCTCGACGGAAAGCTCGGACTGCCGGCGGACGCCGTGATCGGATCGCTCGCAGACAGGTTCGATGCGCCGGCCGAATACAGGATTGCGCTTGAGGCGGCGCTTAGGAGCTGGCTTGACGCCGTTGTCGTGAAGGACGCCGCCGCTGCGGCTCTGGCCGTGGACGCGCTTGTAAAGGGCGAGGCGGGGAGTGCGAGAATCGTGTGCCTTGATTCCGGCGCCGCGCCGGAGACGCGCAACGCAGGGGCGCAGCCGGGAACGAGACTGATTGAGCTTGTGCAGGTGGATGATGCGTTCAGGCAGTCCGCCGAAATGCTCATCGGCAACGTCTGCGTGGTTGACGATCTGGCGGCGCTGCCGTCGGCCGGACTGGTCTTCGTTTCGAAGAACGGCGTGGTCAGGAGATCTGACGGAACGTTCGAGGTGTGGCAGCCCGGAACATCCGCCGCATCGCCTCTCTCACGGAAGATGCTCGTCTCTGAGGCGCAGAAATCGCTGGATGAGCTTCGCCGCAGGATCGAGGCCGGAGAGGCGACGCTTTCCACAGCTTCTGAAAAATCGGCAAGGCTTTCCGATGAGTTGAGGAGCATTCAGGAACGGCTTTCAGAGGCCCGCCGCGCCGCTGCACAGGCACAGGGTGAGCATGTGTCTCTTGAAAGGGACGCAAAACAGCTGAGGGCGCGTCAGTCCAGCGTATCTGCGGCGCTCGACGAAACGCTCGCCGCAAATGCGGACAGCGACGCGAGACGTGCGGAACTCTCCGAAGAGCTTGATGCCGTGGTTGCCAAGAGGGACGCACTTCTCGATGCGACGGCGCGAAAGCAGGACGAACTGGTTGAGCTGGAGACGTCCAACGCCGAGAAGAGCCGACTTCTTACGGAAAAGCGCGTAGCCGCCGGGCAGATGGAGAGCGAACTTGCCTTCACCAGCAGACAGCGGGAGGATGTGGACAAGCGCAAGGGAGAGCTGCTCAAGACCGTAGCCGGCCGCGAAAGCGGAATAAAGGGGTACGAGGAGTCGATTGCGCGTCTCACCGATGAGACAGTCGAATTGAAGGCATCGCTCCAGCCGCTGCAGGAGAAGTTCGCAGAGGTGAAGGCTCGTACGGACGATGAGCGCGCAAGGCGCGAGGGGCTTAATGCGGAGCTTGCGAAGTCAGATGCCGAGATAGGCGCGAAGCGGACGGCTCTCGACCAGGCGCGTGACACGAAATCGAGGCTTGAGGTCTCCGCCACGGAGTCCACCATGCTGAGGCAGAACCTGTACGACCATCTCAGCCAGGAGTACGGACTTGATGCGCAGCAGGTCATGCGCGAACCCGATCCGGTCTTCAAGGGCGAACCGCCGCCGCCGGAGCAGTTGGAGGCGAAGGTCAACGACATAAACGCCCGCATAGCGGCTCTCGGTCCGGTGAACATGGTAGCCATCGACGAGTTCCGCGAACTGGAGGAGCGCTACACGAAGGAGAAGGCGCAGGAGGCGGATCTGCTCGCCGCCAAGGCGCAGATTCTTGAACTCATCACCGACCTGAACGGAAAGTCCGGGGAGATGTTCAAGGCGACGTTCGAGAAGGCGAACGAGAACTTCCAGAAGATGTTCACGAAGCTCTTCAACGGCGGCGAGGCCAGGCTCGTCCTGCTTGAGAATGAGCAGGATCCGCTTGAGTGCGGCATCGACATAATTGCGCGTCCTCCGGGGAAGCGTCCGCAGAGCGTCACGCTCCTTTCCGGCGGAGAGCGCACCATGACCGCCGTGGCGCTGCTCTTCGCCATCTTCAGGATCAAGCCTGCGCCGTTCACGATGCTGGACGAGCTTGACGCCGCACTTGACGATGCGAACATCGGGCGATTCGTCGATGCGCTCAAGGAGTTCCTCGACAGGTCTCAGTTCCTTATCATCACGCACAATCAGCACACGATCGCCGGCTCGGATCTCGTGTATGGCGTAAGTCAGCAGGAGAAGGGCGTGTCTCGCGTCATATCCATGAAACTCTCGGATATCGGCGTAAAGAAAGTGCAGGACTGACCGCAATGTTTACGGGGCTTGTCGAACGTATCGGCACTGTCAGGAGGGTCAGCCGGGGGCGCGGTCTTGTGATAGAGGTTGCGTTTGAGCCTTGGGCTGAACCTCTGACGCCGGGTGAATCGGTGGCTGTCAACGGGGCGTGTCTCACCGTCGCAAGATGCGATGCGACGCGATTCACCGCCGACGTGCTGAGGGAGACGGAGGATCGCACCCTGCTGGGCGGACTCAAACCAGGCGACAAGGTGAATCTTGAGCGGGCGCTCAAGGCAGGGGCGAGGCTCGGCGGCCACATTGTGCAGGGCCATGTTGACGGACGCGGAAAACTCCTTTCCAGAACTCCGAAGGGGCGCGATTTCGCATTCCGCTTCCATTGCGGACGCGTCATCGCCGCCTCGTGCGTGATGAAGGGTTCAATTGCGGTCAACGGCGTTTCGCTTACCGTGAGCGGGCTTGGACAGGATTGGCTTCAGGTGGACGTAATCCCCACGACTTTGCGCGAGACAAATCTCGGAATGCTTGCGCCAGGCGACGGCGTGAACCTCGAAACGGACGTTCTCGGCAAGTATGCAAGGGCGTCCTTCGCCGGCGGTTCGTGCGACGGCGATGTGGCGGATTGTTGCGGCGGAGGTCTCACGATGGAGACGCTTATGGAAAACGGTTTCGCATGATGAAAAGGCTTGCCATCTGTTTCGTGCTGTTCGCCCTTGGCGGCGTCGCGTGGCTATGCCAGCGCGGCGCCGGCCCGCGGTCGGCCGAAGCGGACATGATAATCGCCGGGATAGGGGGATTCCGCGGAATCATCGCGGAGGTGGTGTGGTTCCGGGCGGACAGGCTGCAGGATGAGGGGCGGTATTCGGAGATGGCGCAGCTGGCCAACGTGCTTACGTCGCTTGAGCCGCATACCCCGGAGGTATGGACGTACGCGGCATGGAATCTCGCATACAACATATCCGTCATGATGCCGACTCCGGAGGACCGGTGGCGTTGGGTGAAGACGGCCCTGTCTCTCCTGCGTGATGACGGGCTGCGCCTTAATCCGGAAAGCCCGGAGCTTCACCGTGAGATTGCATGGCTGTTTCTCTCCAAGATAGGCGGTACGATCGATGAGGCCTCCTCCCTCTACACACAAAAGTGGAACGAAGAGGTGGATGCGGCTGCCGGCGATTGGGCGGCGCTCAAGATGGATGTTTCCCTGTTGGCATACATCGACCGTGAATACGGCCGGCAGGACTGGAGAAGTCCAAAGGCCTCCGCGTTATATTGGGCGCATCACGGGCTTGCGCTGAAGCCGAAGGGACGGGCAAGGGCGGAACTCCGGCAGGTGCTGTACCAGACGCTGATGATGGAGTCGCTTGACGATCCGCGCTTCGCCGCCCGAGCACTGCAGGCCATGCGGGATGCCTACATTGAAGAGCCGTCCCCTGCTCTCAAGGACATGATGCTGCGCTTTCGCGCGAAGTTCGCACTTTGATGATTGGTGCCGGTGATGAAAAAACGCCTACATATCCTGCTGACTGCTCTTGCGGCGTTCTTTGCGTGGACGGTTGCCGCCGTCGACGTTAATGTCGGACCGCTTTTCGAGTACGATTCCGAAAAGGATTTCGTTGCGGTTCGCCCGTTCTGGTCCTCGACCCCAAAGACCGAGGATTTCGTCTGGCCGCTTGGAACGTGGCACACGGCAGACGATGCGTTCTGGTACAGGTTCCTTTTCCTCGTGTACGGCCATGAACGCAGCGTGAACGTCTTTCCGCTCTGGTTCTCCGGACGCGATCGCGAGACGGACGAGTTTCATTGGGCGGCGTTCCCGCTATACGGCGAACATCCGCACATGCTCTTCATGGATGACATCCATTTTGTCCTATGGCCGCTGTACATGGACTATTCCGTCAAGGATGTGAAATCCCATGCGGTTTTGTGGCCGATATTCTCGTGGAAGGATTCGCCACGGGAGGCGGTCGGCATATGGCCGGCGTGGGGATGGTCAAGGTTGCGCGAATCCATCCACTACTACATGCTCTGGCCGATATTCACCTGCGCCGACTACGGCAAGGACAGAGACACCTCCGGCGCCGGACGCAGCTACATGATATGGCCGCTGTATGGCGAGGTGCAACGGGAGCGCGAGCGTCAAAGGCTGATTCTGCCGCCGTTCTTCTCGGTCGCAGAAACGCCGCAGACATGGCGTCTGCGCTGTCCATGGCCGTTCGTGGACGTGGAGTTGGGCGCCCGCAGAGACAGGTGGAGCGTATGGCCGATTGTCGAGCACAGCGTACAGAAACGGTATGCCGACGGTCAGGCGGACGACAGCATATGGCGTTTCGGGTGGCAGCTGGCGGAAAAGACGAATTCGCGCCTGAATGTATTTCCGTTCTTCACGATGGAGAAGAACTTTGTCAGAGTATGGCCGTTCTGGAGCAGACGTACGGACGGCGGATGCGAGAAGGTGAAGGTTCCGGACATAGTTCCGATCCGCGATGCAGATGGGCTTGTGCGGAACTGGGAGCCGTTCTGGACGCTCTACTCGTCAGAAGACCTCCCGGACGGGTCTGTGCGCCGCAGGTTCCTGTTCAACATATTCTGGTGGACGTCGAAACCGGACACTCCGAAATGAGGTGATGACATGAGGTTCGATCTGCACATTCATTCATGCCTGTCGCCGTGCGCGAACCTCGAAATGTCGCCGTCGGATATCGTCAAGAGGGTGGCATCCGCCGGAGTCGGATGCATGGCGCTCACCGATCACCAGTCGGCGCTCAACGCGCCCGCCATCGCCGAGTGCGCGAGACGGGCAGGAATTGGATGCCTCTACGGAATTGAAGTATGCACGGCCGAGGAGGCGCACACGCTCGCGATATTCGACACTCCGGGACAGGCTCTTGCGATGACCGAGTGGGTGTATTCGGCGATGCCGAAGCGGGTGAACGACCCGGATGTGTTCGGCGATCAGCCAATCGTCACATGGGACGATGAAATCGTGGACATGGAATGGCGCATACTCGCCATGGCGTGCCGAAGAACCGTCCAGGAGGTGTCGGTCAGATGCCATGAACTCGATGGCGTATACATTGCCGCGCACATCGACAGGCCAAGCTTCAGCGTATATTCGCAGTTCGGGTGCATTCCGGACGGCTGTTTCGACGCGGTTGAGTTCAGCCGGACGGCGGACGAGACGATTTGGCTGCCAAAGGCGGACGGGTACGCCGTCACAAGATCGTCGGACGCCCACAACCTCGACGACGTCGCAAAGGTGTGGACGGAGATCGACGCCGACAATCCGTCGGTTGCGGGGCTGAAAGCGGCATTCAAAAGGAAAGCCACGAAGATTTCCCCGCGCCTCACGGCTTTCGTGTGATATAATTCTCCGCTCACAACCGTAAAGGATATTTCGAGATGGCTCTCAACATCGTAAAAGACATCGACAGCCGCGTGGCTGTCAAGAACGTGCTTATGTCCGTATCAGACAAGACTGGACTTGAGACGTTTGTACCTGCTCTCATAAAGGCCTGCCCCGGCGTGAAGATTTTTTCCACCGGCGGCACGTACGCTAAGATCAAGGAGCTGCTTGGTGCGGAAGCGGACGGGACGCTTGTCGCCGTGAGCGACTACACCGGCCAGCCGGAGATGCAGGGCGGGCTTGTGAAGACGCTTGATTTCAAGATCTATCTCGGACTTCTCTCCGAGACGTACAACGATGCCCATCAGGCGGATTTGAAGCGGCTCTCCGCTCTCCCTATCGACATGGTGGTGGTGAATCTCTACCCGTTCCAGCAGACCGTAGCGAAGCCTGACGTCACGCCGGAGATGGCGCGGACGAACATCGACATCGGCGGCCCCTGCATGGTCAGGGCGTCCGCGAAGAACTATCTCCGCGTTGCGTCTGTCACCGATCCCCTCGACTACGGCAGCATCGTTGCCGAACTCTCCGCCCACGGCGGCACACTGGGGCTTGCGACGCGCTTCAAGCTGATGAAGAAGGCCTTTGCCCACACGGCGGCGTACGACACAGCGATATCGCAGTTCTTCGCATCCCGCACGTGGGAGGAGATCGACGGCACGTACGTTCAGAAGTGACGCAACTTGCGATTTGGCCAGGCGGAGATGCGTCTGCCCGGCGGTAGATAAAATAGAACGGCCGATGCTGTACGCATCGGCCGTTCTATTTTTCCGCATCAAGCCTGTCAGCGTCACCGCTGCTGTTCGGCATTTGCCGCATCGCCTTCGGCGGGGGCTGCGCCGTCGTTTTCAGCAGGGGGATTGACGACGGTGCTTTCAGCCGCATCGGTGGCCGCAGTCTGCGCCGTTTCCTCGTCATCCTTGTCTTCGGCCTCACAGACCGAAACGGAGGCCAACTGGGCTCCGTCCGAGAGCCGCACAAGCTTTACGCCCCTGGCTGTACGTCCCTGTACGCTGAAGTCCGACACCGCGCTGCGCACCATCTGCTGGTCGCTGGTGATGGAAATCACGTTCTCATCCTCGGAGACGGCGTGTGCCGCCACGACTTCGCCGTTGCGGTCTTCGCCCTTGATTCCGATCATGCCCTTGCCGCCGCGATGGTGCGGCGAGAAGTCCTTGAACGCGCAGCGTTTTCCGTAGCCGTTGGATGTGGCGATGAACAGCGTTTTTGCGTCATCTACGGCGTCAAGCGAGACGACCTGATCCCCCTCGCGCAGCCTGATTCCGGTCACGCCGGTGGCTGTACGTCCCATGCGCCTTACTTCCGAGGACGGGAAGCGCGTCGCCAATCCCTGGCGGGTGAGCATGATCACGTCTTCTCCGGGCTTGACGAGACGCACCTCGACAAGCTGGTCGCCATCTTCGATGTTGAGTGCGCGGATGCCGTTCCGGTTGACGTTCCTGTAGTCCGAAAGCAGCGTCTTCTTCACGGTGCCGAGTTTTGTCGCGAAGAACACATCCACGTCGCCGTCAAAGCTGCGGATCGGAAGCAGCTGCAGCGCCTGCTCACCCTCCTGGAGGTTGAGGAAGTTTATGAGCGGCTTGCCGAAGCTAGTTCTCGGAGCCTCCGGAATCTCATAGGCGTCCTTCAGGAAGAGGCGGCCGGTGTTCGTGAAGAACAGCAGGGAGTCGTGCGTCTGAGCAACGAAGACGAGACGTATGAAGTCCTCCTCCTTCACCTGCGCACCCTTTACGCCGTGTCCGCCGCGCTTCTGCTCACGGTATTCCGAAAGCGGAACGCGCTTCACGTACCCGCGGTTGGAAAGGGTGATCACGCACGGTTCATCCGCGATGAGATCCCTTATTGAGACCTCGTTCTCGTCCGGGACGATCTCCGTGCGGCGGCGTGACGATTCCTTGCTGGCGAACTTCTCCTTGATGTAGGCGAGATCGTCCTTGATTATCTGGTAGATCCGTGCGGGATCTGCAAGGATTGCCTGAAGGTCTGCGATCTTCGCGAGAAGTTCGGCGAGTTCCGCCTCAAGCTTTTCGCGTTCAAGTCCGGTGAGCTGGTAGAGCCTCATGTCGAGGATTGCGTTCACCTGGAGTTCGCTGAACATGAAGCGCTGCACGAGTGCGTTCTTCGCGTCTTCGCGGTTCTTCGACCCGCGGATGATCCGCACCACCTCGTCAAGGTTCGCGATCGCGACAAGCAGGCCGTCGAGGATGTGCTTCCGCGCCTCGGCCTTCTTCAGCTCGAACTGCGTCCGCCGCGTGATGACCTCGAAGCGGTGGTCGACGTAGCACTTGAAGAAGTCCTTGAGGTTGAGGATCCGCGGCCGTCCCTTGTCGATGGCGAGCATGATTGCGCCAAAGGTGGTCTGGAGTTCCGTGTGCTTGTAGAGGTGGTTCAGCACGATCTGCCCGACGGCGTCGCGCTTGAGGTCGATGACGATGCGCACGTCCGCCTTGGAGAGGTCGTGGATGTCGGAGATGCCCTCGATGACCTTCTCCTTTACGAGGTTGGTCATGTGTATGAGCATTTCGCGCTTGTTGACGTTGTACGGAATCTCCGTTATGACGATTCGTTCGCGTCCGTTCTTCTCCGTCTCTATCGTCGCCTTGCCGCGAACGCGGAGCTGTCCGCGCCCAAGCTTGTACATCGCGGAGATGCCGTTGTATCCGCAAATCTGCGCACCGGTCGGGAAGTCAGGCCCCTTGACGTACTTCATCAAGTCGTCAATCGTGCAATCAGGGTTGCCCACGTAGAAGGTGAGGGCGTCGCACAGTTCGCCGAGATTGTGCGGCGGGATGTTCGTGGCCATGCCGACGGCGATGCCGGACGAACCGTTGAGAAGGAGGTTGGGCAGTTTGCCCGGAAGCACAGAAGGCTCCTTCGTGGTTTCGTCGTAGTTGGGCACCATGTCCACGGTGTCCTTCTCGAGGTCGCCGAGCATTTCATCCGTGATTCTCTGCATCCTGACTTCGGTGTAGCGCATTGCCGCGGCGCCGTCGCCGTCTATGGATCCGAAGTTTCCGTGTCCGTCGACGAGCGGATAGCGGAGGGAGAAGTCCTGCGCCATCCGGACGATCGTGTCGTACACGGCGGAATCGCCGTGCGGGTGGTATTTACCTATCACGTCACCGACGACGCGGGCGCTTTTGAGATGCTTTGAGTTCCACGTGTTGTTCAGCATGTACATTGCGTACAGGCAGCGGCGGTGCACAGGCTTCAATCCGTCGCGCACGTCTGGAAGGGCGCGTCCGACAATGACCGACATGGAGTAGTCGATGTAGTCACGCGCCATCTCGTCCTCGATGCTCACATCCTCAAGCGTCCCGGTAGGCACCGCAGGCATCTGCTCCAGATCAGTCTCGTTCTTCTCTTCTTCTGACATTAATTCAACCCGTTCTTTTGGAATCAAATAAACCTGTACATTATACCATATTAGCCGGCGGGAAGGTTGTGTCTGGTCAGTTGTGCAATGTTGAGCGAAAAGCCTTTCGCCAAAATGTTTCTCATCATGCGCATACGCCACAAACAATGCGGTTTGTGGTAAAATGCTCCCCCAGTTATGGCGGCAGTTGTTTTCGACAGGGTCTGCAAAGTGTATTCGCGGGGGGACGCCCCTGCGGTTGACGGCTTTTCGCTCGAAATAGCGGATGGAGAGTTTGTGGTGCTGGTAGGCCCGTCCGGGTGCGGGAAATCCACCACGCTGCGGATGGTCGCCGGGCTTGAGCTGCCGACCGCCGGCAGCATATCCATTGCCGGGCGCGACGTTACGACATTGCCGCCGAAAGACAGGGACATAGCGATGGTCTTCCAGAACTATGCGCTGTATCCGCACATGACGGTGCGCGAGAACCTTTCGTTCGCGCTGAAGCTCCGCCATGTGCCGAAAAAGGAGATTGCGCAGAGGGCAGATGCGGCGGCGGAGACGCTTGGGCTTTCCCCGTACATGGATCGTCTGCCCAAGGCGCTGTCCGGCGGACAGCGCCAGCGCGTTGCGCTCGGCCGGGCGATTGTGCGCAATCCGAGCGTCTTCCTCTTCGACGAGCCGCTTTCCAACCTTGACGCCAAGATGCGCGTCGAGATGCGCGCCGAAATCGTCCGCCTGCACCGCCGGCTCGGATCTACGATGATATACGTGACGCACGACCAGACAGAGGCCATGACGATGGGGACGCGCATCGTCGTAATGAACGGGGGGCGCATACAGCAGGCGGCCGCTCCGATGGAAGTATACCGGCATCCCGCCAACACGTTCGTGGCCTCGTTCATCGGGACGCCGCCGATGAACCTCTTTCCGCCCGGCATGCTGGATCTTGGCCGCACGGTCGGAGTTCGTCCTGAAGACATCGCGATCACCGAACGCCGCCAGTCTGACGTGCGCGGCGATGCCGCCGGCATTCCGGCGACAGTCGACCTTGTGGAGCCGCTCGGAAGCGAAACGCTTGTGCATTGCGTGACGGTGGATCGAGGCGTCAAGGTCACAGTGCGCATCGCCGACAGGGATGGAGATTCGTTCAGCGCATCCGGCGGAGATGCGGTCGTGCTCGTGCCGGACATGGGAAAGGCGATCGTCTTCGAGCGCTGACGGCATTGTGCCGGATGCGCGAAATCTGCGATGCAAGAAAGGATTGGATGACATGGACATACGCTGCTTCGACAAGGCCGCCGACTTTCTTCCGGACGAGTGCTTCAGGCTGCCGCCTGACATCGCAATTGTTCTGGGAAGCGGATGGGGGGATGCCCTCAAGAAGGACAGGACGCTCTGCCGCATATCCTACGCGGACATCCCCGGTATGGGCGAAACGACCGTCGCGGGGCATTCAGGCGAGTTTCTCCTGTACGAATACGGCGGGAAGCGCATCGCTGCGTTCTCCGGACGCCGCCACTGGTACGAGGGTGTGGGCTGGGAGGCGGTCGTCATGCCGGTCGAACTTGTCCGCAGGATGGGAGGGGAGACGCTGCTTCTCACCAACGCTTCAGGCGGAATCAACCCTGCACTGCGCCCCGGTGATTTCGTGATCGTGAAGGATCACATAAACACGATCTCGCTCAATCCGCTCATCGGGCCTACCGTCGAAGGTTGGGGCGTAAGGTTTCCGGACATGACGGAGGTGTACGACAGGCGTTGCAGGAGCGTGCTCATGGGAGCGGCGCACCGTCTCGGCCAGCGTGTGATGGAGGGCGTGTATGCGTTCACGAGCGGACCGGTCTACGAAACGCCTGCCGAGATACGCGCATACGACCACATGGGGGCGGACATCGTAGGCATGAGCACCGTTCCGGAGGCCGTGTTCGCGAAGGCCTGCGGAATGCGCGTTGCCGGTCTTTCGCTCGTCTCGAACTACGCTGCGGGCATATCGTCGCATCCGCTCGCGCACGACGAGGTCATTGCCGCGTCAGCGGCGGCGAAGCCGATGATGTCGGCTTTGCTTGACGAATTCATCAGAACGATATAAAGACAGAGAACATCAAAGCAGGAGATTCATCATGGCCATACTGATTGACAGAAGGGGATTTCTCGGCGGCGCGGCTGCGCTGCTCGGTGCGGGCGGATGCCGTTCGCTGGGCATAGGCGGACCGACCCCAAATCTCGTCTTTGGCGTGATAAGCGACATTCACGTCACAACGCCTGAATCCACCGATGTGTTCCGGAGCATACTCGGCTATTTCCGTGACCGCAAGGTGGATGCCGTTGTCGTGGCGGGCGATTTGACGGACTGGGGGCTTAAGAGCAGCCTCAAGTACGTGTCTGACGCGTGGGAAAGCGTGTTTCCGAACGGCGTTGCGCCTGACGGGCGCAAGGTTGAGCGCCTTTTCTGCACCGGAAACCACGACTATGAGGGATGGCGGTACGGCGACATGACGCTTGACATGCACTCGCTCGGCTATTCAGAGGACGAGGCGCTTGTGAAGCTCGGCATGAGAAGGTGCTGGGAGGAGGTCTTCAACGAGCCGTTTGCGGCTGTGCGCCGCCGCACGGTGAAGGGCTACGACTTCATTTGCGCCGAATGGGATGGCTGGGACAAGGAGGCCGAGGCGTGGTTTGTGAAGAATGGCCAGTCGCTCGACAAGAAAAAGCCGTTCTTCTTCTTCACGCACTGTCCGATCGGCGGAACGACGTCAAGCAGCGTCCGGGAGGACGGAAGCCCGCTGTATCCGCGCATCCCTTCGCTTTCCGGGATGCCAAACGCAGTCGCATTCACCGGACACAGCCACTGGACGCTCAACGACGAGCGTTCGATATGGCAGGATGGATTCACGTCCATTTCCGTGCCGTCCACATCCTACACCACCATTCCGCGCGGCTACGAAAACGGTGAGGATTCACGCGACGGAACGTCCCGCCGGTCGATGAGTGTGCTTCCGGCCCGCCGGAATCTTGAGCGTGCGCAGGGGTTTGTCGTCTCTGTGTTCGATGACAGAATGGAGGTGGAGCGCCGAGACTTCGCGAAGGGCGTGGAGGCCGCGCCGGCATGGATCGTCACGCCGCCCGCCGCAGGTGCGAGCAGGTATGCTTTCGCCAATTCAAGCAAGCGCACTCCGGTGCCGCAGTTCCCTGCAGATGCTGAGTTGAAGGCATATACGAGAAATTTCGAGACGCGTGGTTGCCGCTGGACGATAATGATGATGCTTGAGTTTCCGTCCGCCCGCGCCTGGAAGGGGCGCGTCTACGACTATGAGGTGAGAATCGAGATGGAGGATGGCTCTGTCGCGGGTGTGAAGCGGTTCCTCGCCCCTGCGTTCTACATGCTTGAGCGGGAGGAGCCGGCCGTGCAGCGTTTTGCGGTTGACGCGATGTCGCTCCCGGAACAGGGCAAGTACCGTTTCCGCGTATATCCGCGCAACTGCTTCGGTATGTGCGGAAGGCCGATCGAATCCGCCGTCTTCGAAAGCAAGCCCGGAAAGGCGAGGGCGAAGTCATGAATCTGAAGGTTCGGATTTTCGCGCTTGCGGCCGCATTTGCGGTGGCGTTCACGGCATCTGCCGCCGACGAGGAGGAGGTCGATTTCGACCGCTGGTACGCCGGGGCGTCATGCTCGCTTGTGCTCCCGCAGGGCGGCGGCGGAATGCGCCGTCTCGGCGGCGGAACGGCGCGCATCGGATACTACTGCACTGAGTCGCTTGCCGTCGAAGCTGATGCCGCATGGCTTGAGGACTGCGCCGGAATCGGCGTTCAGGGATTGTGGCATTTCTACGGCTACGAACGCTTCGACCCGTTTGCGACTTTTGGTGCGCGTGGATGGATAGATGGCGACTTTGGTCCCACGGCGGGGCTTGGCGCGTTCTACCATCTCACCGACTCCTGGTCGCTCCGGGCGGACGCCCAGGCGACGCTCGGCATTGACGGCGACTGCGCCATGGTCTATTCTCTTGGAGCGGGAGTGCAATACAGCTGGTAGCCCGATCATGACGCAGATCTGTTGCGGGAATGTGCTGAGGGCAGAGACGCAATCCGGGAAAACGCAAGATGGCAGATGGTGACTATGAAAGAGTTTTCAAACGTAAAGCCGAGCTCGAAAGAATCGGACGAATACTTCGCGCTGCTAAGGTTCCAGACCGTAGGTGCGGATCCGATGCATCTGCGCGACTGCGTCCAGTGCGCGATGTGGTTGAAGAGATGGTTAGAAGGGATCGGGGCTGACGCCGAGCTGCTGCTGCCGGAGGACGGCGGTATTTCCGCCACCCCACCTGTGGTGTTCGCAGAGCGGACAGGGGACGAAGGCGCGCCGACTGTGCTTTTCTACGGGCATTATGACGTGCAGCCGCCAGATCCCGTCGAAGAGTGGAACACGCCGCCGTTCGAACCGACCGAAAAGGATGGCCGCGTCTACTGCCGGGGAGCGCAGGATGACAAAGGACAGTTCTTTTCGTTCCTGTGCGGACTGCGCGACTTCCTCGCATCGCATCGCGGGGCGGTTCCGACGCTGAAATTCATCCTTGAAGGGCAGGAGGAGAGCGGAAGCTCGGCCGTCGCGAAGGTCGCAGCCCGCATCGGGGACAGGCTTCGCTCGGACGTTCTGCTTGTGAGCGACACAGGCGCGGCGGCGGATCTGCGGCCTGCGATCGTCGCCGGGCTGCGCGGCGTGAGCCATTTCACGGTGAACCTTGCTGCGGCGAACTGCGATCTCCATTCCGGACGCTACGGCGGAATTGCGCCGAACGCGGCGCAGGGCATTGCTGAACTCATGGCGTCGCTTCACAATCCGGACGGTTCGATAGCGGTGCGCGGATTCTGCGACGGCATCGTGCCGCCGACGGATGACGAGCTTGCATTGGCGGAGGCGTCCGCCATGGATGACGCCGCGTACGAGAGGGAGACGGGCGTTGCCCCTGTCGGCGGCGAACGCGGCCTTTCGGTGACGGAGCGGAATTCCTTCCGTCCCACAATCGAAGTCAACGGCATACATTCCGGCTACGGCGGGCCTGGCTCAAAGACCGTGATTCCGTGTTCCGCGACGGCCAAGCTTTCGATGCGCCTCGTTCCCATGCAGAATCCCAAAGACTGCCTGGAGCTTGTCGTGCGGCATCTTCGGCAACGCTTGCCGATGGGCATGAAGATGACGGTCGATGAGATCACCGGTGAGGCGCCGGCGATGAGGCTGCCGCTCAAAAGTCCCGTGTTCCGGTTGGCGGCTGACGTGCTCGGCGAAATCGACGGACGCGGCGCGGTGTTTCAGTGGGATGGAGCATCAATACCGATCGTCTCCACCCTCGCCCGCATTTCCGGCGCTGCGCCTCTGCTTGTCGGGTTCGGGCAGGGCGAGGACAGAATCCACTCCCCGAACGAATCGTTCTCCTGGCGTCAGTTCGCACTTTGCCGCCGTTGGGCGCATGGCATCCTGTCGGCGTTGTGCGGATAGAATGCCGCTTATGCTATAATTCGCCCTTCAGGAACATGAAGCAGAATGCATCATCGGTTGCCGGCATCGTCGTCAACGGGTGCGGCTGAGCTACTGGGTGCATGGAGCGCAAATGGCCAAGGTAAAATACAGAAAAGAGTTTTTCGATCGCGATTACACCGTACGCGAGGCGTACAGACGTGTATGGAAGTACGTCAGGAAGTACAGGTTCAGGCTTATCGTCGGGATATGCTGCGGAATGCTCACTGCGGGGACGCTCGTGCCGTTCTTCCAGATTGTCCAGCCGGCGCTGCAGCATGTCGAATCGCACGACAGCGGAATCGAGGCCGCAAAAGTGGAGAGGGCGGTTGAAGACGTGTCGTCGATCAGCCGGCATGGCGATGACGCCGCAAAGCCGGGCAACGTCTTCGAGAGGCAGATAGCGAAGAACTCCAAACTGCCGAGCTGGTATCCGAAGGTCGAGAGGCTTGCTGCGAAGGTCGGCATCAAGCTTCAGGACGAGAACGGGAGCATGGGCGGCGCCCTCGCGCTCATCGTCTGCGTGATTGTGCCGCTTGTGGCCGTGATGCGCCTTGGGCTGATGTATCTGAACAACTACTGCCTCAGCTGGTCCGGCGCCCACGCCGTGGCCGATCTGCGGCAGGAGATGCTTGAACACGTGCAGAGGCAGTCTCTGCAGTTTTTCGGTCGCGTCGACGTAGGGCAGCTGATGTCGCGCATATCAGGGGATCCTCAGCAGATCCAGACGATAATGACGGCAATTCTCACCGAGGTCGCGCTTGCGCCGTTCGAGATACTTGTTGCGTTCGGCTTCATAATATGGTTCGCCGTCTCCAACCATATGCTTCCCACGCTGATGCTCATCCTCATCGGCTTTCCGCTATTTGTGCTTCCGGTGCAGATGCTTGGGCGGAAGATAAAGAAGTGGGCGAGAAAATCTCTTGAACGCGGCTCGATGATCGGCGCGAAGATACACGAGATACTCACGTGCATCCGCGTCGTGAAGAGCTACAACACAGAGGAGTACGAGAACCGCAACTACGCCGCGACGAACAGGTATCTTCTCAAGTCAACGATGCGCGGCCTGCGCATTGGGCTGATGGTGGGTCCGTCAGTGGAGACGGTGGGCATACTTCTGATATGCGCATTCGTCGTGTGGTGCTTCATGACAGGCGTGAAGATCTCCGATGTGGTTCCGATGCTTGCGCCGCTCCTTGTGATCTACAAGCCGGTGAAGCAGCTTTCAAAGCTTCAGGTGCAGGTGGAGAACTCGCTCGCCGCCTTGAGCCGCATATATTCGGTTCTTGATCTTCACATGGAGCTTCCTGAAAAGGCCGATGCGGCGGTCAAGTCGAACTTTACGGACAGGATATGCTTTTCGGACGTGTCCTTCAAATACGACACCGCCGAGCGGGATGCAGTGTCGCACATTTCGTTCGAGATTCCTCGCGGAAAGATGGTTGCGGTCGTCGGCGGAACCGGCAGCGGCAAATCGACTGTGAGCGGGCTTCTCGCCCGGTTCTACGATCCGCGTGAGGGGCGTGTCACGATGGACGGCATAGACCTGCGGGATATGCGCAT
The DNA here is from genome assembly GCA_964440985.1 of uncultured Lentisphaeraceae bacterium. Lineage (GTDB taxonomy): Bacteria > Verrucomicrobiota > Kiritimatiellia > RFP12 > UBA1067 > UBA1731. The sequence continues at coordinate 7,930 of CAYTWE010000033.1, read as the reverse complement.
TTCCGATTTGCGCCGTCTTGTCGGCGCGGTCATGCAGGAGACGCTGCTTTTCAACGATACCATAGAGGCGAACATCCGCTACGGCACTCCGGACGCCACGCATGAACAGGTAGTGGCCGCCGCGAAGATGGCGAATGCGCACGAATTCATCGTGTCGCAGCCGGAAGGGTACGGGCGCATCGTCGGCGAAAAGGGCTTTGCGCTCTCTGGCGGCGAACGGCAGCGCATAGCGATTGCGCGCGCGATACTGCGCAATCCGCCGATACTCATCCTTGACGAGGCGACGTCCGCTCTCGACACGGTGACGGAACGGCTTGTGCAGGATGCTCTGAACAACCTGATGAAGAACCGCACAACGTTCGCGATCGCCCATCGCCTTTCCACGATCAGGAACGCGGACCTGATACTTGTGATGCAGGAGGGGCGCATTGTCGAACGCGGCGCCCACTCCGAACTGTATGGCGCAAACGGCATCTACAGAAAACTCTGCGATATGCAGCATCAATCATGATGGACGTCGCGGACATGGGCGGGAAGGTTGCACTCTACACGATTTTTCGCTGCACGAACTATGGTGCGGTGCTTCAGGCTCACGCGCTTGCCCGCATCTTGCGGAACATTCTTGGGGAAGACGGGCTTGACGTCATAAACCACAGGATGGATCCCCGTGACAACCATCTGCTGGGGAAGATAACGAACCCGAACACGCCATGGTTTCAGAGATGGAGAAACAGACGTAAGTTTGCCGCAAAGTACCATGCTCCGCATCTTTTCGAAATCCGCAGGGCGAAGACCGTAAGGCTGATTGAAACAGAAATCCGTCCCACTCGCCGTCTCTACATGTCGCCATCGGAGTTCGGGACGCTTCCGCCATACAAGACTGTCGTGGTCGGGAGCGACCAGATATGGAATCCCGGACTGAACCATGACTTTGGATGCAACCAGTACCTCTGCCGCCATCTTCGGAAAGAGCAGGATCGTGTGGCATATGCGGCATCGTTCGGCGTCTCCGAACTGCCGCCCGCTTCGTTGACGGAGTATCGCGACGCACTGTCGTGCTTCAGGAAGATTACCGTGCGGGAGGAGGCCGGAGCGCAGATATGCGGACGTCTCTTCGCCGCCGGTGACGGAGCACAGCGTGGGCTTTCTGCGCCGGAGGTAGTCCTCGACCCAACGCTTCTTCTTTCTGCGGAGGATTGGCTCTCTGCCGTGGTAAATCAGGATGGCGAGACGCCGCCGTCGGCCGGCATCGTCGCCTACTGGGTGCGTACCGTTACGCAGGCGGATGTCGACGCATTGGCAGGAATTGCCCGGAAGATGGGGTGCAGGGTATGTCTGCTGAGCGCCGGGCCGCTTCCGAAACTTGATTTCGGGAAGAGCATATTCCCGTATGTGGATGCGACCCCGTTCGACTTCGTGCGTACCATATCCAACTCAGAACGCATCATCACGGATTCGTTCCACGGAACTGTGTTCGCAACGCTGTTCGGTAGATCCTTTGCAGCTCTCGGAGATGTTTCAAATCCAAAGTCAAACGCATCGCGCTTCGTTGATTTCTGCAACCGTTACGGTCTTTCACGCGGAATTGGCGACATATCTGCATTTCGTTCCGGCGTAGATGTGACATTTGCGGACGCGGCGGATTTTTGTGCGGATTCGTTTGCGGCAGATCGCAGACGTTCCATCGCCGCACTGGAATCTATGGTCGGCTGAATCACATTCATGCGCAGTCTCTCCTTCATGTGATTTCGGGTGGATTGAGTCGATAACGCAGCTGCAACTTATCTGTGTCTGCTGGCGATACCCCCCCCCTTGAAAAAAAAACGCATTTGCTATACTTGCTGGCACTTAATTGTTGATTACCGATTTAACTCAACAGAGGTGCGCATGATAGGCAAGGAATCTGTTTCAGCCATGACAGACAGGGTATCTGTTTCGGCAGGCATGAAATATGCTTCAGCTGTTTTGCTTTTTTTCGCGGTTGCATCAACTTCCGTATCGGCGGCAGATGTCGTATGGACAGGGGAAAGCGACAGCGTTTGGACAAATGCCGCAAACTGGGCTGGCGGCGTTGTTCCGTCCGGAGAGGACACGGCGGTGTTTGCCCCAACCGGTGATATATCCGTAAGCGTGAGGGATGGCGACAGGTTCCCGAAGACAATCAAGGTTGCGTCAGGATCGGTCTCGCTCGTCCTGCATTCCACGACATATGCCTATCTGTCGTTCGGGAACAATGCTGAGGGGATCATCGATGTCGCCGAGGGCGCTGTGTTCTCGAATGCGTATGCACGGATAGAGAAAATGAACCTCAGCATAATCAAGCGCGGCAAAGGCAAATGGGTCAACAGGGCGCAGATAGGCTGTGATAGCGGCAAATATTTCAGTCAGCTTGTCTCCATGAAGGTTGAGGAGGGGACGCTGGAGCTTTCAGGAAGAATCGGCAACATAAAGGCCGCGAAATTTTCAGTGGACGGCGATGCCAGATTCGTCGTTTCTGAAGGCAGCACCATCACCACCGCCATTGACGGCGGCGTTTCGCTCGTCATAGACGGCGAGATGGAGCTTGTCAATGCGAACACGCTCCGTGTAGCCACGATGACAGGTTCGGGGCGAATTGTGGGTCTCGGCAAAGACAACCCGATCAGGTTTGAAAATCCTGACGGATGCAACGCCTCCGTATCCATTCTCGGGAATTGTCCTGTGTATTCCGGGCACGGATCGGTAGCGGGTGCAGTGACGGTTGCAGATTTACGTAAGAGCGGCGGCGACATCAGGCTTTCCGCTCCATTCACGATTCTGGGCGGTGACACAATCCTCAATTTCGATTCGTTCCTTTTCTACAGACCTGTTCCGCTTGTGATTGAAGGTGGGCTTATGACAGCCAATCGTGGGCTTTCTGCCGCTGCGAGCAGGTTGAGGTCTGCTCCAATTCCGAATGGCTGTCTCTTAAGGGGTGAAAACGGAAGCATCACGTGTCAAGTGCATGTCGTCCAGAACGGCGGCACCCTGTATCACGGCGAGTACTGGCGGGATGGGGAAAAACAGCATAACTCGCTCGCCAACAGATATGACTTGAATGGCGGCACACTTGTGATATCGGCGGCGCAACAGTTGCGGCCGCACCTGCTGGCCACAACAGAAAGCCCCAGCGTATATTCGCTGAACGGCGGTCGCCTCGCCGTGGATGCCACAAGGGGTATGATAAGGAACGGAATCTTGAATGTGGCAGATGAAGATTCTGGAAGGACGTATATTGAAGTGTGTGAGAAAGGCGGCTCTTTGGGAGGCGCCCTTGTGGATGAAAAGGCTCTGCCGTGGGTGAGGTTCAACTGGCCGATAGTCGCGAAAGCAGATGTTTCCGATGGCGGCATATCCATCGAGAACGGCATGGAGTACGTTTTCTCCAAGCCGGTAGCCATATCCGGTGGCATACGCGTGAATGACGGCGGGATTGCCGTCGATTCCGCCGCCGACACGAAGACAACCCCGTCCTTTTTCGGAACGGGAGCGATCACATTGCACAACGCACCGCTCTCGTTTGTTTCATGCACGGAGGACAAGGGGCTTGAAATCGGCGAACTGCGGTTCGATGGGGCGGCATATGTTCGCCTTCGCCGTGGCGGAATGAACGAGAACGGGATGTCGGGGTCGGCTTCTTGTGCTGCGCAGACGCTGACGGTTGGTTCAATCGTGCGCGGCGGTTCAGGCTCCGTCCTGTTCGTGACTGACGGAATATCGTCTTCGCTTGGCGAGACTGGTTCATCGAAGGTGATGGTGACTTCCGCCCCGGCCTTGAGGTCGTCCGGCGTACTGGATCTCCCCATATTCGGTGTACGCCAGTATTCGCTCGACTTCATGACGTACAGCTCCGATGCGGGGCTGATTCCATATGCGGGATACGTTGATGTCGGTGTTGCGACTACGGCCGAGACAATCGCCTCGACGGCGGACAGTTTCACCATTGCGAGCGGCTCTGAGAAGACTGTCGGCGGATTCCGCTTCGGCACAGAGTGGAAGACCGCATATGTGAATGGACTGCTAAATGTCCGCGGAACGCGGACGATTCTTCTTCAGAACCGGTGCAACCTGATGGGATCCGGCACGGTAGACTTTGGTGATGGCGAGGGCCTGATAGTGTCCGGTCCCAGCGCAAACCGGGCGTGGATCACAACGATATCGGCATCGATTGCAGGATCGGGAGGGATGTCGTTCGTTTCGACGCCGGACTGCAACTATGGCTGGCGGCGCATTACGCTCGCAGGGACAAACGGCTGGACGGGCGGAACGCGCATCAACGCGGTTCGACTCGAACTGGCGAATGCATCCGCCCTTGGCGGCGGCGACGTTGTCGTGGGCGGCGGAACGCGCAATGGCGGGCGCTTGGCGTTCAATGCACCTGGCGCGACGTTCGGCAACAATTTCACCGTTTCCGGAAGCGGTTGCCGTGATACGCATTGGGACGGCTACAGCGGTGGCGCAATGGAGTTCATGGCGGACACTGCGATTTCGGGTGATGTCGAGCTTGCCGGGCTTTCGCGGTGGACCGCTCCTCTGCCGAACGTGACGGCTGTTGTGTCCGGTCAGATTTCCGGCGATTCACTTGAGATAGTCTCCACGAACGTTGCCGCAGCCGGCACAATCAGGTTTGACGGAAGCAACAGCTATACAGGCGGCACTGAGGTTGTGCGGTCTGTCTTTGCCATCAGTCGGGGTGATGGAGCCGGAACCGGGCCGGTGTTTCTCGACAATTCCGTTCTTGTGTTCAGCAACGGCGATCCGATAACCGTGGAAAACTCGATTGACGGCACGAACTCCGTTGTCCGGCTTACCGGGTTGGGCGAAGTGGAGCTGACGGGACTGGATGGCGAACAAAAGGCTTTCACGCTCGATCTGACCGCAAGGACGACGGCGATTGGTTCGCTCTCCGGATTCTCGCGGATTACGACATCCCGCGCTGGTACGACACACCTGCTCGTCGGCGATGGAGACCTCTCATTTGCAGGGACGGTTCCGTCCAACGTGCAGCTTCACAGACGCGGTGAATACAGCGGAACATCGCTGAGGGTGATAATCAGGTGATTGCGGATTGAGGGAATGACCACGAAACTGTTTTGTTGTTTCAGGCGAGGCGCAATAAAGGCGTTTGCGGCGGCGTTTGCATTTGGCGGCATTGCCGCAGAGTCGGCGACAATCGACTTCACGGGGCGAAAGACAACCTTGCCCGGTTTGTCTGCACAAATCCTGGACGGATCCGCCTTGTGCGGGTGGAGCTGACATGGAACGAGTGCGGAGAGCTTACGCTTGGAGCGCCGGCGACAAACCGTGAGGGGTTTGTGGTGTGGAACGCGGTTGCGATGATCGGCACGGACGGAAAAACGATCTGTCGAGCCGCCGGATTCGATAGGCGTACGCGCCGCCGTGAATGAGCGCACCGGTGTTCCGGTGGCGATAATGAACCTCACGGATGCGCCGGAGACGCATGTCGTGCGGCTTGAGATGTCTACGGTCGACCAGCAGGAGCCGTGGGCGGAGAAGATGCTTGATGGCGAGTTCGGCCTTTCAGGATTTCCGCAGGACCGGGTCGAAATGCGGACGGCAATATCATGTCCGTACTGTCTGCGGCAAAGGCAGCCGCACCCGGCGTCCGTCTTGCGCTTACGCTCGGTGCGCATATCATGGACGCCAGCACAATGCGGAGGTTTGCTCCGTGCGTAGATGCGTGGATTTTCTGGAGTCACGGGTATTTCATGAATCCGGCGCACCTTGCGTTCATCGCGGAGACGCGCTCCTGCGGCGGATCGGTGTGGCACTACACCTGTTCGACGTCCGGTCGCGCCCCGATATACGAAACCTACCGTCTGCATCCTCTGCTGCAGCCCGGCAAGTGATGGTTTTCGCTTGCTTGTTCTGCGCGGAAATGG